>PUKE01000272.1 GCA_003550425.1 Nitriliruptoria bacterium
CCCGCCGCGCGACCGTCCGCCTTGCGCACGCGCGCCCGGAGCCCCGTGCCGCCCTCGGCGACCTCGGCCAGCTCCACCACGACCTGGGTGATCTCCTCGAGGCGACGCAGGAACGCCGGGCGATGCTCCGCGGCCTCGACCGGCCACAGCGCCAGGCTGCGCCGCCGGTACAGCCGAGGGCAGGTGGACAGGAACAGCTGGAGCGCGGCGTCGTCGTCCCAGGCCTCCTGGACCGCCGACAGGCGGTCGAGCACGAACGCCGCACCCTCGCCGACCTCCTCCTCGACGGCGTGGACCGAGGCGATCGCCTCCTCGATGGTGGCCTCCGGCCCCAGGGCGTCGGGCCAGCGCGAGGGCACGCCGGTGCGCACCGGCGACCAGTCGACCACGCGCAGGCCCTCGAGCGGGCCGAGCTCGGCGCGCTCCTCCGGCGGGGTGAGCGTCACCACGATCGTGGGCAGCGACGTGCGCGCGCTGGCGACGAAGCGCTCGACCAGCAGCGGCAGCGGCGCCCCGGGCTCGCCCTGCAGCACCAGGTTGTCCCCGACGAAGACCCCGTCGATCAGCTCGTCGAGGAGGTCGGTCCCGATGGTCAGCTCGCCGGCCACCGCGCGCTCCGTTTCCCTGCGGCATCCACCGATCGGCGCCGCATGGCGGCCGGACCCGCTGGGCGCGCCGCCACCGTAGCCCACCGGGGCCGCTGGGGGTAGCCATCGGCCCCTGGCGGCCAGTGGAGTGGGGGCCTGCTGCAGCCGCCCTGCGCTAGGAGGCGAGGACCGCGGCCGGGGCGAGCTCGCGGGCCTCGACGGCCTGGGCGACCCGCTCGACGGCGAGCACCGTCGCGGCCGGCCGCAACGGGAGGCCTCGCTGCTCCGCGGCGTGCCACAGCCCCTCCAGCGCGCGCTCCATGCGCTGCTCCAGCAGCCGTCCCACCTGCTCGGCGCTCCAGCGCTCGCGCGCGCGGTTCTGCTGCCACTCGAAGCAGGAGACGGTCACGCCGCCCCCGCTGGCCAGCACGTCGGGCACCACGGTGATCCCCCGCTCGGCCAGCACCGCGTCCGCAGCACCCGTGCACGGGCCGTTGGCGGCCTCGACCACCAGGGAGGCCTGGAGCGCGGCCGCGCCGTCGGCGTCCACCGCCCCACCCAGCGCCGCGGGCACCAGGACGTCGCAGGGCAGGGCCAGCAGCTCCTCGTGGGTGACGCGAGCGACGCCGGGGTGGGCCGTCACCGAGCCGTGGCGCGCCTTGGTCGCCTCGACGGCCGCGACGTCGAGGCCGGCAGGGTCGGTGATGCCACCGCCGCTGTCGGACACCGCGACCACGCGCATGCCCTCGGCGGCGAGCATGCGGGCGAGGTGGGCGCCGGCGTTGCCGAACCCCTGCACGATCACGCGCGCATCGGCAGGCAGGCCGAGGCGACGCGCGCTCGCGCGGGTCACGCACCGGCAGCCCGCGGCGGTGGCCGTGTCACGGCCGAGGCTGCCGTGCGCGGCGAGTGACTTGCCGGTGACCACGCCCGGCTCGTGCACGCCCGTGACGCGCGCGTGCTCGTCGGCCATCCAGTCCATGTGGCTCGCGCTGGTGCCCACGTCCGGCGCGGGCACGTCGCGCTCCACGCCGATGGCGTGGGCGATCGCGCGGGTGTAGCCGCGGGTCAGCGACTCCTGCTCCGCGGCGCTCAGCCGCTTGGGGTCCACCGCGACCCCGCCCTTGCCCCCACCGAGCGGCAGGTCCATGACCGCGGTCTTGAGGCTCATGAGGGTGGCGAGGCCTGCGACCTCCTCGCCGGTCACCTCGGGGTGGAAGCGCGTGCCGCCCTTGGCCGGCCCGCGGGCGGTCGAGTGCGCCACGCGCCAGCCCGAGACCACGCGGACCTCGCCGTCGCCGGCCCGGTAGGGCACCTGCACGGCGGTGGTGCGCTCGGGCTGGCGCAGCACCCCGCGCAGCCAGTCGGGCAGGCCGAGCAGCGCTGCGGCGTCGTCGACGCCCTCCAGAGCAGAGCGATGCAGGCCAGACGTCACGGGGCCACCTCCGAGGATCGTGCAGGACCGGGACCACTCGGAGCCCATGACGCACGCGCCGCCAAGCCCCGAGCGGGGCGAAACGACGCGCCGTTGCGTCACGAGAGACCATAGCAGAGAAGCCATGCTTTCGATCTCACGGCCTTGATGCGAGGATCCCCGCGGTGGCGCGGCGATCGACGGCGCTGCCGCGATCATGGGCGGCAGGACGCCGAGAGGAGGCCCGCGGATGAGCGACGAGCAGGACCGCCCCATCAAGCGCCTGCGCGGCCGCCTGACCAGCGGGGTGACGGTGTGGACCGCTGGCGAGGGGCGCGAGGCCACCGGCCTCACCGTGGCCTCCACGATCGTCGCCGAGGGCGAGCCCTCCCATGTCCTGGGCACCGTCGGCGACCTCGCCGACCTGCTCGACGCGGTGCGAGCGACCGGCCGCTTCGCGGTGCACGTGCTCGCGCGCGACCAACGCCAGCTCGCCGACCGCTTCGCCGGGCTCGCGCCCGCGCCGGGCGGCTTGCTGCGCGACCTGCCCGTGCAGCAGACGCCATGGGGGCCGGTGCTGACCGAGGTCGCCACCTGGGCCGGGTGCCAGCTCGTGGAGGAGCGCGCGGTCGGCTACCCGGTGCTGCTGGACGGGACGATCGAGGAGCTCGTCGTGGGCGACCTCGACGACCCGCTGGCCTGGTTCCGTGGCCAGTACCGCCGCCTCGCCCCACCACCCTCGCCGTGGGAGGCCACCGCCCCGGACACCGCCTTGCCCGGCTGATCGGGCACCGCCCTGCCCGGCTGATCGGGCTCTCCCCCCACGCAGCGATCTGGGCGCGATCGCCCGCTTCGGCGCTTCACCCGGCGTCGACCCGGTCGACAGGCTCGGCGACATCGGGGACGACCCTCCGCGATCCACCCGCGGGACGACCGTCGTGCCCGGTGCGCCACGACGAGGGCCAACGAGTGGAGCCAAGGTGAGCAGCAAGATGGGCATGCAGCGGCAGCTGCTGACCGGGACGGTCCTGGTGGTGGCCCTCGCAGTGGGCGCCATGATGCTCGTGGGACTGCTCTCGGCCAGGGACCTGGTGACCGAGGCCGAGGACCGCGAGCTCCAGCGGACCTCTGACGCGCTGCACGTGGAGCTGGACGGTGCCGCCGAGCAGGCCCAGGCCCTGGCCGAGACCTTCGCCATCATGCCCGGGGTCACCGAGGCCTTCGGCGCGCGCGACCGCGAGGGGCTCCTCGCGCTCACCGAGGAGCCGTTCGCTCGCCTGAGCGACGAGCACGGCGTGGAGCAGCTGCACTTCCACGAGCCGCCAGCGACCTCCTTCCTGCGCGTGCACCAGCCCGAGGACCACGGGGACGACCTCTCGTCGTTCCGCGAGACCGTCGTGCTGGCCAACGAGGAGCGCGCGCCCATCACCGGGCTGGAGCTCGGCGTGGGCGGGCTCGGCATGCGCGCGGTCGTCCCGGTCGAGCGCGCCGGAGAGCACCTCGGCACCTTCGAGGTGGGCTCGTCGTTCGGCGAGTCCTTCTTCGTCGACTTCGCCGAGGACAACGACGTGGAGGCCGCCCTCTACCTCGCCGGCGGCGACCGCGTGGAGGACGGGGAGGCCGTCGGCGCCGGCGCGGACGGGTTCACCACCTTCGCCTCGAGCGTCGGCGAGCAGCCCCTGGTCGAGGCCGAGGTGCTCGAGCGCGCCCTCCAGGGGCAGGCCCACGAGACGCGCATGGACCTCGGCGGCGAGCCCACCGCGGTGCGCCACGAGGTCATCACCGACTTCTCCGACGAGCCGATCGGCGTGGCCATGGTCGGCGTGCCGATCGCCGAGCTGCAGGCCACCCAGGCCGCGGCGCGCTGGATCATGATCGGCCTCGCGGTCGTGCTGGTGCTGCTGGGCGGTGGGACCGCCTGGCTCGTGGCGCGCTCGGTGAGCCGCCGCGTGCGCGCGGCGTCCGAGGAGCTGACGCAGGCCTCGGGCACCATCCAGCAGCTGTCGGAGCAGGCCCATCAGGCGGCGCAGGGGTCGGCGCAGCAGTCCAGCACCGTGGCCGGCGGCAGCGAGCAGGTCAGCGCCAACGCCCAGGCGGCCGCCTCGGCGGTCGAGGAGCTCGACTCGGCCATCAGCGAGATCGCCCAGAACGCCGCCGAGGCCAACAGCGTGGCCGAGGAGGCCCGAGAGACCAGCGAGCGCGCGAGCAGCCAGGTCACCCACCTCGAGGAGGCCTCCAAGGAGATCGCCGAGGTCGTCGAGTTCATCAGCCAGGTGGCCCAGCAGACCGACCTGCTGGCGCTCAACGCCACCATCGAGGCCGCCCGCGCCGGCGAGGAGGGCAAGGGCTTCGCCGTCGTGGCCGGCGAGGTGAAGTCCCTGGCCAACGAGACGTCCGAGGCCACCGAGCGCATCACCGAGAAGGTCAGCGCGATCCGCTCGGGCACCAGCGACGCGGTGCAGACGATGACCGAGGTCGCCGAGGTGATCACGCGCATCGCCGACCGCCAGCAGGCCATCGCCGCCGCGGTCGAGGAGCAGCAGAGCGTGAGCGCCGAGGTCGCCCGCAGCGTCTCGGAGGTCGCGCAGGGCAACGGCGAGGTCGCCGAGAACATCCACGGCATCGCCGAGGCCGCCACGAGCTCGGCCGAGCTCGCCTCCACGATGCACTCCTCCGCGCTGGACCTGCGGCGCACCGCCCAGCGCCTCCAGGAGGTCATCGACGGCGACTCCGGGGCCGCGAGCACGCCCGCTGGCCCGGGCGGTCGCGGCGTCAGCACGAGCGGCGCGGCCTCGGGGTCCCGTGGCAGCACTGGTCGCGGCGCCGGTGGCTCCGCGCCGCGCGACGGGAACGGCGCGCGCGGGTCGGGCTCGGTCGGTGGCAACGGCGCCGGTGGCGCGCGTCGCACGACCGCGCCGGCGAGCCGGTAGTCCAGGGCGCGGTGGCGGCTGGGGCCGACGGCCCCAGCCGCCACCGCGCGGGCCGAGCGGCACCGCGCCCACCCCAGCCCTAGGCTTGGCCACGGCGCGGTGCGAGCCGGCGCCCCTGGACGCTCGGCCGCAGGCGCCCCGCGACCGCTCGGAGGTGAGCGCGCCAACGTGACGTTTCGCAGCCTGCTGTGGGAGGGGACCACGGCGCCGTCGGCGCGACCCGCCGAGCCCGCGTCCTTCGGCGACCTCCACCTCGACCAGGTGGTCTCGGAGGTGGTGCGCGGGCGCGAGGAGTACGACCTCGCCCCGCTGCTGTGGGTGCCCCTGGACGACCCCGAGGTCATCGCCCGCCGCCAGCGGGTCTTCGCCGACCTCGAGGACGAGGGCATCGCCGAGGCGGTCAGCGCCTTCTGCGACCGCATGCGCCGGATGCGCCGGTACCAGGGGATGGCCCAGCGCCGGCATCAGGCCGAGGAGCAGCATCGCTGGCGCCTCGACGCCGCGCTGGTCTACGTCGAGGCGGTGCAGGAGCTGCGGGCGTCCCTGAGCGCCCACGAGCTCGGCTCCGAGGGGCTGGCTGCCCTGCGCGATCACCTGGAGGGGCTGGTGGCCTCGTCGTCGTTCGCGGCGCTGGTCCGCGACGCCGAGGCGATCGCCGAGGAGCTGGCGCAGGTGCGCTACGCCATCACCATCAAGGGGCGGCGGGTGCGGGTGCACCACGACGTCGGCCAGCCCGACTATCGCGCCGAGATCGAGGAGGCGTTCGCCAAGTTCCGCGAGCGCGACGCGCGCGACTATCGCGCCCCGCTGCCACCGGAGTCGCAGATGACCTGGGTCGAGGAGCGCATCCTCGGCCTCGTCTCCCAGCTCTTCCCCGACACCTTCGCGAGGCTCGCCGCGTTCGCCGAGGAGCATCGCGACGTGGCCGATCCGGCGGTGGTGACGTTCGAGCGCGAGGCGCAGCTGTTCCTGGGCTACCGCAAGCACCTCGCGGCCCTGCGCAACGCCGGCCTGCCGTTCTGCTACCCGACGGTGACCCCGGGGGCGCGCGAGACCATCATCGACGACGGGTTCGACCTCGCGCTGGCCCGCAAGCTCGCCTCGCAGGGCAAGGCGCCGGTCACCAACAGCCTCCGGCTCGACCCCGGCGAGCGGGTGGCCGTGGTCACGGGGCCGAACCAGGGCGGCAAGACGACCTTCGCTCGCATGGTCGGCCAGATCCACCACCTCGCCGCGCTCGGGCTGCCGGTGCCTGGCCGCAAGGTGAGCATCGGCCTGGCCGACCAGGTGCTGACCCACTTCGAGCGCGAGGAGTCGCTGGACACCCTGCGCGGCAAGCTCGAGGACGACCTCGTGCGCATCCGCGAGGTGCTCGACCAGGCCACGCCCGACAGCGTGCTGGTGCTCAACGAGCTGTTCACCTCGACCACGCTGAGCGACGCGGTCGCCCTCGGCCACGATCTCCTCGAGCGCATCCGCGACCTCGGCGCGCTGTGCGTGTACGTGACGTTCCTCGACGAGCTCGCCGAGGGTGGGCCCGAGACCGTCAGCCTCGTCGGCGAGGTGCGCGCCGACGATCCCACCGCGCGGACCTTCGAGATCGTGCGCCGCCCGGCCGATGGCCTGGCCTACGCCGCCGCGCTCGCCCAGCGCCACGGCCTGACCTACGACCGCGTGCGCGAGCGGGTGGGCGCATGAGGGTCCTCCTGCTGCACCCCGACCGCGACGTCGCCGTCGGCGACCCGTTGCCCGAGCGCCTCGAGGACCTCGCCACCGACCTGTCGCTCGACGCGGTCCTGGACGCCATGGCCGCCGACGACGACCACGTGCGCCGCGTGGCCCGCTGGGTGCTCCTGGCTGGGGCCGACGATCCCGCGGTGGTCGCCCACCGTCAGGCCGTGGCCGCCGACGCCCTGGCCGACCCCGACGCGTTCGCCACCATGTACCGCGTGGCGACCGAGGCGCTGGAGGGGCGACGCCGCCTGTTCTTCGGGCGCTTCGGCTCCTCCCCCGAGACGGTCCTGATGCAGGCGCGACGGCTCCTGGACCTGCTCGTGGACGCGCTGCGCCGGCTGCGGCGGGTGGCCGAGTCGCATCGCGGCCTCCTGTCCTCGGCCGGCATGGTCCGGCTCTGCGACAGCCTGGCGGAGGAGCTGGACGACGCCTACCTGGACGTCCTCGAGGGCCACCTCGAGGAGCTCAAGCTGGAGGAGGGGGTGCTGCTGTCGGCGGGCCTCGGGCGCGGCAACGCCAGCCGCGACCACGTGCTGCACCGCCCGCCACGGCGGGGCTGGCTGGCCCGGATGCTGGAGCGCGAGAGCGGCGGGCTGTCGTTCGTCATCCCCGAGCGCGACGAGACCGCGGCGCGCTCGCTCGCCCAGCTGCGCGAGCGCGGGCTGAACGACGTGGCCAACATCCTCGCCCAGTCCTCCGACCACATCCTCGACTTCTTCGAGGTCCTGCGCGACGAGCTCGCCTTCTACGTGGGCGCGCAGCGCCTGCACCGCGCGCTCGCACAGCGCGAGGTGGCCCAGTGCTGGCCCGAGCTGACCGAGGACCCCGACGCGCTGGCCGCCGACGACCTCGTCGACGCGGCCCTGGCCCTGCGCGTGCCCGAGGCGGTCGGCAACGACGTCGACGCGCGCGGGCGTCGGCTGCTCATGGTCACCGGCGCCAACCAGGGGGGCAAGTCGACGTTCCTGCGCAGCGTCGGCCTCGCCCAGGTGATGGCCCAGGCCGGGCTGCCGGTCGCGGCGACGCGGCTGCGGGCCTCCTTCGCCCCGCGGGTGCTGACCCACCACACCCGCGAGGAGGACGCCGAGATGGAGAGCGGCAAGCTCGACGAGGAGCTGCGCCGGCTGAGCGCCCTGGTCGACGCGGCCGAGCCTGGCGACCTGGTGCTGTGCAACGAGTCGCTGTCGTCCACCAACGAGCGGGAGGGCTCGGAGATCGCCCGTCAGGTCACCACCGCCCTGCTGGACGCGGGCGTGCGGGTGGTCTACGTCACCCACCTCTACGAGCTCGCGCGGGGCTTCGTGGACGAGCCCGAGCGCGCGCTGCTGCTGCGCGCGCAACGGGGCGAGGGCGGCCAGCGTCCCTACCGGCTGGTCGAGGGCGAGCCCCTGCCGACGAGCTTCGGCGCCGACACCTACCGCGCCGTGTTCGGCGCCGAGCTCGAGGCCGAGGCCGACGCCGGCCGCCGCTAGGGGGCGCGCGGGGCGCTCGCGCCGCGCGCCTGGAGCGCGGTCAGGTCGGCGGCGTCCAGCGGCGGGCTCCACAGGAACCCCTGGGCGTGGTCGCAGCCGATGCGCGCGAGCTCGTCGCGCTGGGTCGCGGTCTCCACGCCCTCGGCGGTGGCCGCGAGGGCGAAGGCGTGCGCGAGGTCGACGGTCGCGCCGACCAGCGCGCGCTCGGTGGGCTCGTCGCAGAGGCCGGCCACGAACGACCGGTCGATCTTGACGACGTCGACCGGCAGCAGCCGCAGGTGGTTCAGGGCGCTGTAGCCCGTGCCGAAGTCGTCGAGGGCGAGCTCGATGCCAAGCGACCGCAGCTCGGTCAGCAGCGCCTCGGCACCGGTGGTCTGCAGCACCGCCGACTCGGTGATCTCCAGGGCCAGGTTGGTGGGCGCCAGGCCGGCCTCGCGCAGGGCGCGGGTGATCCGGTCGACCAGGCGCTCGTCGGCCAGCTGCAGCGGCGAGAGGTTCACCGCGACGCGGAGCGTCGGATCGCGGGCGACCCAGGCGGCGGCGTCGGCGCAGGCGCGGCGCACCACGGCCTCGCCGAGCTCGTGGATCAGCCCGACCTCCTCGGCGACCCAGATGAAGCGGTCCGGCGACAGCGTGGAGCCGTCGGGCAGCGCCAGGCGCACCAGCGCCTCGGCGCCCACGAGGCGCTCGTCGTGCAGCGACACGATCGGCTGGTAGCGCACCACCACCCCGTCGCCGTCGAGCGCCTTGCGCAGCGCGTCGGCGGTGTCGACGCGCTCGCGGACCCGCTCGCGCATCGCCGGCGAGAACACCGCGTGCTGGTTGCGGCCGCGCTCCTTGGCGGCGTACATGGCGGTGTCGGCGTCGCGCAGCAGCGCGGCGCCGTCGCGCTCCTGGTCGCCCACCACCACGCCGACGCTCGCGGTCAGCGTGAGCTCCGCGCCGTCGGCGACGAACGGCGAGGCGAAGGCCCGCTGCACGCGCTCGGCGATCCCGGTGACCGCCTCGGGGTCGGGGAGGTCGGGGCACAGGATCACGAACTCGTCGCCCCCGAAGCGAGCGACCGTGTCCTGCGAGCGGATCACGCGCCGCAGCCGGTCGGCGACGCGGCGCAGGATGCGGTCGCCCACGTCGTGGCCGAGCGCGTCGTTGATGTGCTTGAACCCGTCGAGGTCCAGGAACAGCAGGCCCATCGGGGCGGCGGTGCGGCTGGCGGCCGCCTGGGCGCGCTCGAGGCGGTCCATCAGCAGCACGCGATTGGGCAGGCCCGTCACCACGTCGTGGGAGGCCACGCGCTCGAGCTGCTCGCGCGCGCTGCGGCGCTCCTCGGCCGCCGACAGGGCGTTGCCGACCGCCTGCAGGAACGCGTGGTCCTGCTCGTCGAGGGCGTCGTGGCGGGTGCGCACCGCCAGCCGCAGGCGCGCGCCGACCGGCACCCAGGCGCTCGGCGGATCCGCGTGGGCCATCCGCGCCGAGACCGGCACCAGCTCGGTGCTGGCCTCCAGCAGGGAGGCCAGCTGCCGTCGCGCGCGCTCGACCAGGTCCTCGGGAGGCTCCCCGGCCAGCGCGGCCTGGCCGAGCTCGGCGACCAGCTGCTGCTGCCGGGCGCGACGCTCGATCAGGCGGCGGCCCTGCTGCTGGGTCGTGAGGTCAGCGCCAACGCCGATGATCCCGGTGATCCCGCCATCGGGTCCGCGCAGCGGTGCCAGCGTCAGCAGCACCGACACCGGGGTGCCGTCGCGGCGGCGCAGGCGCACCTCGTCGCGGGCTGGCTCCCCCGCGCTGACGCGCGCCTGCAGCGCCTGGGCCTTGGCGTGCTCCTCCTCGGGCACCAGCAGCGGCAGCGGCGAGTGGCCGAGCGCCTCCTCGCGCGACCAGCCGTACAGCGCCTCGCACGCAGCGTTCCAGAGGGTGATGCGCCAGGAAGGGTCGACGACCACGACCGCCTCGCCGATGGCCTCCAGCATCTGGAGCTCGGCGCGCGGCGCCAGGCCGTTGGCGTGGGGCTGGCCGTGCTGGCGGTCAGCCTGCGCCACGGCAGCGCGCTCGGTCATCTCCCCTCCGCATCACCGCCGGCGGACGCACCGCTCGGCTCGGGCTCGGTGGCGCTCACGGGTCCCGGTCGGCAGGTCGGCGGCACGGCAAAGCCGGGACGGCACCGCGCGGCGTCTCGGGCCTCGAGGGCACCGGCGACGCGCGTCACTGCACCAGACCGCCGATCACCGACCCGATCGCGAAGGTCGCCGTGGCAGCGATCGCGCCGATCGCGAGCTGCCGCAGCCCGGCGAACCACGCCGACCGCGCCGTGAGCAGGCTCAGCGTCGCGCCCACGAGGAACAGCGCGAGAGACGAAAGGGTCACCGCGACCAGGACCGCGGTCATCCCCTCGAGGACCGCGAAGGGCGCCACGGGGACCACGGCGCCGACCGCGAACGCGCCGCCGTTGGACATCGCCGCGCGGACGGCGGTCCCACGGGGGATGAGCCCGGAGTCCCCGGTCGGCTCGCTCTCATGCGCACGCCGCGCGCCGCCGGCGGCGTCGGGCGTGTCGGGCGCGTCGGGCGCGTCGGCCGTGTCGGGCGCGTCGGGCGCGTCGGGCGCGTTGGCGGGGCGAGGGCCCTCGACCTCGGCCTCGGGCAGCAGGTGGAGCTCGTGGGGGGCGTCGTCGTCGGCGCGGGCGAGGTCGGAGGACTGCAGCTGGACCTCGGACAGCAGCAGCTCGCGCTGGGAGGTCACCGACACCAGCTCCCCGGCGGCCATGGACAGCGAGCCCGACAGGAGGCCGGCGATGCCGGTGATCAGCAGCGCGGTGGAGTCGGCCTGGGCGCCGGCCACGCCCATGACGAGGCTGAGGTTGGACACCAGGCCGTCGTTGATCCCGAAGACCCCCGCCCGCACCGAGTGCCCGAGGCGCACCCGCCACCCCGGGGACAGGGAGGTGAGGGCGCGGGCGTGGATGCGCTCGTCGGACTCGAGCTGCGGGGCCTCGGGCTCGTCGGTGTAGGCGCGGATCTCGGCGCGCTCGACGCGCTCGATCACCGGCAGGACCGCGGGGACCCCGAAGCGCGCGGCGATCCCGGCGACCACCCGCGAGACCGGCCCAGGGCGCTCGCGGCCCTCGTCCCCAGGACGAGGGGGCGCCGCGTGCCCCAGGCGCCGCTCCCAGTGCCGGGCGTGCCGCTCCTCGGCCTCGGCCAGACCGGCGAGGACCTCGCGCTGGGCGTCGTCGTCGGCGACCCCGGCCAGCGCGCGGTACAGCCGCGCGCGGCGGCGCTCGGCGCGCACGTAGCGGCGAAAGCGTCGGGTCTCGCGTGCCATGCCGGATCGTCCCTGCTCCGGCTGCCGGCGCGGAGCGCACGAGCCCCTGCGCCGACAGCGGTGGTCGGTGCAGAAGGTCTCGCCCGCCCGCGATGCGGGCCTGCGCGCCGGGCGCACGCCAGGATGTCGACGCAGCAG
>PUKE01000143.1 GCA_003550425.1 Nitriliruptoria bacterium
CGCATCGCCACCCACGACCATCGCCTGCTGGCCTTCACGCTGCGACGCGCCCGCGAGCTCGGGGTGCCCCGCGAGGCCTTCGAGGTGCAGATGCTCTACGGCGTGCGCACCGAGCTGCAGCAGCGCCTCGCCGACCACGGCTGCCGGGTCTGCGTGTACGTGCCCTACGGCACCGAGTGGTACCCCTACTTCATGCGCCGCCTCGCCGAGCGCCCAGCGAACCTTCAGTTCTTCGCGCGATCGCTGCTGCGCGGCTAGCGCACCCCGCGAGCGACTACGCTTGGCTCCATGGACGGACGACTCGCGATCATCGGCGCCGGCCGCATGGGAGAGGCCCTCCTCGGAGGGCTGCTGCGCGTGGGGTGGGCGGTCCCCGAGCAGCTGCACTGCACGGTGCGCAACCCTGACCACGCCCGCGTGCTGGCCGAGACCTACGGCGTGCGCGCCGACACCGACTCGGCCACCGCCGCGGCCGGGGCCGACACGGTCCTGCTGGCGGTCAAGCCGCAGAACCTGCGCGAGGTGCTCGCCACCATCCACGACAAGGTCCACACCGGGCAGGTGGTGATCTCGGTCGCGGCGGGCGTGCCGACCACGCGCATCGAGGAGCAGCTGCCCGAGGGCGTGCCCGTGGTGCGGGTCATGTCCAACACGCCGGTGCAGGTCGACGAGGCCATGAGCGTGGTCGCGCCTGGCACCCACGCCCGCGCCGAGCACGCCGCGGTCGCCGAGGAGATCCTCGGCTCGGTGGGCCGCGTGATCCGGCTGCCCGAGGAGCAGCTCGACGCGGTGACCGCCCTCTCGGGCTCGGGGCCGGCCTACGTCTACCTGCTGGTCGAGTCGATGATCGACGGCGCGATCCTCCAGGGACTGCCGCGTGACGTGGCCACCGAGCTCATCACCCAGACGCTGGCGGGCAGCGCCAAGATGCTGCGCGACACCGGGCGCCATCCCGTCGAGCTGCGCGAGGAGGTGACCTCCCCGGGCGGCGTGACGATCTCGGCGATCCGCGTGCTCGAGGAGGCCGGGGTGCGCGCGGCCCTGCTCAACGCCGTGGAGGCCGCGCGCCAGCGCGGCCGCGAGCTCGCCCAGGGCTGATCGGCCGGCTGCGAGCGGCCCGCGGCCCGTGCAGCGACCCACTCGGCCCGGTCCCGGCGGACCGGATGGGACCGATCGGGCCCGTGGGCCGGTTGCCCCGCAGCCATGGCTGGGTACGGTGAGAGCACCGAGGCACGCGAGCGAATCGGAGCAGGAGATGACCAGCACCCACGCCACCCAAGCCGCCGCGGCGGTCCTGGGTGAGTTCGAGGGTCCCTGGCGGGACGACACCCCGGTCTTCGGCTGCTGCCGCAAGACGGTGGAGACCGTCGTGGAGCACGTGGACCTCATCGAGGTCGCCGCGCTCGACGTGACCTCCCGCGTCCAGGCGCTGCGCGAGGCCGCCGAGCAGCAGCTGCCCGGCCATCTCGACGCTCACCGCTGCTGCGCCGGCCACCTCGCCGACGTCGCCTTCGACCTGCCCACGCTGCTCGCGCCCTCCGAGTAGCGCAGCCACCGCCCCGCGCCTGCAGCCGGCCGCGCGACGGCCGGCTGCGTGTGTCACGGCCTCGCCGTGAGATCCTCGCGACGCCGCAAACGCCCGACTCGCTCCCTACACTGGTTGGTCACCCCGGGCTCGGGCGAGGCCAGCCGACCCCCGGTCACGGCGACGCCGTCGACACCCACCTGATCGGCCCGCTCGGCTCCGAGTATGGCCTGTCCGGGCCAGCCAGCGGCCCGCGCGCTGCGCGGCCGCACGCCCGCAGGAGGAGCGATCATCGTGCTCACCTCCCGGCGAAGCCGCGTCCTCGCCCTGTCCGCCGCCGCCCTCTCCGGCGCGATCCTGCTCGCCGGCTGTGGTGGCGAGCCGACCCCAGAGGTCGAGCTGGCCTCCGTGGGGCCTGGTGAGGTCACCGAGACCGTCAATGCCTCGGCCACGGTGACCGCCAAGGGGCGCCAGGACGTGTCCGCCTCGCTGGGCGGGGTCGTCACCAGCCTCGAGGTCGAGGAGGGCGACACGGTCGAGGAGGGCGACACCCTGGCGCGCCTCGAGTCCGAGCAGGTCGAGGAGGCCTTGGAGCAGGCCGAGGCCGCGGCCGCGGCCGCCGAGCAGATCGACCAGGTGGCCATCGACGGGTCGGGCGACGAGACGCGCCGCGCGGTCGAGCAGGCGACCGCCGAGGTGCGCGCCGACGCCGAGCCCACCCTCGCCGAGGCGCGCGAGGAGGCCGAGGCGCTCGAGGACGAGGAGCAGCGCGAGGCCGCCCTGGCCGCCGCCGATGCGCTCGAGACCTCCCTGGAGACCACCGTCTCGACGCTCACCGGCTTCGGGGATGCGATCGCTGCCGCCCAGGACAACACCGCCGACTCGCTGTCGCAGACGCTGAACACCCTGCTCCAGCAGTTCACCGAGGCCGAGCGCGCCCAGGCCCAGGCGGCGGCGGAGGCCGCGGCCGACCAGGAGGAGGAGCTGGTGCTCACCGCGCCGATCGACGGCACGGTGCAGTTCGGCCGCAGCGGCGCCGCCGGCGATGGCCTCGGTGGGCTCGCCGGGGACCTCGGCGGCCTCGGCGGCGGCCTCGGCGGCCTGGCCGAGGGGCTGGGTGGTGACCTCCCCGACCTCGATGGCCTCGATGGCCTGGGCGACGTCGACGGGCTCGACGGCGGCGGCGAGGACCTCGCCGGTGGCACCGTCGCGGTCGGCGCGCCGGTCTCGCCAGGCCAGCCCGTGTTCACCATCTACGACCTGTCGGAGTCCTACGTCACCGCGAGCATCGACGAGGTCGACGCCCCGGCCGTCGCCGCCGGCCAGGACGCCGAGGTGACCGTCGATGCGGTGGACGACGAGCCGTTCACCGCGACCGTGGAGCACGTGGACCTCGAGGGCTCGCCGTCGGGGGCGGGCGGGGTCGCGTTCGACACCCGGATCCGCCTGCACGCCGACGCCGAGGACGACGAGGGCCCGGCTGCCGCGCTGCGCCCGGGCATGACCGCCCAGACCGAGATCGTCACCGACGAGGTCGCCGCCGACCTGGTCACCGACTCCCGGGCGCTGGTCAACCGGGACGACGAGCAGGTCGTGCTGCGCCTGGTCGAGGACGAGGACGGGGAGGAGGCCAGGGCCGAGGCGGTGCCCGTCGAGGTGCTCGCCCAGGGCCTCGAGGAGATCGCGCTGGAAGGCGACCTCGCCGAGGGCGACGAGGTGCTCGTCGGCGGCTACGAGGGCGTGGGCGACGGCGACGTCGTGGAGGTGGCCCCATGAGCACTGACGAGCTGTCGGTCCCCGCTGCGCTCGCTCCTGGCGCCGAGGCCGCCGCGGGCGACGGCGCTGGCGCCGAGCGCAACGGCGAGCCCGTCGTCGACGCGCGCGAGGTGACGCGGCACTACCTGCTGGGCCGCGACACGGTCGTCGAGGCGCTGCGCGGGGTGTCCCTCACGGTGCCGCCCGGAGCGTTCGTGTCGATCGTCGGCCCTAGTGGGTCGGGCAAGTCGACGCTGCTGAACCTGCTGGGCGCGCTCGACCGGCCCACCAGCGGCTCGCTGCGCTTCTCCGGCCGCGACGTCGCCGACCTGTCCGATGCCGAGCTCGCGGCGCTGCGCAACACCGACATCGGCTTCGTGTTCCAGCAGTTCCACCTGTTGGCGCGCACCTCGGCGCGCGACAACGTGGCACTGCCGCTGGTGTATCGCGGCGCCGGTCGGCGCGAGCGGCAGCGGCGCGCGACCGAGGCGCTCGACCTGGTCGGGCTGTCGCATCGCCGGGACCACAGCCCCGCCGAGCTGTCGGGTGGCGAGCAGCAGCGCGTGGCCATCGCCCGCGCGCTCGTCTCCGAGCCCCACCTGCTGCTGGCCGACGAGCCCACGGGCAACCTCGACAGCCAGACCGGCACCGAGATCATGGAGCTGTTGCAGGACCTCAACGCCCGCGCGGGCGTGGCCCTGGTGGTCATCACCCACGATCCCGAGGTCGCCGCGCTCGCGCCGGTGCAGCTGCCGATCCGCGACGGCGTGCTCGACCAGGACCGAGCCTCGGCCAGCGCGCTGGCGCCAGCGCCGCCGGCGAGCGGGCCCGCCGACGCCGAGCCGTCCGAGGGCTCCCCGCCGCGATGAGGTCGGGCGAGAGCGTGCGCGTGGCCGCGGGGGCGATCGCGGCCAATCGGCTCCGCGCGGGCCTGACCGCGCTCGGCGTGGTCATCGGGGTGATGAGCGTGGTGCTGCTCATCTCAGTGGGCACCGGCGCGCGCTCGGAGATCACCGGCCAGCTGGAGGCGCTGGGCTCCAACCTCGTCTTCGCGGTGCCGGGCGGCTTCGAGGGCGGTCCCACCGAGGGCGGGGGCCCGTCGCGCAGCCCGTTCACCGCCGACGCGATCGACGACCTCGCCAACGACCTGGCGGGGCAGGCGGAGGTGACCGGCACGCTCACCAGCGGCGAGCAGGCCCGCGGACCCGCCGGGCAGACCGGCGTCAGCGCCTTCGGCACAACGGGCTCCTACGACGCGGTGACCGACACCGACGTCACCCGCGGCGCGTTCTTCAGCGACGCCGACGCCGACACCGGACGGCGCGTGGCGGTGCTTGGCCCCAGCGCCGCCGAGGAGCTGTTCGGCGAGCGCGACCCGCTGGGCCAGCAGGTGACGCTGGCGGGGGTCGGGTTCGAGGTCGTCGGGCTGGTCGAGGAGGCCGGCACCACCTTCGGCGTCGACGCCGACCTCCAGGTGCTCGTGCCGCTGCGCGCCGCCCAGGAGCTGTTCGGCATCCAGCGCGTCGACACGGTGCTGGTGCGGGCGCCGAGCCCCGACGCGCTGCCCGGGGTGGTCGACGAGGTCGAGGCGAGCCTCGCCCAGAGCATCGACGAGGACCGCTTCAGCGTCCTGACCCAGGACGACATCCTCGGCGTGGTCGGCGACGTGCTCGGCACGCTGACCTTCGTGCTCGCCGCGATCGCGGGGATCAGCCTGCTGGTGGCGGGGATCGGCGTGTCCAACATCATGCTGGTGTCGGTGAGCGAGCGCACCCGCGAGATCGGCCTGCGCAAGGCGCTGGGCGCGCGCACCCGCGACATCACCAGCCAGTTCCTGATCGAGGCGCTGCTGCTGTGCGGCCTCGGCGGGCTCGTGGGCCTCGGGCTCGGCATCGGGCTCGCCGAGGTCGCCGAGGCGGTCAGCCCGCTGCCCGCGGAGGTCACCTGGTGGGCGATCGCGCTGGCGTTCGGCACGAGCCTCGGCGTGGGGATCGTCTTCGGCGTGCTGCCCGCGCGTCGGGCCGGTCGCCTCGACCCGGCGGTGGCCCTGCGCCACGAGTGACGTCGGACTCGTCCCTGGCTGTCCGTCGGGGGCGCTGGCGTCTAGGCTGCCCGCATGACTTCGGCGCTCATCTGGGAGGACGGGCAGCTCAAGTACGACTTCGGGCCCCAGCACCCCCTCAAGCCGGTGCGCGTCGAGCTGACGGTCTCGCTGATCCGCGCCACCGGCCTGTCGACCGCGGACGGGGTCATCGAGCTGCCGCGCGAGCCCTTCGCCACCGACGACGTGCTGCGCCTCCACCGGGAGGACTACGTCGAGGCGGTCCGGCTGCACTCCCGCATGCCCGACCTCGGCGGGGACCTGCGCTACGGGCTCGGCGCCGGCGACAACCCGGTGTTCCCAGGGATGCACGAGGCGAGCCTGGAGGTGTGCGGCGCCTCGATCGCCGCCGCCAAGGCCGTCTGGGAGGGACGCGCCATCCACGCGTTCAACCCGGCCGGCGGCCTGCACCACGCGATGCCCGATCGCGCCTCGGGCTTCTGCATCTACAACGACGCGGCGTTCGCCATCGACTGGCTGCTGCGCCAGGGCGCCACGCGGATCGCCTACCTCGACGTCGACACCCACCACGGCGACGGGGTGCAGCACATCTTCTACCGCGACCCGCGGGTGCTGACGGTCAGCCTCCACGAGTCGGGGCGCTACCTGTTCCCCGGGACCGGGTTCACCGAGGAGATCGGGTTCGGGGACGCCGCGGGCACCAGCCTGAACGTGCCGATGGCGCCCACCACGCCCGGCGAGGTGTGGTTCGAGGCGTTCGACGAGGTCGTCCCCGCCGCGCTGGACGCCTTCCAGCCACAGGTGCTGGTGTCCCAGCTGGGCTGCGACACCCACGCCACCGATCCCCTGGCGCACCTCGCGCTGACCACCGACGACTACCTCGAGCTCGCGCCGCGCATCCACCGGCTGGCCCACGACCATGCCGACGGGCGCTGGGTCGCCATGGGCGGCGGCGGCTACCAGATCGCCTCGGTGGTCCCACGGGCTTGGACGATCTTCTTCGCCGAGCTCGCCCACCGCTCGGTGCCCACCGAGGTGCCGTGGAGCTGGCTGGCCGAGGCCGAGGACGTCGCGCGGTCCCACCGCATGGACGTGCCGCCGACCACCTTCGCTGACGGGCCGGTCCGCCTGTCCCCCGACCGCGTCCACAACGCCCGCCGCGAGGCCTCCGGGGCCGTCGAGGCCCTCAAGCGCTCGGCGTTCCATCTGCTCGAGCGCTGGTGAGCAGGAGGGGTGCGGCGGCGCCACACGGGGGCGCGTGACGCTCCGTGGCGTGGTGGGGCGACCCGGTGGACTCCCCGTGCGCCAGCGTCCCTACCCCAAATTGGGGATGGCACGGCTCCCACGTTCCTTAGACTCAGGAGCACAGCTGTCGTCGGCTGACGGGGGACGAGCGCATGACGCACCGTGAGGGGGAGCCGAACCGGGCCCGCGTGGGCCCGGATCGGCGCACGGTGCTGCGCGCCGGGGTCGCCGTGGCGTGGTCCGCCCCGGTGGTGGCGACCTTCGCGCCCACCGCCGCCTGGGCAGGGACCCCGCCGCCCGAGGACGACCCGCCCATCGAGCCCCCCGAGGCGCCACCGCCCGAGGACCCGCCGGAGCCGCCCGACGATCCGCCGGAGCCGCCCGACGATCCGCCGGACACGCCCGACGATCCGGATCCTCCCATCGAGCCCCCCGAGGTGCCTGACGACCCGGACACCCCCGATGATCCAGGCACGCCGGTCGACCCTGGGGAGCCGCCGCCGGACCGTCCCCCGGTGCGCCTGCCCGAGACCGGGCTCGACCTGGCCTGGCTGGCCGGCGGCGGTGCCGCGGCCGCGACGCTGGGCGGCGCGGCGCTGTGGCGGGCCAGGCGCGAGCAGCAGGCCCTCGACCGGCTCGACGGTGGCGCGGACCCCGACGCGGCGGGCGGCAGCGACGACGACGCCCCGCCGACGGTGCCGCCGCACCCCGGCAGCGTTGCGAGCCCGGAGCCGCCGCACGAGGATGCGCCTGGCGACGACGAGGACGACGAGCCCGAGCGCTGACGCGCCTCGGGCGTCCGAGGCGAGGAGCGTGCGGTGAGGGTCACAGTGACCGGTGGCGCCGGGTTCATCGGCGCGAACCTGTGTCGACGGCTCGTGGCGGACCTCGGCGCCGAGGTCGTGGCGCTGGACGACCTCTCGACCGGGGACGCCGCCAACCTCGAGGGCGCCGGGGTCGACCTGCGCGAGGGCAGCATCCTGGATCCGGCCGCGCTGGACGCGGCGGTGGAGGGCGCTGACGCGGTGGTGCACCTGGCCGCGCGCCCCTCGGTGCCGCGCTCGCTGGAGGACCCCGCCGGGGCCTGGGCGGTCAACGCCGACGGGTCGATGGCGGTGATCGAGGCGGTGCGCCGCCATGACGTGCCCCACCTCGTCTACGCCTCCTCGAGCTCGGTGTATGGCGACAACCCGACCCTGCCCAAGCACGAGGACCTGCCGGTCGCGGCCAAGAGCCCCTATGCGGCCGGGAAGCTCGCCGGCGAGCAGGCCGCGCTGGCCCATCAAGCCTCCTTTGGGACCGCCACGCTCGCGGTGCGCTTCTTCAACGTCTACGGCCCCCTGCAGCCGGCGGGCCACGCCTACGCCGCGGTGATCCCCGCGTTCGTCTCGCGGGCGCTGGCCGGCGAGCCGCTGGAGGTGCACGGCGACGGGGAGCAGACGCGCGACTTCACCAGCGTCGACAGCGTCGCCACGGTGCTGGTCGATGCGGTGCGCCGGCGGGTGCGCCACCAGGGCCCGGTGAACCTCGCGTTCGGCTCGCGGCGCACCCTGCTGGAGCTGATCGCCTCGCTGGAGGCGCTGCTGGACGCGCCCGTGGCGCGGACCCACACCGCGCCCCGCGCCGGCGACGTGCGCGACAGCCAGGCCGACGCGCGACGCCTCGCGAGCCTGTTCCCCGACGTGGAGCCCGTGGCCTTCGAGGAGGGCCTCGCCCAGACCGTGGCGTGGTTCCGCAGCGGTGCGCTCCCCCGCTGACGCGCCGGAGGCCGGCCGCGCGCGGTCGGCGGTCAGACCGCATCCAGCCGATCTGGCCTGGCTCGGCCTGCTCGCGGCGCTCGCGGCCTGGGCGGGCGTGGTGACCGTGCAGAGCGGTGGCGCGCCGGCTGGGACGTGGCTCGTCCTGGCGGTCCTCGCGGGCGCCTGGCTGGCCGGTCGTGGCCTGGCCGCGACGCGCTGGTGGCTGCCGTCGGTCGTGCTGGTCGCCGCGGGCGCGGTGATCGCGATCCGTGATCGCGACGTGCTGCTCGACGGCCCCCTGTCCAGCCCGCTGGGCTACTCCAACGCCACCGGCGGGCTCTACCTGCTGGTGGCCGCGGGCGCGCTGCTGCTGGTGGCGCGTGCGCGGTCGTGGCTGGTGCGCGCGCCGGGGCTCGTGGCCTTCGTCGCCGCCGCGGCGGTGCCGTGGGGCAACGGCACCGACACGGCCGCGCTGCTGGTGCTCGCCGTGCCGTTGGGGCTGCTGGCCTGGCGCGGGCCGCGGTGGGCGCGCACGCTGGTTGCGGTCGCCGGGGCGGCGGTCGTGCTGGCGCTGGCGGTCACCGTGTGGCTCGGCGCCACCTACGACCCCGAGGACCGCGGGGGCGCGGTGGACGCGCTGGTCGACGCCACGCTCAGCGAGCGGCGCCCACAGCTGTGGCACGACGCCCTGGTGCTCCTCGCGGGCGAGCCGCTGACCGGCGTGGGCCCTGGCGGGTTCTCCGTGAGCAGCACGACCGCCCGGGCCGACGCCGACGCGTCCTGGGCCCACCAGGAGTGGCTGCACCTCGGTGCCGAGACGGGCACGCCGGGCCTCGGGCTCGGCCTGGCGTTGCTGGCGACCGCGTTCGCGCGGCTGTGGTGGGGCCCGGGTGATGCGGGCACCGCCGTGGCCGCGCTCGGCCTCATGGGCGTGGCGGTGCAGGCCAGCATCGACTACGTGCTGCACTTCCCGGAGGTCGCCGCCGCCGGGGCGCTGCTGGTCGCGGCCGGGGGCACGCGCCGGGTCCCCGGGATCAGCGCTGGCGTGCCGGCACCCCCACGGCCACTGCCCCCGCCGCCACGTCCCGGGTGACCACCGCGCCAGCGCCGACGAACGCACCCGCCCCCACCGAGCGCTGCTGCAGCACCGTCGCGTTGGCGCCGACGCCGGCGTCCGCGCCAAGCTGGCAGGCGCCGCCGACGTTGGCGCCGGGATACACCGTGCTGTAGGCGTCCAGGACCGCGTCGTGGCCCACCGAGGCCGTGTAGTGCACCTGGACGTGCACGCCGAGCAGGCAGCTCGAGGAGACGTGCGCGCCGCCGAGGATCACACACCCCGCGGCCAGGACGGTGTCGGGCCCCACGATCGCCTGGGGGTGCACCAGCGTGCGCGGGCGCAGCCCCTGGGCCGTCAGCCGCTCGGCGAGCGAGCGCCGCCCCGCCGGGTCGGCGACGCCGACGGTGAACTCGCCCTCGTCGGCCTCCTCAGGGCGGATGACCCTCACGCCGCGCACGGTCTGCCCAGCAAGGGCGTCGTCGCAGAACAGGACCCGTCGGTCCTCGCCGAGGGCGACGGCCACGTCGAGCACCTCGCGCCCGAGGCCACCAGCGCCAGCGATGTGCAGGGTCATGGCCGCCTCCGGTCCGCCTCGGCCCCCGCGCTCCCGTCGCGGTCAGGCTACGCCATCGGGCCGGCGGCCGGGTTCGGGTCGGCCAGCACCGCCCCGGAGGCGACCAGCTCGTCGTAGGTGCCGGCCGCGGTGATCGTGCCCCCGTCGACGACCACCACGCGGTCGCAGGCGCGCACGCTGGTCAGGCGATGCGCGACGGTCACCAGGGTGCGCTGGCCGGCCAGTGCCTCGATCGTGGCCAGCAGGGACGCCTCGGTGCGGTTGTCCAGCGCCGAGGTCCCCTCGTCCAGCACCAGCACCGACGGGTCGTGGTAGAGCGCCCGGGCGATGGCCACGCGCTGGCGCTGCCCGCCGGACAGCCGCACGCCGCGCTCGCCGACGACCGTGTCGAGCCCGTGGGGCAGCCGCGCGATGACGTCGTCGAGCTGGGCCATGCGCACCGCGCGCGCCACGGCGTCCTCGTCGATCGCCTCGGGGCGGACCCCGAGCGCGATGTTGCCTCGGATGGTGTCGTCGACCAGGAAGATCGACTGGGGCACCATGCCGATCGCGCGCTGCCAGCGGCGGGGGTGCGCGGCGATGTCGACCCCGTCGACGCGCACCGCTCCCTCGGTGGGCTCGAGCAGGCCGACGAGCACGTCGACCAGCGTCGACTTGCCGCCGCCGGTGGGGCCGACGATGCCGATCGACGCGCCCCGGGGGATCGTCAGCGAGACGTCGCGCAGGGCGTCCTCGTCGGCGCCGGGGTAGCGGTAGCGCACCTGCTCGAGCGTGATGGCCTCGCCGACGACCAGCGGGTCGGGGTCGGCGTCCTCGGCGGCGCGGGCCTCCTGGGCGTCGCGCGCTGCGTCGAGGTCGCGCTCGACGTCCTCCAGCGCCGGCCCGGCGTAGCGCAGCGTGTTGATGGCCGAGGTGAGGTCCTTGATCGGTTGCTTGAGGCGGAACGCGGCGTAGGCGAACACCCCGAGCACCGGGATCGCGCCCGCGGCGCCGCCCTCGAGGGTGAGGGTGAGCACGAAGAACCCGGCGATGAAGGCCACCAGCACCGTCTCGATGATGGCCCGCGGGAACGCCTGGTAGGTGCCGCGCCAGGTGCGGGTGCGGGCGAGCTCGCGGCGATCGGTGCTGAACGTGCGCGTGAAGAAGGCCTCGCGGCCCAGCAGCTTGATGTCGCGCAGCCCCTGCAGCCCCTGCTGCAGCGACTGGAGCGTGGCCTTGGACAGGCGCTGGTTGGCCTGGCCGAGCCGCTTGGCGCGCGGCTGGATGATCTTGAACATCACCCCGACGACGGGGGCGAGCACCAGCAGCGCCAGCGCGGTCGCCAGCGGCGAGGCCAGCACCAGCACCGCGAGCAGCCCGAGCGCCAGCACGCCCTCGCTGACCACCTTGACCAGCGGCCGCAGGGCGTCCCGCACGATCGTGTTGACGCTCTCGTGGGCGTTGCGGATCAGCTCCGAGGAGTTGCGCTGCACGTGCCAGGCGTAGGGCAGCGTCA
>PUKE01000219.1 GCA_003550425.1 Nitriliruptoria bacterium
GGCCCGCCACGGTGTCGGCAGGGAAGTGGGCGCCGACCCACCAGCGGGAGATCGCGATCGCCAGGATCGTCACGACCAGCAGGACCTGCAGCCAGCGGTGCCGCAGCGCCACCGCCAGGCGCCCCCACACCGCCACCGCGTTCTGCGCGTGGCCTGAGGGGATGCCGTAGGACCGCTCGGCGACCAGGGCCGTGACCTCCCCCGAGACCCAGGCCGGTCGCGGCGTCACGGCCGACAGCTTCAGCGCGGTGTTGAGGCCCGCGGAGACGAGCATGAGCCCTCCCACGCGCACCCCGAGGCCCAGCGAGACCGACCAGAGCAGCAGCGGCACCACGAGGACGGCGAACTCCTCGTCCCCGAGGACCGTGACCGCCTGCATCAGCGGGGTGAGCGCCTCCAGGTGCTGCTGGACCCACAGCACCGAGTCGAGGCCGATGCGGGCGGCCTCGGCTGGGTCGTTGGCGCTGCCGACCACCACGAGCCCCCGCATCGCAGTCCCTCCGCTGGCGCCGTCAGCATCCTAGGGGGCTGGCCGGGCGAGGTGAACCCGCGGGCAGGCCCCAGCAGTGCCTGGTTGGAGGTGTGGGCGGTTGGGCCGGTATCCCGGCCGAACCGCCCACACCCGCCTCGGGCGACACCCGCCTCGGGCGGAGGGGACGCGCGCCGGATGGGCGGGCTGCCCCGCGTGCGCGCGGGACAGCCCGCCCCCCGGAGCGAACGTGCGGAGAGGGTGCGGAAGAGGTCAGGGGACGTACCAGATGCCGCGCGCCTGATCCAGCCACTCGCCGACGACCACGTGCGGCATGGCGATGATGCTCACGAAGATCGTGTAGAACGCCACCACGCCGGGCAGCAGCGAGGCGCCGCCGAGCGGGTTGGGAGCCAGCGCCCACAGCGCCGCGGCCACCAGGGCCGTCGCCAGCGCCCCGATCACGAACACGGCGAAGGCCATCGGGAGCGCCATGCCCTCGGACTCGGCGGGCTCGCCGAGGGCGCGCTCGGCGACGGCGCTGCGCGCCGACTGGCGCAGCGAGTACCACAGCGGGAAGTACATGCCGCCCGCCACGACCACCGGCACCACGGCGAAGAAGGCGAGCAGCAGGCCGATCTCGGCAGCGTCGCGACGCCAGGCGGCGCTCGCGCCCTCGGCGCGCAGGCCCAGCGCGAGGTGCGCCACGACCGCGACGGCCAGCAGCGACCCGAGGACCGGCGGGCCGACCGTCATGCCGAGCTCCAGTTGCCCGACCGCGGCCGGGTCGAAGATGCGCACCATGACCGCGCCGAACTGCTGGAAGGTCTCCGGCCAGACCACCATCGGCACCACCATCACCGGCGCGCCGCGCACCACGCCGGCCAGGACGCGCTGGGCGCGGCTGCGCAGGTGGCTGGTGCCCGTCAGCGCGTCCATGACCCGCAGGTCACCGTGCCCGCCCTTGGCGACGGCGGTCGCGAAGGCCAGGCCGAGCCCGAGCACCGGCGCGACGAAGAACAGGCCGACGAAGGCCGCCACGAAGGCCAGGTACAACGCGATGTAGCGCCCCCCGAACGGCAGGCCCCGGCGCCGGACGTTGGTGAAGTGCTCGAAGCCGCCATGCGGCAGGTTCAGGGCGACCATCCCCACCAGGTACAGCAGCATCTGCACCTCGATGGAGGGGACCATCCCCGTCGCCAGCAGCACGGCGAAGACCGCGGCCAGCCCTCCCAGCGCCACGCGCGAGGCCAGGATGGCGGTCTCCTCGCCGCTGCGCCCGGTCCTCGTCGTGGCCTCCGTGCCCACCGTGGTCGCCATCGGTGCCTCCTCGGTCGCCCGTCGCGGCTCCCGCACCTCGTCGCCGCGCAACCCACCTCACGGCGACGAAGCAGCGAGGACGCCTGTGAATGATCGCTGAACTCACGCTCACCATCCCCGTTGTCGTGCAGGAAGCGAGCCAGCGAAGGTCCCAGGGCGGTCGGGGCGAAGGTCCCGGTGTGCCACGGCGCGCGGATGGCGGTGCGCCCGTGCGCGACGGCGTCGGGACGCCGGTGCAACGATGCGCCACGGCGCGGGGGTGCGAGCGCGCGACCGCACCAGCGCGCGAGGCGCGCGAGGCTCAGCCCTCGCGGGTCACGAGGGCTCGTCGTCCTCCTCGGCGCGCAGGGGGTCCAGCAGCCGGTCCAGCGACGGGGCCACCCCGAGGGCGACGTCGCGGAACGCTGCGGCGAGCGGGGTGGGGTCCTCGCCGGGCAGCGCCAGGGCCAGCGTGCTGATCGCGTGCTGGTCGCGAAGCGGGACGTAGCTCACGTGCTCGCTGCCCACCACCCGCGCGGCGGCAGGCACCACCGCCACCCCGTAGCCGGCTGCCACCAGCCCGAGCATGGTGGCGTACTGCAGCGCCCGCGCGCCCTCCCGCGGCCGAAAGCCGGCGACATGGCACACGCCGACCAGGCGGTCGGACACCATCGGCACGTGCTCGCGGGGGAACAGCACGAACCGCTCCTCCGCCAGCTCGATCAGGTCCAGGGCCTCGCGGTCGGCCAGCGGGTGCTCGTCGTCGACGGCGGCCACGAGGGGCTCGTCGACCAGCGGGGTCAGCTCCACGCCCGGCATCGGGTCGACGTCGCGGGTGATCGTGGCCTCGATCTCGTCGCCGAGGTCGTCGAGCTGGGCCTCGGTGGACATCTCCCGCAGGTCGAGGTGCACCTCGGGCAGGCGCTGGTGGAACGCCGCCAGCAGGCGCGGCAGCAGGTCGTAGGCGGCCGAGTCCACGAACCCCATGCGCAGCCGACCGGTGGTGCCCGCCGCCGCCCGCCGCGCCGCGCTGGCGCCAGCGGCGACGGCACGCAGCGCGCGCCGCGCCTCCGGGAGCAGCGCCTCGCCCGCCGCGGTCAGCGTGACCGAGCGGCTGGTGCGCGCCAGCAGCGCGGCGCCGAGCTCGCGCTCGAGGCGCGCAACGTGCTGGCTCACCGCCGAGGGCGCCAGGTGCAGGCGCCCCGCGGCCCGCCCGAAGTGCAGGTCCTCGGCCACCGCCGCGAACGAGCGCAGCTCTCGCAGCTCCATGCGCTGTTCACTCCTCGTGAACGATTGATCGCCAACCATAACGCTTTGCGATCGTCACGGGGCGGGAGGCTAAGGGTGGCGCCCCGCGACGGGCGAGGCCACCCGACCACCGACCACCGACCGGCGATCCGGTGACGCCGCGTGACGCCAGGAGGACCGCATGGCCGTGCCGCCGATCCCCGCGCCCGTGACGGCGCTCGTGCGCGGGCGTCGTGCGTCGCGACCGGCCGCCGCGCCGCGGCATCGCTCCGGTGCGGCGGCGGTGCTGCTCGCCGCGGTGCTGTGGGGCACCGCCGGGCCGGCCGCCTCGCTCGACGTGGTCTCCCCACCCGCCGCCCACGCCGGGGCGGTGCGCAGCCTGCTGGCGGCCGCGGTGCTCGTCGCGGCGGTCGTCATGATGGGCCAGACCAGGGCGCTGCGCCGACTCCTCGGACCGGATCGCTGGCGCTGGCTCCTGTGCGCGGCCGGCGCGGTCGCGGCCTTCCAGGTGACCTTCTTCGCCGGGGTGCAGCAGCTCGGCGTGGCGCTGGGCACGGTCGTGGCGCTGGGCTCGGCGCCCGTGGTCGGCGGGCTGGCCCGCGCGGCCCGCACCGGCACGCCCCCCTCCGGGCGCTGGATGCTCGCCACGACGCTGGCCATCGGCGGCATCGGCGTGCTGCTGCTGCCGGGCGCCGATGCGGTCGCCGACCCGGCGGGCATCGCCTTGGCCGTGGCGGCCGGCAGCGCCTTCGCGGGCTACACCATGGCCTCCTCGCGCGCCTCGCAGCGTGGCGACCCGCCGCTGGCGACCACCGCCGCGGCCTTCGTGGCGTCCGCGGTCGTGCTGGCCCCCCTGCTGGCCGGCGACGACGCGGGGTGGCTGGCGAGCCCCGCCGGGGTGGGCGCGGCGCTGTGGCTCGGCGTGGCGACCGCCGCGGTGCCCTACGGGCTCTATGCGATGGGGCTGCGTCGGGTGGCCTCCCACCGCGCCCTCACGCTGTCGCTGGCCGACCCGCTCACCGCGGCGCTGCTCGGGGTCGTCGTGCTGGGGGAGAGCCTCGGCTGGCTCGGCGGCATCGGGCTGCTGCTGGTGACCGTCGGGCTGCTGCTCGCGGTCTGGCCCGCACCGGCCCCGCGGCCCCACACCCGCGCCCTGGCCGCCATCCCCGCCCACGCCGAGACGGCCCCGCGGCCGGGGCACGGGCGCGCAGGCCCACGCGTGGCCCCGATCTCGGCCACACTGCAGGCCTCGGCGGCGTCCGGCACCGCTGGCCCGGGCGTCCACGACGAGAGGACCGACCATGCGCTCGCGCCACACCCCGACGCTGGACGGGGCGCTGACCGCGGTGCGCACCGATGAGGACGCGCGCTTCGCGGCGGTGCTGGCCGCGGTGCTCGCCTTCTCGCTCGGGTTCGCCCTGGGCGTGGCGATCGGCGAGCAGCAGGCCACCGAGCAGCAGGCCACCGAGCAGTAGGCCACCGAGCAGTAGGCCATCGAGCAGCAGGCGACAGAGCAGTAGCCGGCAGCCGACCAGCAGGCCCGCCGCCGACGCGGGGCGCGCGACCTAGCCCGAGGACCCTGCGCCCGAGGAGGCCAGCGGCGCGAGCATCGTGTCCTCCTCCTCGGTGGCGAACACGTGCAGGCCGAGGCGCTCGGAGAGGTCCTCGAGCACCTGGATGCCCCGGACGCTGTTGCCGAAGGCGTCCAGCCCGGGGGAGTAGGCGCCGATGCCCATCTTCCCGGGGATCGCCGCGACGATCCCGCCGCTCACCCCGCTCTTGGCGGGCACGCCGACCTCCACGGCCCACTGGCCCGCGTAGTTGTACATCCCGCAGGTGTGCATGACGCTGAGCACGTCGCGGACCCGGCGCTGGGGCAGCACCTGCTGGCCGGTGCGGGGGTTGGCGTAGCCGTTGGCGAGCGTGGCCCCCATCATCGCGAGGTCGCGGCACGAGACCGCGACCGAGCACTGCATGAGGTACAGCGACAGCACGGACTCGACGCCGCCGCGCAGCATGCCGAGGCTGCGCATCAGGTAGGCGATGGCCCGGTTGTGGTCGTCGGTGGCGAGCTCGGCGTCGAAGACCTCGGGGTCGACGGCGAGGTCCTCGCGCCCCGCGAACGCCCGCAGCGTGTCCAGGATGCGGGCCAGCCGCTCCTCGTGGTCGATGCCGTCGACGAGCGCGCTGGTGGCCAGCGCCCCGGCATTGACCATCGGGTTGAACGGCCGATTGTGGCGCTCGTCGAAGCGGATCGCGTTGAACGCCTCGCCGCTGGGCTCCACGCCGACGTGCTGCAGGACCCGCTCGCGGCCGTGGTCGGCCAGGGCGAGGGCGTAGGTGAACACCTTGGACAGCGACTGCAGGGGGAACGCGACGTCGGCGTCGCCGGCCGCGAACGTCTCGCCGTCCACGGTGGTCACGCAGATCCCGAAGCGCTCCCGCTCCGCGCGCGCCTGCGAGGGCGGGTAGTAGCCGCGCCCCGAGGCGTAGTAGTGCTCGACCGCTCCGGCCGGCTCCTCCTCGCAGCGCGCGAGCAGCTCCTCGAGCTGCTGCTGGAGCCGACGTCGCACCCTTGGCGGCGGCACCTCAGGTCGTGCCCGTGGTGGAGGCCAGCGGGCGAGTGACGAGGCCGCCCAGCAGCACGGCGGCGACGCCCAGCGACGCCGCGCCGAGCGGCACGTGCAGGCTCATGCTCCCGGCGTGGCCGGCTCCGACGATCCCGAGCAGCGCCACCAGCAGCACGACGGTGCCCCACAGCGGCCAGGCAGGGCCGCCGGCGCGTCGCGCGAGGACCGCCACGATCGCCTGGACCAGCGCCAGCACCGGCAGGCTCTCGCCCAGGGGGCCATGGAGGTCGCGCGCCCCGCCGACCTGCTCCATCATCATGCCGCCCAGGGCGGTCATGGCCAGCAGGCCCACCACCTGCAGCCCCACGAGCACCTGCAGGCCGCGCAGCTGTCCGACGCGCATGCGATCACCTCCGTCGTGCCCCGCTCCTTGGCCGCGCATCGTGCCAGATCAGGCCGGCGCCGCCCTCACCGCGCTGCGGGCTCGCGGGCGATGGCGCCGCCGAGGGCGCGGTTGATGCGCCGCTCGCGCACCACCAGCGCGGCGACCGGCACGACGGCCGCCGCGGCGGCCACGGCCGCCACGACCGGCCACGGCTCCGCCTGCTCGACCACGATGGCCACCAGCGCCCACGCGGTGGCCAGGGGGAAGCCCGGCTCGGGCAGCCCGCGCAGCGTGACCGCGCCGACGACCACGGCGGCGGCGACCAGCGCGAGCACCGCCCAGGCGTCGGTCGGCAGGCCGAGGTCGGTGACGCCGGCGCCGACCAGCGTGGTCGAGGTGCCCGCCACCGTGGCCACGGTCGCCCATCCGAGGTACAGCCCGAGCGTGGCGTCGACGATCCAGCGCTCGGCGGTGCTGCGCGGGCGCCCGGTCGCCGCCAGCCGGGCGTAGCCGACGGCCAGCGCCGCGGTCAGCACGATCAGCACCAGGTGGGCGGGCACGAACTGCTCCTGCTGGAACAATACGATCCACGCGGCGTTGAGGGCGAACGCGAGCGCCAAGGGCGCGCGCAGGCCCGCCAGGCGCGCATCGTCGCGGCGGGCGCCGGCGGCCTGGAACGCCGCGAGCACCAGGCTGGCGGCGTAGATCAGCCCCCAGATCGCGAAGGCGTAGCCCGCCGGGTCCAGCGCCGAGTCCTGGCGATCCGAGATCGTGCCGACGTCGTCGCCGGGCAGCACGCCGGTGCCGCTCAAGCCGGCGGCCACCAGCTGCACCACCGCGAGCACCAGCACGACCCACGGCGCGCTGCGTCCAGCCATCGCGCTCCCCTCCATGGCGCCCTCGGTGGCGCCACACCTCGCTCCTCGCCCCGCGTCCTACCCCCCGCGCCGGCCTGGCACGCCTCCACGCGGAGTCAGTCCAGCGCGTCAATGCCGGGGATCGCGTCGCGGATCGCCCCGGTGAGGCGCTCCCACAGGTCGTCCAGGCCGAGGGCCTCGGCCGTGGCCACGAGCAGGTCGACCACGTCGCCGGGCTCCGCGGCGCGCAGCCACAGCGCTCCCGCGAGCGCGGCGCCCGACAGCACGAGGTAGACGAGCCCGCGTGCGGTCAGGCGCACGTCGGCGCGCAGCGTCCGGCTGAGGCCCCGCAGGGCCCACCAGAGCGCCAGGAGGGCGAGGACGATCGTGGCGGCGCGCATGGTCGGGGGCTCATGGTGCCGCGCCGGGCCGTGCCGGGGCCACTAGCATTGCCCTCCACGCCGCGATCGCGAGCGCAGCCCACCACTGGAGCCCACCCATGAGCGAGGACGTCGAGGCGCTGCTGGAGGGCGCCTGCGAGGTCGAGCAGATCGTGCTGACCGGGCACACCGAGCCCCCTGCGGTGCTGCTGGTCGACCTGGGCAGTCGCCCGGACGTGGCCGAGCTCATGGCGCAGGCCCCCGCCGAGGGCCTGCAGGCCGCCATCGGCTGGAAGGTCGTCGCGCTGACCGACGGGCGGCGCGTGGCGCGCTGCGACATCAGCGTCAGCGCGCCCACCGAGCTCGACGTCGCCGTGGTGCACCTGGTCGACCCCGACGTCGCCGACGCCTTCGCGACGGCCGAGGCGGTCTGGCTCGTCGACGCCGCCCGCGCCGAGGTCGACGAGCACGGCAGCGTCACCGCGGTCGGCGAGTCCTCGCTGCGGCCCTTCGCGCTGCCGACCGAGGGGCCGCCGTGGGCCGACATCGCCGCGCGCGCCCGCGCCGCCGAGGCCTGACGGCGGCGCCGGGGAGCCGCGAGGGCCCATGCTGCTGACCCGCGCCGGCGCGAGCCCGGTCATGGTCGGCCGCGATGCCGAGCTGGCACGCCTGCAGCGGGTGCTGGCCGCCAGCGAGCACGGGCCGCGCGTCGCGGTCGTCAGCGGCGAGTCGGGGGTCGGCAAGACGCGCCTGCTGCGCGAGCTGATCGCCCGGGCGCCGGGCCTGGTGCTCGCCGGCGGCGTCGCCCAGGCCGACGGCGGCGCCCCCTTCGCGCTGGTGCGCCACCTGCTCGACGAGCACGTCACCGGGTGGGACGCCGCGGTGCCGGGCGCGCTGGCGTCCCGGGAGCAGGCGCTGCGCCGCGCGCTGTCGCCGGCGCTGCCCGAGCAGCCCGTGGGCGCCACCCGCACGCTGACCACCGACGAGCAGGTCCGCGCGGTGGTGGAGGCCGTGCGGTGGCTGGTCTCCCGTGGCGACCAGCCCGCGCTGCTGGTGCTCGACGACCTGCACCAGGCCGACGCCGAGAGCCTGCAGGTCCTCCAGCGCCTCGCCGCGCGCCCGGACCTGCCCGCGCTGCTGGTCGGGGCGTTCCGGCCCGAGGAGCTGGGTCGGACCCATCCGCTGGGCGGCGCGCTCGCCGCGCTGCAGCGCGGGCTCGAGGTCGTCGACGTGGCGCTGGATCGCCTCGACCGCCACGCCCTCGGCCGGCTCCTGGAGGCCGCGTTCGGGGAGCCGGTGGACGCGCGCACCCTCCACGCGGTCCACGAGCGCACCCGCGGCAACCCGTTCTTCGTCGAGGAGCTGATCGCCTGCTGCGGTGACGAGGGCCCGGCCGCGCTGGCGCGGGCGGAGCTGCCCTGGAACGCCGCCGAGGCGGTCCTGCGGCGCCTGGACGCGCTGGACGCCCAGGCGCGCGCGGTGCTCGACGCGGCGGCGCCGCTCGGGCTGCGGGTGCCCTTCGACCTGCTCGGCGCCGTCGCCGGCCTCGACGAGCGCGACCTCGTGGCCCCGGTGCGCACGCTCATCGCCGAGGGCCTGCTCGTCGAGGCCGAGCCCGACGTGCTGGTGTTCCGCCACGCCTTGACCCGCGAGGCCGTGGTCCGCCAGCTGCTGGCGCGCCAGCGTCGTGCTGCCCACCGCGCCGCGCTGGACGCGCTGGAGGCCGCGGGCTCGGGCGACGCCATCGCCCTGGCGCGGCACGCCCGCGGGGCCGAGGACACCGCCCGCCTGGTGCCCGCGGCGCGCCGTGCCGCGCAGCGGTCCCTGGCCGAGGGCAGCGGCGGGCAGGCCCTGGAGATGGCCGAGATGGCCCTGGAGGCGCCCTGGCTGGACGAGGCCGACGCCGCTGCGCTGCACGGCCTCGCCGCGCGGGCCTGCTGGCTGCTCGACGACCGCGAGGGCGGCCTGCACCATGCGCGCGCCTGGCAGCAGCTGGCGGCCGAGCAGGGCGAGGGGCTCGAGGAGGCGGCCGCCTGGCGCACCCAGGCGCGGCTGCACCAGCTCGCGCCCGATCGCCCCGCGGCGCGCGCCGCGGTCGACCGCGCCCTGGACTGCGCCGCCCCCCACGGCGACTCCCGCGAGCTCGCCTGGTGCCAGGCCACCAGGGCGCAGGTCCACATGCTGTCGGAGGAGGCCGACGAGGCGATCGCCTGGGCCGAGGAGGCGATCGCCGTGGCCGACCGCGTCGGCGAGGCGGCGGTCCGGCGCGGTGCGCAGGTGACGATCGGCACGGTGCTCACCGAGCTGCCCGGCCGCGAGGACGAGGGGCTCGCGCTGCTCGAGGACGCCGCGCGACGCGCCGACGAGGCCCGCGAGGGCACCACCCTGGTGCGCGCGCTCAACAACGCGATGGTCGCGGTGGGGCTGGGCGAGCCCGATGGCGCGGCGCGGGGTCGGCGGCTGCTCGCCCGGCTCGAGGAGGTCGCCGACCGCGACGGCCTGGACCACATGACGCGCCGCACCCGCTGGGCGCGCGCCTGGTTCGCCCAGGTCGAGGGCGACCAGGAGGCGCTCGCCGAGGCGGTGCGGGCCGGCACGGCCGACGACAGCGCCCAGCGGCGCCTCGACCGGGCGCTGCTGGCCATCGAGCGCGACGACCTGGAGCGCGCCGCCGCCGACCTGGAGGCGGTGCGGCCCGAGCCGGCCGACGCCGACGCGGCCCGCGCCCGCTGGGCGGGCACCGCGGCCCAGCTGGCGCTGCGGCGCGGCGACGCGGCGACGGTCGCGGAGCACCTGGGCGCGGCGGCCGCGGTCCACCCGCGCGAGCGCGACCGGGACGAGCAGCACGTGGGACGCGCGATGACGGTGCGCTCGGGCGACCCGCGGCAGCGCACCCAGGCGGTGCTCGACGCGGTGCTGGCGGGGCTGGCCCCCGACGCGGCACGAGAGGTCGCCGTGGTGCTGCGGTCGCTGCCCGCGGCCGCGCGACCCTGGGGCGAGGCGCACGCCGAGCTGGCTGCCGGCGCCGTCGCCGCCCTCGACGGCGCGCCCGAGCGCGCGCTGGCGCTCCTCCTGTCGGCGCTCGACCGGGTCGAGGAGCAGGCGCTGCCGGTCAGCGCGCCCACCCGGGCGGCGGCCTGGGAGCTGGTCGCCCGCGTGCGCGCCGACGCCGGGGACCGCACCGCCGCCGCGCGCGACGCCGACCGCGCGGCCGCCGCGCTGCGCCGCTGGCCCGGATGGCGACGCGACCGCGTGCTGGCGCTGGCCGAGGACCTGCGTCGGCGCGGCGGGGTCGAGGGCCGGCTGACGCGGCGCGAGCACGAGGTGCTGGCGCACCTCGCGCAGGGGCGCACCAACGGCGAGATCGCCCGGGCGCTGTTCATCTCGCGCAAGACCGCCAGCGTCCACGTGTCCAACATCCTGGCCAAGACCGGCACGAGCGACCGGGCCGAGGCCGCGGCCTGGGCGCGCCGCGTCGGCCTGATCCCGACCGGAGCAGCGCCCCCGGAGCCGGCCCGCTAGCCGGCCGACCGCGCTGCGCTCACGGGCTCGGGCCCTCGATGTCGCGCCACGGCACGCCGTCCTCGCCGTAGTCCGGCACCCGCTGGTGGCCCGGGCGGATGAGCACGATCGACGCGAGCGGCGCGCCGCGGTAGTCGGCGTAGACCGCGCGGATCAGCCCCCAGATGGCGGTCAGCATGATCAGCGAGAACGGCACCGCGGTGGTGATCGCTGCGGTCTGCAGCGCGCCCAGCCCGCCGGCGATCAGCAGCACCGCGGCAACGGCGCCCTCCAGCACCGCCCAGAAGGCGCGCTGACGGCGGGGCGACTCGACCCCGGGGGTCTTGGTGAGCTGGTCGATGACCAGCGACGCCGAGTCGCTGGAGGTCACGAAGTACACCGCGATCAGCAGGATCGCCAGCAGCGACATGACGAGCGTCAGCGGCAGCGTGTCGAGCAGCGCGAACAGCGCGATCGCCGGGTCCTGGGCGACC
>PUKE01000165.1 GCA_003550425.1 Nitriliruptoria bacterium
CTGGCTGCGGCGGTGTGGCTGCTCGGCGACGCGGTGTGGCTCGCCCTGCCCGAGGCTGCCCGCGCCGGCCTGCTGGCGGTCGTCGGCGTCGGACTCGGCGCGGGCGGGCACGCGCTGCGGGCGCGCACCGCCCATCCGGCGGGCGAGCGCCTGACCGCCGCGCTGTGGGCGCTGGCGGCCGCGGCGCTGGGCGGGGCGGGCGCGGTGGGCGTGGCGGCGGCCGGCGGGCCGGGGGGCTGGCAGGCGCTGGCCGGCGGGGCGACCGCAGCGGTCGTCGGCGCCTGGTGGTGGCGCCAGCGCCGCGCCGGCCTGCAGCTGGTCGTGCTGTTCGTCGCGGGCGCGGTGACCCTGTCGGGCGCCTTCGCCGCCGCCGACCTCGCGCCCGGCGCCGGGACCGCCGCGATCGTCACCGCCGCGGGCGCGACCTGGCTCGCGCTGACCATGAGCGGCGTGCTCGTGCCGACCGCCCCCGCAGCGCTGCTGGGAGGGCTGGCGACCGCCCTTGGCCCGCAGCTCGCCGTGGTCGACCACCCCGTGGGCGGCCCGGCCGCGCTGCTGCTCGTCGCCGCGGCGCTGCTGGCCCTCGGGGCGCGACGCGCCTGGACCGCGCTGCTGGTGGTGGGCACGCTCGCGGCCACCGCGGCGGTGCTGCAGCTGGTCGACGCGCTGCTGCCCGGCGAGCTCGGCACGGTCGTGGCGCTGCTCGCCGCCGGCGCGGCGCTGCTCGCGGGCAGCCTGGCCACCGCGCGGGCCTCGCGCGGCCCGGGCGGACCGCAGGAGCGCCAGGCACAGCGGCACCCGGCGGGAGCGCCGTCCTCGGCAGCCGACCCCTCCGACTGACCGGGCGGCGCGTCAGCGCCGGTCGGCGGCGGTCTCGCGCAGCGGCACCTCGCGCAGCCGCAGGGCCAGCACGAAGGCGAGCACCAGCAGCGGCACGCTGACCAGGAACGTGAACGTGATCGAGGTCGCCAGCCCGTCGCGCAGCGCCTCCTGCAGGCCTTCGGGCAGGCGGGCGATGGCGGTGGGGTCGCTGGCCACCAGGTCGAGGTCGAGCCCGCCGGGCAGCTGGCCCCCCGGCAGCGCCCGCTCGGCCCACTGCGACAGCCGCGTGGTCATGACGGTCCCGAAGGCGGCGAGGCCGAGCGTCCCGCCGATCATCCGGAAGAACTGGGCGGCAGCGGTGGCAGCCCCGAGGTCGGCGGTGGGCACGGCGTTCTGGATCGCCAGCACCACGTTCTGCATGGTCATGCCGATGCCAAGGCCCACCAGCACGAGGTAGGCGGCGATCTGGAGCACCGGCGTGTCGGCGCTCATCGTGGCCAGCAGCGCGAAGCCGGTCAGCAGCAGCGCGGTGCCCAGCACGGGGAAGGCCTTGTAGCGCCCCCAGCGGGTGATGAGGCGTCCCGACACGGTGGTGGCCAGCAGCAGCGCGCTCATCAGCGGCAGCAGCGCGAGGCCCGAGGCGGTCGCCGACACCCCGCTGGCGATCTGCAGGAACGTGGGCAGGAACACGATCGCGCCGAACATGCCGGCCGCGACGAGGAACGTCAGCGCGCTGCCGATGGTGAACACCGGCTCGCGGAACAGCCGCAGCGGGATGATCGGCTCGGCGGCACGGCGCTCGACGGGCACCAGGGCCACCACGCACAGCAGCGCCACGGCCGCGAGGGACACGATCACCGGCGAGCCCCACGGCAGCTCCTGGCCGCCCCAGCTGGCCACGAGCAGCAGGGCCGTCGCCCCGACCACCACCAGCAGCGCGCCCAGCACGTCGACCCGCACCGCGCGCCGCTGGTGGGTCAGGCGCAGGAAGCGGCGGGTCACGAGGAACGCCGCCGCGCCCAGCGGGACGTTGAGGAGGAACACCCAGCGCCACGACAGCTGGTCGGCCACCGCGCCGCCGATCAGCGGCCCGGCGACGCTGGACACCGCGAACACCGCGCCGATGTAGCCCTGGTAGCGCCCCCGCTGGCGGGGCGAGACCACGTCGCCGATGGTGGCCTGGGCCAGCGCCATCAGCGAGCCGCCAGCCACGCCCTGCACCGCCCGCGCGGCGATGAGCTGCCCCATGCTCTGGGCGAGCCCGCACAGCAGCGACCCGACCACGAAGCCCGCGATCGAGGCGAGGAACAGCGGCCGCCGACCGACCACGTCCGAGGCCTTGCCCACCAGCGGCACCGCCACCGTGGCGGCCACGAGGTAGGCGGTGACCACCCAGGGCAGCTCGGAGATCCCGCCGAGGTCGCTGACGATCGCCGGCAGCGCCGTGGAGACCACCGTCATGGTCATGGCCGGCAGCAGCATGCCGAGCATGAGCCCGACCAGGATGATCTGGATCTCGCGGTGCGAGCGCTCGCCCTGCGCCACGCTCGCCTCGCCGGCCGCGTCGCCGGCAGCGCCCCCGGCCGCGTCACCGGCAGCGCCTCCGGCCGCGTCGCGCTCGCCCGGCTCGGTCATCGGTCGAGCCGCGCGAAGTCGCGCTGGAGGCGCTCGAGGAGCCGCGCGAGCGTGGCCACGTCCTCGCGGGACCAGTCCGCGGTGACCTCGGCCAGCAGCGACGCGCGCACCGCGGTGGCCCGGTCCAGCAGGCGGGCGCCCTCGGGCGTGAGGCGCAGCACCGCGCGTCGTCGGTCGACCTCGCTGGCCACCCGGGTGACGTAGCCCTGGGCCACGGCGTCCTCGACCAGGCGGCTGGCGGTGGAGGTCTTGACCGCCAGCGCGGCGGCGACGTCGCTGACCCCCGGCTCCTCGCGGACCCCCGGCTCGTCGCTGGCCCCCGGCGCGTCGCTGGCCCCCGGGTCCGACCCGACCACCGACCGCGTGCCGCCGACCAGCTCGATGGCGCGCAGGGTGCGCAGCACTGCGAGCTCGACCGGCTCGCCGAGCTCGGCCAGGAACCGCCGGCGGCGCCCGGGGTGGAGCCAGACGCGACGCAGGCCGGTCAGCGCGTCGTCGAGCGTGCGCAGGACGGACGCCGTCGGGGATCGCATAGGTGCAGCATACAACTGCTTGTCGCACTCGGGGTCGAGATCGCCCAGGTCAGCGGACCCGAGCGGCACCGCCGGGGTCCCCCGCGACGCGCCATCGGTCCGGTGTGAACGCGGGCCTATTGACACCGCATCGAGGCCGGGCGTGAATGCGTTGCACGTCGTGGGTCCGAGCCACCTCGGCTCGGGCGGGGGCCCGCGTCGGACGGGGGCGACGCACCGTCGCCCGCAGCAGGCGACGCACCGTCGCCCGGGAAGGCGACGCGACGCGTCGCCGGGAACGAGGCCCTATGCGCATCGCGCTGGTGGTGGGATCGGCGGTGGCGACCGCCAAGGAGCCGCGCACGACCGGGCTCAAGCTGCTGCTGGTGCGCGACGCCGACGCGGCCGGGACTCCCCAGGACACCACCTACGTGGCCGCCGACGTGATCGGCGCCGGCGTCGGCGAGCTGGTGCTCGTGGCCACCGGCAGCGCCGCCCGCGAGACCGACCACACCCGCCACGCCCCCATCGACGCGGCGATCATGGGCATCATCGACTCGCTCGAGTCCGATGGCCAGGTCACGTTCCGGAAGACGTGAGATGAGCGAGGCCGGGACGTGATCGCCACGGGACGCACGCGCGAGCTGTTGAGCGTCGGCATCGACGTCGGCACCACCACCACCCAGGTGGTGTTCAGCGACCTCGTGGTGCGCGACACCGCGCGCCCCGGCTCGGTGCCCCGCGTGGCCATCGAGGCCCGCAGCGTGCGCTACGAGGGCCCGATCCACCTCACCCCGCTGCGCTCGGCCGAGGCGGTCGACACCGACCGCCTGAGCGCCCTGGTGGCCGGCGAGTACGCCGCTGCTGGCGTGACCGCCAGCGCGGTGGAGACCGGCGCGGTGATCGTCACCGGCGAGATCGCGCGCACCGAGCACGCCGACGAGATCCTCGCGTCGCTGTCGGACCTCGCCGGCGACTTCGTGGTCACCGTGGCCGGCCCCAACCTCGAGGCGCAGATCGCCGCGCGCGGCTCGGGCGCGGCGGCGGTGTCGGCCGAGCGCTACGCCCAGGTCACCAACGTCGACATCGGCGGGGGCACCGCCAACGCCGCGGTCTTCCGCGCCGGCGCGCACCTCGGCTCTGCGGCCGCCGCCGTGGGCGGTCGCCAGCTCCAGCTGGCCACCGACGGGACCGTGGCGCACCTCGCCCCGCCCGGACGGCGCCTGGTCGAGCACCTGGGCCTGCCGCTGTCGGTCGGCGCCCGCGCCGACCACGCCGCGCTCACCCGGCTGTGCGAGGCCATGGCGGAGGTCATCGCCGACCTCGTCGACGGCACCACCTCGCCGCTGTCGGACCTCGTCGCGCTCACCCCTCCCCTGCCCCACGCCCACGGCTCGTCCACGGTGCTGCTGTCGGGCGGGGTCGGCGCGTCCTACGTCGCCGAGGAGCCGGCCGACACGCTGGCCCAGGTCGCTGCCTACGGCGACGTCGGGCCGCTGCTGGCCCGCGCGCTGCGCGCCAGCGCGCGCCTGCAGGCCCGCACCGTGGCCGCGCCCAGCCAGACGCTGCGCGCCACCGTGCTCGGCGCTGCCAGCCAGACCGTGACGCTGTCGGGGTCGACGATCTGGGCGCGCGCCGACCTGCTGCCGCTGCGCAACCTGCCGGTGGTGCGACCCGACCTCGAGGGCAGCGCCCCCACGCCAGAGGGGATCGCGGGCGCCCTGTCGACCGCGGCGCAGCGGTGGGACCGCGCCGGCAACGGGCACCTGGCGCTCGCGCTGCACCTGCCCGAGCGCCTCGACTACGAGGGGCTGCAGCGCCTGGCGGAGGGGCTCGCCGGCTACGCGACCGACCTGTCCGACGGGCAGCCGCTGGTGCTGGTCATCGGCCGCGACTACGCCCAGGCGCTCGGGCAGTCCATCCAGGCGCGCGACCCGCAGCGCCCCCTGGTGGTCGTCGACCAGGTGGGGCTCGACGAGGGCGACTTCATCGACCTCGGCACCCCGATCCTCGACGGCCGCGCGATCCCCCTGTCGGTCAAGACGCTCGTGTTCTATCGGTGAGGGAAGGCAGGCCATGCTGCTGCGCACCAAGCTCTACGGACACACCTTCGAGTTCGGCGGCATCACCGAGCTGCTCGCCAAGGCCAACGAGGAGAAGTCGGGCGACCGCGGCGCTGGCATCGCCGCGGCCAGCGTCGCCGAGCGCGTCGCCGCCCGGCTGGTGCTGGCCGAGGTCACCCTCGAGACGCTGCGCGCCAACCCCGCGGTGCCCTACGACGAGGACGAGGTCACCCGGGTCATCGACGACGCGGTCAACGAGACCATCTTCGACGAGATCCGCACCTGGACCGTCGGTGGCTTCCGCGAGTGGCTGCTGGCCGACGCGACCACCGGCGAGATGATCCGCCGGGTCTCCAACGCGCTGACCGGCGAGATGGTCGCGGCGGTCACCAAGCTCATGAGCAACCTCGACCTCATGCTGGCCGCGCGCAAGCTGCCGGTCACCGCCCACTGCAACAACACCATCGGGCTGCCTGGGCGGCTGGCCAGCCGCAACCAGCCCAACCACCCCACCGACGACGTCGACGGCATCCGCGCCGAGATCTACGAGGGGCTGTCGTACGGCTCGGGCGACAGCGTCATCGGCATCAACCCCTCCGATGACACCGTCGGCAGCGTCGCGCGCCTGCTGGAGATGAGCCACGAGGTGATCGAGCGCTGGGAGATCCCCACCCAGAACTGCCTGCTCGCCCACGTCACCACCCAGATGGACGCGATGCGCCGCGGCGCGCCGGTGGGCCTGGTGTTCCAGTCGCTGGCCGGCAGCCAGCGGGCCAACGAGTCGTTCGGCATCGAGGTCGGGATGCTCGACGAGGCCCACGCGATGGCCAAGCGCCACTGCTTCCCCACCGGGCCCAACTACATGTACTTCGAGACCGGGCAGGGCACGGCGCTGTCGGCCGACGCCCACAACGGCGCCGACCAGCTGGTCATGGAGGCGCGCAACTACGGCCTCGCCAAGCGCTACGACCCCTACCAGGTCAACACCGTGGTCGGGTTCATCGGCCCCGAGTACCTCTACGACGCGGTCCAGATCACCCGCGCCGGGCTCGAGGACCACTTCATGGGCAAGCTGACCGGCATCTCCATGGGCGTGGACGTGTGCTACACCAACCACGCCGTCGCCTCCCAGAACGACATCGAGAACCTGGCGGTGCTGCTGACCGCCGCGGGAGCGAACTTCTTCATCGGGGTGCCGCTGGGCGACGACTCGATGCTGTCCTACCAGGCCACCAGCTTCCATGACGCCCCGAGCCTGCGCCAGCTGCTGGACAAGCGGCCGCTGCCGGAGTTCGAGGCCTGGCTGGAGGACCTCGGCCTGATGCGCGACGGCGTGCTGACCGAGCGCGCCGGCGACGCCTCCCTGTTCCTGACGCGCTAGCCGCCCGCACCGAGGAGACGCGATGCCACGCACCGACATCGAGGCGATCGTGGAGGCCGTGGTGGCCGAGCTGCGCGCCGGCGGCCACCTGTCCGAGGCTGGGAGCGCCGGCACCGGGGCGGGCTCGACCCCGAGCAGCGCGGTGAGCGGCACCACCGCGGCCGCGTCGACGCCGCCGGTCGACCCCGACCCGACCGTGCCCCACATCGACCTGCCCGACCCCAGCGAGCCCGAGCAGCGCTATGCCGTGGGCGTCGACGACCCGATCGACCCCGAGGGCATCGCGAACCTGCGCGCGGCGACCACCGCCCGCATCGCCGCCGGTCGCAGCGGGCCGCGCCCGCGGACCAGCTCGCTGCTGCTGTTCCAGGGCGACCACGGCGTGGCCCAGGACGCCATCTACGGGACGGTCGACGAGGACCTGCTGGCCCGCTTCGACCTGTTCCGCGTGGGCACCGAGGTCACCGACCAGGACACCTACCTGCTGCGCCCCGACCTCGGGCGGCGCCTGTCGGCCGAGGCCAAGGCGACGATCGCCGAGCGGTGCGTCAAGGGACCGCAGGTGCAGATCGTGGTCGGCGCGGGGCTGTCGGCGGCCGCGGTCAACAACCAGCTGGGCCAGATCCTGCCGGTCATCACCGACGGGCTGCGCGCGGCCGGCATCAGCCTCGGCACCCCGTTCTTCATCGACCACGCCCGCGTGGGGGTCATGAACGACGTGGGCGAGGCCACTGACGCCGAGGCGGTGCTGCTGCTCATCGGCGAGCGGCCGGGCCTGGGCGTGGCCGACGCGCTGAGCGCCTACATGGGCTACCGCCCCCGGGCGGGCAAGACCGACGCCGACCGCGACCTGATCTGCATGATCACCGACCAGGGCGGCACCAACCCGCTGGAGGGCGGCGCCTACGTCGTCGAGCTGCTCCAGCAGATGCTGCGCCACCAGGCCAGCGGCGTGGCGCTGCGGCAGGCCACCACCGGCGCGGAGTCCTAGCCCCGCGCCCCTCCCGCACCCGCAAAGGAGCGAGCATGCCAGCCGGTGACCCCATCAAGCCGACGATCCTCGCGGCGCGGCTCATCCCCAACGTCGACCGCACGCTCGCGCAGCGGCTCGGGCTCCGCGACGACCAGCGCAGCCTCGGGCTGGTCACCTGCGACATCGACGACGCGCTGTACGTGGCGCTGGACGAGGCCACCAAGATGGCCGACGTCGAGGTCGCCTACGCCCACAGCTTCTACGCCGGCGCCGACCACGCCTCGGGCCCGCTGTCGGGCGAGATCATCGGCGTGCTCGCCGGCCCCGACCCGGCCGAGGCGCGGGCGGGCCTGCGAGCCTGCATCGACCACGCCGAGCAGGAGGCCTGGTTCACCTCGGCCGACCCCGACGACGGGGTGGCCTACTTCGCCCACACCGTGTCGCGGACCGGGCGCTACCTCTCCTCGGAGGCCGACGTGCCCGAGGGCACGCCGCTGGCCTACCTCATCGCGCCGCCGATCGAGGCGACCTACGCGCTGGACGCCGCGCTGAAGGCCGCCGAGGTGGAGCTGCGCGTCTGGTTCGCCCCGCCCTCGGAGACCAACTTCAGCGGCGGCCTGCTGTCGGGCTCGCAGAGCGCGTGCCGGGCCGCCGCCCGGGCGTTCGGCGACGCGGTGCAGGCCGTGGCCGCCGACCCGATGGGGTGGTGACGCCGTGAGCCGCGCCGACGCCGCTGCCGGGCCCGGGGACCGGACCGGGAGCGAGGCCGGGGGCCTCGACCTCGACCTGCGCTCGCGCCAGGAGGCCCGTGACCGGGCCGTGGCCGCGCGCGAGGCCCAGCGCGCCTTCGCGTGGGCGAGCCAGGAGCAGACCGACCGGGTGTGCGCGGCGATGGCCCAGGCGGCCTGCGCCGCCGCGCCGCGCCTGGCGCGCCTGGCCCAGGAGGAGACCGGCTACGGCGTCGCGGCGCACAAGCAGGTCAAGGACGAGTTCGCCAGCCGCGACGTGTGGGACTCGATCGCCGACGTGCCCACCGTGGGGGTGCTGCGTCGCGACGACGCCCGCGGGCTGATGGACATCGGCTGGCCCGTCGGCGTCATCGCCGCCCTGACGCCGTCGACGAACCCGGTCTCCACGGCGATCTTCAAGGTGCTGGTCGGGGTCAAGGCGCGCAACGCGGTGATCGTCGCCCCCCACCCCGCGGCGCGCCGCTGTAGCGCCGAGGTGGTGCGCCTCATGGCCGAGGCCGGTGAGGCGGCCGGCATGCCCCGCGGGCTGATCGCCTGCCTGGAGCACGTGAGCCTGGCTGGCTCCCAGGAGCTGATGGGCCACTACGCGACGTCGCTGATCCTGGCCACCGGCGGCCCCGGGATGGTCCGGGCCGCCCACAGCACCGGCAAGCCTGCGATCGGGGTGGGGCCCGGCAACGTGCCGGTGTGGGTGGACCGCAGCGCCGACGTCGGCAAGGCCGCCCGCGACCTCGTCGACTCCAAGGCGTTCGACTCCTCGGTGATCTGCGCCACCGAGCAGACCGTGGTCGCCGACGCCCCCATCGCCGGCGAGCTGCGCGCGGCCATGGCCGACCACGGCGCCCACTGGGTCGACGCGGCTGGCAGCGAGGCGCTGGCGCGCACCCTGTTCCGGCCCGACGGGGCCATCGACCCGGGCACGGTCGGCAAGACGCCCCAGCAGCTCGCCGCGCTCGCCGGGCTGACCGTGCCCGCCCACGCCCGGATCCTCGTGGCCGACCTGGCCGGCGTGGGCCGCGCCCACCCCCTGTCGCGCGAGAAGCTCACCACGGTGCTCGGCTTCATGGTCGCCGACGGCTGGCGTGCCGGCTGCGAGCGGGCGATCGAGCTGCTGCGCTTCGGCGGCGACGGCCACTCGCTGGTGATCCACGCCCGCGACGAGGAGGTCGTCGAGGCGTTCGGGCTGGAGAAGCCCGCGTTCCGCATCGTGGTCAACACCTGGGGGACCCTCGGGGCGATCGGCGCCACCACCGGGGTCATGCCCTCGATGACGCTGGCGCCAGGCGGCCTGGGCGGCTCGGTGGTCAGCGACAACATCACCGTCCACCACCTGCTCAACGTCAAGCGGGTGGCCACCGCGACCGCCGCACCACCGGCGCAGGCGCGCGCCCCGGCGACCGCCGAGGCCGGCGCCGCCGCGCCAGCGGACGCACGGGGGACGTCCGGCGCTGGTGGTGCCGGCGACCGCGCCGAGGGCCCCGACGAGGCGACGGTGCGCGAGGTGGTGCGCCGCGTGGTCGCCGCCCTCGGGGACGAGGCGGCCACGACCGACCGCGGAGGGCCGCCATGACCCCCACCGGCCCCGCCGAGCGCTGCGCGGCGCGCACCCGCGCCGGCGAGCGCTGCCGCAACGCCCCGATGGCCGGCTCGGCCTACTGCGGCCTTCCGGCGCACCAGGCGCTGGCCGCCGTCGAGCTCGAGGCCACCACCGAGGCCACCACCGAGGCCGCGACCGAGACCGCAACCGCGACCGAGACCGCGACCGAGACCGCGACCGAGACCGCACCGCAAGCGACCGGACCCGACCCGCGACGAAGGAGCACCGCCATGGCCAACGTGCAGATGATCGCCCTGGGCATGATCGAGACCAAGGGGCTCGTCGGCTCCATCGAGGCCGCCGACTCCATGGTGAAGGCCGCCAACGTGACGCTGATCGGCAAGGAGCAGATCGGCGGTGGCTACGTCACCGTGATGGTGCGCGGCGACGTCGGCGCGGTGAAGGCCGCCACCGACGCCGGCGCGGCCGCTGCCGACCGCGTCGGCGAGCTCGTCAGCGTCCACGTGATCCCGCGCCCGCACGGCGACGTCGAGTCGATCCTGCCGCAGGTCGAGCCCGGCGCCTAGCCCACGGCCCACGCGGCGCCCTGCGATCGCGGCGCGGTGGTCGGAGCGCGCCTCCGGCCACCGCGAGGAAGGCGGATGCCCATGGCCAGGCCGGTGGTCACCGAGGAGGCCCTGCGCGCCCAGCTGCCGCGCCCCGCGCGCGGCCAGACGGTGCGCGTGCCCGCGCACGCGCAGCTGTCGCCGGCGGCGTCAGACTTCGTGCACTCCTGGGGCCTGGAGCTCGTCGAGGAGCACGCCGCGCCGCCCTCCGCGCCCGCGCACGGCGCACCCACGGGAAGCCCCACGGGAGGCGAGGGCTCCCCCACCACGCCCGCGTGGGACCGCCCCGGGACGTTCCCGGTGGTGCTGACCGGCGAGCCGCCCCGGTGCGAGGTGTGCGACAGCCCCGTGCGCGGCAAGCCCGATCACCTGACCCAACTCGACGCGGAGCGCTTCGCCCCCAAGACCAACCCGCGGGTCGCGCTGCGGGGACGGCTGGACACCGTCCACGCCCACGCGCTGCTCGCCGCAGCCCGCGCCCGCGACCGCGGGCGACCCGCGCTGGTACAGGCGCTGTCCACCCTCGCGGCCTACTGCCGGGAGATCCAGAGCGCGGAGTACGCCGACCGGGCCGCCGCGCCGCTGGCGCTCGCCGGTCGCGACGAGGACGCGGTCCACCGCGCCACCCATGATCCCGACGGGCAGCTCGGCATCCCCCACGTGGTGCCCGGCCCCGAGGACGACGAGCTGCTGCACTGGCTGAACCTGCTGCGCTGCGAGGCCCGCGAGACCGAGCTCGCCGGGCTCGAGGCCTTCCCGCCGGCCGAGGCCTCCCCCACGCGCCGCTCGGTGCTGCACGCGCTCAACCGCCTGTCCAGCGGCGCCTACCTGCTGGTGCTGCTGCTGCGCGCCGGCGAGCTGTCGGGCGCGCCGCAGCC
>PUKE01000239.1 GCA_003550425.1 Nitriliruptoria bacterium
CCGAGCGCCTCGGCGACGAGCTCGGAGTCCTCCATGCAGCGCAGCGCGTCGTCGAGGTTGCGCGGCAGCGACTGGATGCCCGCGGCGCGACGCTCCACCTCGGTGAGCTCGAAGATGTTGTCGGTGGACTCCGGTGGCAGCTCGTAGCCCTTCTCGATGCCGCGCAGCCCCGCCGCGATCATGACCGAGAAGGCGAGGTAGGGGTTGCAGGCCGGGTCGGGCGCGCGGAACTCCAGCCGCGCCGAGGCGGGCTTGTCAGGCTTGTACTGCGGCACCCGCACCAGCGCCGAGCGGTTGTAGCGGCCCCACGAGATGAACACCGGCGCCTCGAAGGGAGCGGGCGGCTCGTAGGCGACCAGCCGCTTGTAGGAGTTCACCCACTGGCAGCACACCGCGGCGATCTCGCGCGCGTGGACGAGCAGCCCGGCGGTGAACTGCTTGGCGACGTCGGACATGCGGTAGCGGTCGCGGTCGTCGTAGAAGGCGTTGGTGTCGCCCTCGAACAGCGACAGGTGGGTGTGCATGCCGCTGCCGGGCTGATCCGCGAGGGGCTTGGGCATGAAGGTCGCGTAGACGCCCCGGTGCATGGCCGTCTCCTTGACCACCAGGCGGTAGGTCATGAGGTTGTCGGCCATCGTCAGCGCGTCGGCGTAGCGCAGGTCGATCTCGTGCTGGCTCGGGGCGATCTCGTGGTGGGAGTACTCGACGCTGATGCCCATCTGCTCGAGCGTCTGGATCACGCGGCGACGGAAGTCGCTCTGCACGTCCAGCGGGGTCAGGTCGAAGTAGCTGCCGCGGTCCAGCGGCGTGGGGTCGTCGGGGCCCCGGAACAGGAAGAACTCCATCTCGGGGTGGACATAGAAGGTGAAGCCGAGCTCCGCGGCACGCGCGAGGTTGCGGCGCAGCACGTGCCGCGGGTCGGCGGCGAAGGGCTGGCCCTCGGGCGTGCGGATGTCGCAGAACATCCGCGCCACCCCGGCGTCCTCCGGCCGCCAGGGCAGGACCTGGAAGGTGGAGGCGTCGGGGACCGCGAGCATGTCGGACTCCTGCACGCGCGCGAAGCCCTCCACCGCCGAGCCGTCGAAGCCGATGCCCTCGTTGAACGCCTGCTCCAGCTCGGAGCTGGTGATCGCCACGGACTTGAGCATCCCGAGGACGTCGGTGAACCACAGCCGCACGAAGCGGATGTCGCGCTCCTCGACGGTGCGCAGCACGTACTCCTGCTGGCGGTCCATGCCTGCCTCCGGTGCGCCGCGGTGACCCGTGTGCAGGGAGATCCTAGTGGGCCGCGCCGACCACGGCGCGGCCCACTCGGCAGGCGGCGTCGCGCGCTAGCCGGCCGTGCCGGCCCCGCGGCCGCCGCCCTCCAGCGCGGCCTCGGGGTACCCACCGATGCCGTGCTCGGAGACGTCGAGGCCCTCCTCGAGCTCGGCGTCGCCGACGCGGAGCAGGCCACCGGCCCGCAGGGCCACGCACACCACCGCGGTCATTGCCGCCACGAAGGCCGTCACCGCGAGGGGGCCGAGGATCTGGACGCCGGCGAACGCGGGGTCACCGCCGTACAGCAGGCCTGTGACGCCACCGGTGCCGTTGGCATAGAAGCCCACCCACATCGTGCCGAGCACGCCGACCACGCCATGGACGCTGAAGGCCCCGACGGCGTCATCGATCCGCAGGCGCTCGACGAGCGGGATGGACACCGACACGACCACGCCGGCGACGATGCCGACCAGGATGGCCGCCCAGGGGTCGACCACGTCGGCGCCCGCGGTGATCCCCACGAGGCCGGCGAGGATGCCGTTGCCGACCATGGACACGTCGGTCTTGCCGCCCGAGCGCACCGCGCTGATGACCGCGGCCGACAGCGCACCCGCGGAGGCGGCGAGGGCGGTGGTCACCAGCACGGGTCCGACCGACACCTCGGCGTTGAGCACGGATCCGCCGTTGAACCCGAACCAGCCGAACCACAGCAGGAACACCCCGAGCACCGCGAGCGGCGCGGAGTGGCCCGCCAGCAGGCGGGGCTTGCCGTTGGCGTCGAACTTGCCCGGCCGTGGCCCGAGGAACGCCGCGGCGGTGATGCCGGCGGCACCGCCGACCAGGTGCACGATCGTGGAGCCCGCGAAGTCGTAGAAGCCCAGGCCCTCCTCGAGCCAGCCGCCGCCCCAGCCCCAGTGGCCGACGACGGGATAGACGAAGGCGGTGATGACCGCCGCGAGGATCATGAAGCCCCACAGGCTCATGCGGCCGGCCACCGCGCCAGAGATGATCGTGGCGGCCGTGGCGGCGAAGACCGCGTCGAACATGAACTCGCTGGACAGGAACGCGAAGTCCGACAGCTCGCTGCCGTAGGTCCCCGGGATCAGGAAGAACTCGTCGCCTCCGATCAGGCCGCCGAGCGAGGTGCCGTAGTGCAGGCCCCAGCCGACCGCGAAGTAGGTCAGGAAGGCGATCGAGATCACCATCATGTTCTTCATCATGATGTTCGCGGCGTTGCTCGACCCGGTCATGCCGGCCTCGAGCATCGCGAAGCCAGGGTGCATCAGGAACACGAGCACCATGGCGAGCAGGAAGAACGTGGTGTTCAGCGACTCCTGGGTCGCGGCCTCCTCCTGCGCGAGCGCTGGCACCGCCAACAGCACGAGCAGGGCGGCCAGCAGCGATCCCACGATCGCGATCCGTCGTGCGTGTCGTCTCATCGAGCATCCTCCGCGTCGCAGCGTCGAGACCGACGGCGCGCCCCCGGCGCCCGCCGAGGCCTCTCCCGGTGGGGTCGGCCGCCCCGACCCGGCCACGTCCCAGCGACGCGACCCGTTCCGGGGCGAGGCGAACGGTAGGAAGGGGGCGTGTCCCCTCGGTCACCGACACGTTTCGAGCCGGTGAAACCTGCGGCTGCGGTCCACCGCCGACGCCGGCGCGATGCTCCCGGACGCCCTCGGGGCGCCCATGGGGGCGCCCACGGCAGGCCCGGCCCGCGCGTGCGACAGTTCCGCTCGCCGGGCGCGAGCGACCCGCCCAGCCGCGACCCTCGAGGAGCCCATGCGATTGGCGCTGGCACAGCTGCACCCCCACGTCGGCGACCTCGACGGCAACGTCGAGCGCATCGCGCAGGCCTATGCGCAGGGCTGCGAGCGCGGCGCCGACCTGGTCTGCGCCCCCGAGCTGGCCGTGACCGGCTATCCCCCGGAGGACCTGCTGCGCAAGCCCGCGTTCACCGCCGCCAGCGAGGCGGCGGTGCACGACCTCGCGGCCCGCACCGGGGCGACGGCGCTCGTGGTCGGCTTCGTCGAGCCGGTCGGGGGCGCCGACGTGCGCACCCGCCCCGTCGCCGCGCTGCCGGGGCTGCCGCCCCTGGCCAACGCCGCCGCGGTGCTGCGCGAGGGCCGGGTGGAGCGGGTCTACCGCAAGCAGCTCCTGCCCAACTACGGGGTCTTCGACGAGGCCCGCTACTTCCGCGCCGGCGTCGAGCCGGTGGTCGTGGACGTCGCGGGGGTGCCCGTCGGCGTGACGGTCTGCGAGGACCTGTGGGACGCCGCGGGGCCCGTGGCGGCCGCGCAGCAGGCGGGCGCGGCGCTGGTGGTCAACCTCAACGCGAGCCCCTACCACCGTGGCAAGCGCGCCGAGCGCGAGGCCTGGGCGCGCCACCACGCCGCCCGCGGCACGGCCATCGCCTACCTGAACGCCGTGGGGGGCCAGGACGAGGTCGTGTTCGACGGCGACTCGTTCGTGATGGATGCCGCGGGGCGCGTGCCCGCCCGCGGCGCGCAGCTGGCCACCGACCTCGTGGTGGCCGACGTGGACGCGGGCGGCACGGTGGACCCAGCCGCGCCGCCCGCGCCGCGCCTGGAGCCGCTGGCCGAGACCTGGGCGGCGCTGGTCCGCGGCACCGGCGACTACGCGCGCAAGAACGGGTTCCCCGGCGCCCTCGTGGGCGTGTCCGGGGGGATCGACTCCGCGCTGACCGCGGCGATCGCGGTCGACGCGCTCGGCGCCGACGCCGTCACCTGCGTGGGCATGCCCTCCCCCATCTCCTCCGCGCACTCGCGGCGGGACGCGCGTGAGCTCGCCACCAACCTCGGCACGGGATGGTGGGAGCTGCCCATCGCGGCGCCGCTCTCAGCCTTCGAGCAGGTCCTGGCTCCCGCCTGGGAGGGTCACGACGCCGCGCTCGCGCACGAGAACCTGCAGTCGCGGATCCGCGGCACCCTGCTCATGAGCCTGTCCAACGCGCGCGGCGACCTGCTGCTGGCCACCGGCAACAAGAGCGAGTACGCGGTGGGCTACGCGACCCTGTATGGGGACATGGCCGGCGGCTTCGCGGTGCTCAAGGACGTGCCCAAGCTGCTGGTCTATGAGCTCGCGCGCTATGCCAACGACGCCGCGGGCCGCGAGCGCATCCCAGAGTCCACCCTGACCAAGCCGCCGTCGGCCGAGCTGCGCCCCGACCAGCGCGACACCGACTCGCTGCCCGACTACGCCGAGCTGGACCCCATCCTCGAGGCCTACGTCGAGCAGGACCGCACCGTGGAGGAGATCGCCGCGGAGGGCTTCGACCCGCACGTGGTGGCGCGCATCTCGCGCTTGGTCGACCGCGCGGAGTACAAGCGGCGACAGGCCGCGCCAGGGGTCAAGATCACGCCGCGAGCGTTCGGCAAGGACCGGCGCCTGCCGATCACGCAGGCCTGGACGCGCTGACCGCCGACGAGTGGCGCCGACCGGCGCCGCGCCGCAGCAGGCCGCTCAGCGGCTGGGGCGCGCCGAAGCGGTAGCCCTGGGCGAGCTCGACGCCCAGGTGGCGCACGGCGCGCTCGTCCTCGTCGCGCTCCACCCCCTCGACCACGGTGCTGGAGCCCAGCCCGGCGGCGAAGTCCCGCAGGACCGCCACCAGCGAGGCGGCTGCCGTGTCGGCGGTGAGGTCGCGCATCAGCCCCCGGTCGAGCTTGAGGACGTCGGGACGCATCCGCAGCACGTGGCGCATGGAGGCGAAGCCGGCGCCGACGTCGTCCACCGCCAGGCGCAGGCCCTTGGCCCGCAGGGGCGCGAGCACCGCGTTGAGCTGGGCATAGTCCTCGACGGCATCGTGCTCGGTGAGCTCGACGATGACGCGCTCGACGGGGACCTCGTGCAGCAGCGGGGTGACGGCGCCGCTGGCCAGCACCGGGGCGGACAGGTTGAGCGACAGGAACCAGTCCGAGGGCAGCGCGGCGAGGCCCTCGAGCCCGACCGCGGCCGCGCGCACCTCCAGGGGCGTGCGCAGCCCCGCGGCGCTCGCCGCCCGCAGCCAGCGCGCCGGGGATGGCGACGACCCGGCGGCAGACTCGGTCGGGAACCTGGCCAGGGCCTCGACGCCCACGACGTGGCCGCCCGGGAGCGACACGATCGGCTGGAAGTGCGCGCCGAGCCGTCCGGGCTCGAGCACGGAGGCGATCCGGTCGTGCGTCAGCCCGGAGGCGTTGCTGCGCTCGCCGAGCCTGCCGAGCCGCTGCCCGAGCAGGCGCGCGGCCAGCGCGAGGGCCTCCTCCTGGTCGGCTCGCTCGTCGACGGCGAGCACGCCCAGGGAGCGCTCGCCGTCGGTGACGGGCTGCGTCCGCTGGCCGGCGCGGGCCCCTGGCTCGTCGCCGAGATGGAGCGTCACGGTGACGCACAGCTGCTCGGCGACCGTCTCCAGGATCCGTGCCACCTCGGGGTCGTGGGCAGCGGGTCGTCCAGCGGACTCGTGGACCAGCGCGGCAGCACCGGGGACGGCCTGGATGACCGCGCCCTCGAGCGGGGGGGTCGAGAGCACGCGGCCGGCGCGGCGTCGGCCATCGCGCGCGGGGGTGGGGAAGGTCATCGTGTCTCCGAGGCGTGCCTCGGTGGCCGGTCACGTCATCGGGGTCGGGGCCGGGTGCCTTGGAACGTCACGCGCGAAGTTCAACGCATGGCGCCAACCCTTGTCAATTCCGCTATGCGTTGCACGCATGACTGAGCGTGAGCGTCACGGGCCCGTCAGCGGTGAGCCGGATCTGCATGTGGGCCCCGAAGACCCCGCGTGCGCACGGGACCGTCAGCGCGTCGCAGTAGGCCTCGTAGAGCCGCTCCCCCTCCGCCGGGTCAGCGGCGGCCACGAAGGAGGGACGGCGTCCCTTGCGCGCGTCCCCGTAGAGCGTGAACTGGCTGATGGCCAGCACCGCGCCGCCGACCTCCTCGCAGGAGCGGTTCATGCGACCGTCCTCGTCGGCGAAGACGCGCACCTGCTCGGTCTTGGCCGCGAGCCAGGTGGCGTCGGCCTCGCAGGACTCGCGCCCCACGCCGACGAGCGCCACCAGCCCCAGGCCGATCGCCCCGACCTGCTCGCCATCCACCGACACGCTCGCGTCCTGGACGCGCTGGAGGACCACCTGCATCGTGCTGCGCCTTCCGACGGGGCCACGCCCGGCAGGCTCGCGGTCCGACCGGCTGACCGGGCACCATGGCCGGCAAGCCTGCCCGCACCAGGACGCGGGCGCCACCGATCGCCCGCACCCGAGCGCGGGCGCCACCGATCGCCCGCACCAGGACGCGGGCGCCACCACGGAGCCGTCGTCGCGAGGAGCAGGACGCCCCATGAGCACAGCGCCCGACCCTCCGGCCCGCGCGGTGCGGATCTCGGACCTCGCTCGCTGGAGGGAGGCAGGACAGCGCTTCGCGATGCTGACCGCCTACGACGCGCCGACCGCGAGGCTGCTGGAGGCGGCGGGCATCCCCGTGCTGCTGGTCGGCGACTCGGTGGCCGATGCGGTGCTGGGGCGCTCGGGGACCGTCGGGGTCACCCTCGAGGAGATGGTGCACCACACCGCGGCGGTCGCACGAGGCACCGAGCGGGCGCTGGTGGTGGCCGACCTCCCGTTCGGCTCGTATCAGGTGACCGTCGAGGACGGCATGCGCGCGGCGCTGCGGCTCGTCGGGCAGGGCGGGGCGCATGCGGTCAAGGCCGAGGGGGCGCAGGTGGAGCTGTGCGCGCGGCTGGTGCGAGCCGGCGTGCCGTTCATGGGCCATGTCGGGCTGACGCCACAGGCGGTGCATCAGCTCGGCGGCTACCGCGTGCAGGGCCGCGACGCGCAGGCGGCACAGCGCCTGCAGCGGGAGGCCCAGGAGCTGGCCGAGGCCGGGGCCTTCGCCGTGGTGTTGGAGGCGGTGCCGGCCGCGCTGGCCGCCGAGATCACCGCCGCGCTGCCGGTGCCCACGATCGGGATCGGCGCGGGGGCGGGCTGCGACGCCCAGGTGCTGGTCACCCACGACCTGCTCGGCCTCGGGTCGGGTCCCGCGCCGCGATTCGTCAAGGCCTACGCCGACCTCGCAGGGGTCATCACCGACGCGGCGACGCGCTTTCGCGAGGACGTGGCGCGCGGGGAGTTCCCCGACGCGGAGCACGCCTACGACTAGGCTGCGGCGGCTCGTCGCAGGTCGGTCAGGCGAGTGAGCCGTCCGACCCCGAGGGCGGCGTCGGCTCGGCCCGCGTGCGCGTGTACTCGCCGCCCTCGACGGCGCGCGCGAGCACGAACAGGTAGTCCGACAGCCGGTTGAGGTAGCGCAGCACCGCGTCCTCGGGCAGCAGCCCGTTGCGGTCCATGGCCACCACGGCGCGCTCGGCGCGCCGGGCGATCGTGCGCCCGAGGTCGATCGCGGCGCCGGCTGGTCGCTGCCCGGGGACGACGAACTCCTGCGGCAGTGGGTGCTCGGCGGTCAGGGCGTCGATGCGTGCCTCGAGGCGCTCGATCATCGCCTCGGTCACGCGGGAGACCTCGTCCACCAGGCGGTCCCAGTGGTCAGCGCGGGTGGCGAGCTGGGCGCCCACGATGAACAGCTCGCGCTGGACCTGCAGGACGGCGTCGTGCCAGCGGGGCGCGTCCACGAGGTGGGCCCGCGCGAGGCCGAGCGCGCTGATCGCCTCATCGGTGGTGCCGTAGGCGTCGGTGCGCGCGTCGTCCTTGTCGACGCGTCCGCCGAACAGCAGGCCCGTCGTGCCGTCGTCGCCCCGTCGGGTGTAGACCTTCACGCTCCCGCTCTCCTCGCGCCTGGACCGGCTGCTGCGCCGTTGCCGAGCGCGGATTGTAGGGTCCGCGCCGACCGTTGCTCGTTGCCCTCGAGCACGGCCGCGGAGTATCGTCAGGCCCTGTCCGCTCGCGCCCGCGGGCCCCTTGCGACCACGGAGTGTCGGTGACCAGCTCGCCCAGGCAGGAGTTCAGGGTCCTCGACCGCATCCGACACGGCTATCAGGGAGCGGTCCTCTACGACGTCCAGCTGCAGCGGGTGGCCACCGGCGAGCTGCTGTGGTCGCGCACCTTCTCGTCGGCCGACGAGGCGCGCGTCTTCCTGGACGCGATCGACGAGGACCTGCGTGATCTGGACCTCACCAGCTTCCGGCGCAAGTACGGGGTGCCGTCCGGGGTCTGATCGTCGCCTGGTCCGAGCCGCTCGTCGTCAGCCCACCAGGTCCGGCAGCACGGCGGTGGCGATCCCGAAGTAGATGAGCAGGCCGGTGGCGTCGACGAGCGTGGTGATGAGCGGTGCGCTGACCACGGCCGGGTCGATGCCGATCCGCTTGGCGACCATGGGCAGGAAGGCGCCGGCGAGCGTCGCCCAGACGCAGATCAGCAGCAGCGTCGAGGAGATGACGAGCCCGAACTGCGCGTCCTGGTACAGCGACACGGGCACGAAGGCCACCAGGGCGAGCATCAGGCCGAGCATCGCGCCCGCGGCCAGCTCCTTGCCGACCACGCGGGGCAGGTCGCGGAAGCGGACCTCCCCGACCGCCATGGCGCGGATGACCACGGTGGCCGCCTGCGATCCGGAGTTGCCACCGGTGTCGATCAGCAGGGGGATGAACAGGCCGAGGGTGACGACCGCCTCGAGGGTCTCCTCGAACTGGTCGAGGACGGTGACGGTCAGCGTGGCCGCGATGCCCAGCACCAGCAGCCAGGGGGCGCGCTTGCGCGCCAGGGCGAAGGGCCCGACCGCGAGGTAGGGACGCCCGAGCGGCTCGGCACCACCACCGCGGACGATGTCCTCGGTGCCCTCCTCCTCGAGGACCTCCATCGCGTCGTCGACGGTGATGATGCCCACCAGCCGGTCCTCGTGGTCGACGACCGGCAGCGCGATCAGGTCGGCCTCCTGGATCAGCCGGGCGGCCTGCTCGCGGTCCTCGTCGACGCGCACGCTGTGCACGTCGGGGGTCATGATGTCGGCCAGGCGGGTGCCGCCCGCGTTGAGCACGAGGTCGCGGAGGCTGACGACGCCGAGCAGCCCGCGCTGGTCGTCGGTGACCGGCAGGAGGTAGACCGTCTCGGCGTCGGCCCCGAGCCGTCGGATCTTGGCGAGGGCGTCGGCGACGGTCATCGAGGCGCGCAGGTTGACGTACTCCGGGGTCATCAGCCGTCCGGCCGAGTCCTCCGGGTAGCCCAGCAGCACCGCGGTCATGTGGCGCTCCTGGGGGCTCAAGCCCGCCTGGAGGCGGCGCGCGACCGTCGCGGGCACCTCGTCGAGCAGCTGGGCCCGGTCGTCGGGGCTCATCTCCTCGACGAGGTGCTGCACCTGATGGTCGCGCAGCCCCTCGAGCAGCTCCTGCTGCAGCCCCGGGTCGAGCGCCTCGAAGACCTCGAGCGCGCGCCCCTTGTCGAGCAGGCGGAAGGGCACGGCCCGCTCGGCCGGCGACAGGCGGGCGAGCTCGTCGGCGATGTCGAGCGTGCCGGTCTCCTCGAGCCATGAGCGCAGCTCGTCGAGGTCCTGGCTGCGGGTCAACTCTTCCAGCGAGCTCATGGGCACCGGCTCCGCGGGCGGCGACCGTCGGACGCGCTCATGCTAGGCCCACGCCGCTCCCACGCAGCGCCGGCAACGACGACCGAGCGGTCAGGAGCCGTCATGTCGCCTCGGGGGCTGACCGCCGCCACGCGGTCACTCGCAGCACTTGCCGACCCAGCCGCAGCCGTCGCAGCGGCCGTGCGCGCCCTCGGGTCGCAGCACCGCGGAGAAGCAGGCGGGGCACAGCTCGCCCGCCTGGTTGCCACACGCTGGGGTGTCCGCCATCGTCGTCTCCTCTGCGTCGCCTGGGCACCTCGAGCCGAGGGGTGGTCCGCCGGGGAGGATAGGCAGGGTGGCGTCGGCTGCCGCGCAGGCGCGGACGCGCCCGCCCCGCGCCGCCGCAGGCGGGAGGGGCCGGGCGCCTGATGGCGCCCGGCCCCTCCCGCCTGCGATCGATCGGCCCGCGAGGCGCTAGCGCAGGCCCAGCGCGCGGGAGCACGCGGGCCAGGCGCCCCAGCCCTGGCTGGCCAGCACGTTCTCGGCGATGGCGATCTGCTGGGCGCGCGAGGCCTGGTGGGCGTTCGGCGCGTACTGCTGACCGCCGTGCGCCGCCCAGGTCTGCGGGTGGAACTGCAGGCCGCCGTAGTAGCCGTTGCCGGTGTTGATCGACCAGTCGCCGTTCGACTCGCACTGGGCCAGACGGTCCCAGGTGCTGCCGGCGACCGCACCACTGGGCTCCGGCTCGGGTGCCGGCTCCGGCTCGGGCTCGGGCTCGGGCGCCGGCTCAGGCTCCGGCTCAGGCTCCGGCTCAGGCTCCGGCTCCGGCTCCGGCTCCGGCTCGGGCTCGGGCTCCGGCTCGGGCTCGGGCTCGGGCTCGGGCGCCGGCCGGGGCTCTGCCTGTGGCTGTGCCGCCGCGACCTGCCGCTGGTCCTCGGGCGGGATGAGGAGCACCTGACCCGGCAGGATCAGGTTGGGGTCGTCGAGCTTGGAGTTGACGTCGAAGAGGAGCTCCCACGTGGTGTCGAAGCTCTCCGCGATGGCGCTGAGCGTGTCGCCGCGCTCGACGGTGTGCTCCTCGGCGTCCTCGAGCTCCAGGTCCTCGGCGAAGGCGGGCGCGCCGACCAGCGCGCCGGCCAGGACGACCCCGGCGATGGCCATCGGGGCGGCCTGGACGTGACGCTGACGTCCACGCGCCCCCTGCCGGTGAGGCAAGTCCATGCTGGCTCCGTTCGTCGTTGGGAGACGGGCCGCGCTGCTCGTCGCTCGCCGCTGCGGGCCCGTCGCGGTGCGGACCCCTCATGGATCCCGCTACCGTGAGACGGCGTCACGCTACGCGGCCCCCCGCAGCCCGCCGCGGGGCCGGCCCTGCCCGTGCGGGCAGGGATCAGCCGATCGGACAGGGCGAGGAGCCAGGCGATGCGACCCTCCCTCGCGCGGCTCTATCAGGTGGTCACGAGCAGCACCGCGCCGGTCTGGCTCGCGCTCATCCTCGCCCCTCGCTCGCGCCTGGCGCGGCGGCTGGCCGCCGTCGCGCCCGCCCTCGCCGCGGGCCTCGGCGCGGTCTACGGCGGACTGCTGGTGGCCTCCAGCCGAGATGGCGAGCGCGTCGACTTTCGCAGTGCTGACAGCGTTCGCGCCGGACTCGCCAGTGGCCCGGGGTTCGTGGCCGGCTGGACGCACATGGTGGCGCTCGACCTCGTCGCCGGGCGCTGGATCTGGGAGACGGGGCTCACCGAGGGACGCTCCACGCGCGTCGCGCTGCTGCTCACCTGGTTCACCGGGCCGCTCGGCGTGCTGTGGTTCGCCGCGCAGCGACGCCTGCGGCCGCGCCCATCGACATCGGCGCGGCCGACTGGCTGATCGGCCAAGTCAGGAACCTCGTCCCTCTGGCTCCACGGTGACGCTGACGCGGTGCCAACCGGTCGCCCCATCGGGGCGCGGGTCGCTGCGCTCGCCGGTCTGCGGCTCGCCGTCGCCGCCGATGACCCGCGCCTCGAGGGTGTGCGAGCCGGGCTCCGCGGGCCACCGCAGGTGCCATTGGCGCCATGACGCTGGGCCCAGGGCCTGACCCAACTGCGCCTCCTGCCAGTCGCCGCCGTCGATGCGGACCTCGACTGCATCGACGCCCTCCACGGGCGCCCAGGCGACGCCGGCGATCGCCTGCTCCCCGGCAGCGAGCGACTGCCCCGCTCGCGGGACGTCGATGCGCGCCGATCGTCGGATCGGGGCCTCCTTGGCCCAGCCGCGCGGCACCCAGTAGGCGTCGTAGTCCCAGGTGGTCAGCTCGATCTCGGCCAGCCACTTCGTGGCAGACACGTACCCGTAGAGGCCCGCGACCACGAGCCGGGCCGGGAAGCCGTGCCGCGCCGGCAGCGCCTCGCCGTTCATGCCGATCGCCACCAGCGCCTCGCGGCCGTCCAGCGCGGCCAGCGGGAAGCCGGCGTCCCAGCCGTCGGTCGCCCGCCCCACGACCTGCTCGGCGCCCGGCAGCGGTCCGGCGCGCTCCAGCAGGTCCGCGAGGGGCACCCCGGTCCAGCGGGCGGTGCCCACGAGGTCGCCGCCGACCTCGTTGGACACGCAGGCCAGCGTCACGTCGGCCTCGCGCTGCGGCATCGCGAGCAGCTGCTCGTAGGTGATCGTCAAGGGCTGCTCCACCAGGCCGTGGATCCGCAGGACCCAGCCGTCGGCGTCCACGCGGGGCACGGTCACGGCCGTGTCGATGCGATAGAAGTCGTCGTTGGGGGTGAGGACCGGCGACAGGCCGTCCAGGCCACCGCGCACCTCGCGCGGCACGGGCCCGGCGGCGCGCGCTGGCTCGGGCAGCGCCACGTCCTGCGGCTCCAGCGCCAGCACGCGGCGCGCCCCCAGCCAGCGGCCCCCGGCGGTGGCGAGCACCGCCACCGCACCGAGGGCGGCCATGCCCTGCAGGAGCCGACGACGCTCCGCCGCCTGCCCGGGATCGGCGGGCGCGGCCCGGGAGGGCACCGCTCGGGGCACCACCGCGGAGCCGAGCGCGACGAGCCGCAGCAGCGCACCGGTGACCAGTCCCGCGGGGATGACTGGCAGCGCGGCGAGCTGCTCGCCGGTGCTCAACGCCGGCCCGGCGCCAAGCGCAGCCGCCGAGGCGACCAGGGCCGAGGCCAGCCCCCAGCGCCCGCGAGCGAGGGCCCCCAGCCCACCGCCGAGGGCCAGCACCACCACGATGACCGCGGTCACCGTCAGCGGGCGCGCCGCAGCCCCGAGGGCGTCGATCGTGGCCGTGGCCAGACCGCCGGGCGCCAGCACGATGAGGGTCTCGGCGAGCGCCTCCACCGGCGAGCGCACGCCCAGCGCGCCGGCGGCCAGCTCCGAGGTGCCCAGACCGGCCGCGGTCGCCCCTGCCCCCAGCAGCGCCGCCGTCGGCGCCGGTGGAGGTCCCCTGTGCTCCAGATCCACGGGGCTCACCCTACCCCGCAGGACCAGCCTCACCCGCAGCGCCCGATCGCCATCGGCCTGCCCCGCAGCCGCAGGCACTAGGCGCGCTGACCGGCGCCCTGTACGATGCGGTGTCCATCATGTCCGACGCCATGACGCACCACCAGGCCCAGACGGGCGCCCGGGGCACCGCCACCGGGAGGACGAGCCTGCGCCCGGTGCCCGACCTCGACGATCCCGCGCTGTACGTCAACCGCGAGCTGTCATGGCTCGAGTTCAACCGGCGGGTCCTGGCCCAGGCCACCGACTCGACGGTCCCGCTCCTCGAGCGCTTGCGCTTCGTGGCGATCTTCGCGAGCAACCTCGACGAGTTCTTCATGGTGCGCGTGGCCGGGCTGAAGCAGCGGCATGAGGCCGGCTCGACCCGGCAGGCCATCGATGGCATGACGCCCGGCGAGCAGCTCGAGGCGATCTCGCGCCGCCTGCGGCCCCTGGTGACCACCGCCACCGAGGTCTTGCACGACCAGCTGCTGCCGCTGCTGGCGCGCGAGGGGATCGCGGTGCGCTCGGCCTCGGACCTCGACGCGGCCGAGGACGCGGCGCTCACGCGCGAGTTCGACGAGGAGATCTTCCCGGTGCTCACCCCCTTGGCGGTGGACCCCGGGCACCCCTTCCCCTACATCTCGAACCTGTCGCTGTCGCTCGCGGTCACGATCCGCAACCCCGACACGGGGCAGCGGCGCTTCGCACGCGTGAAGGTGCCGAGCGTCCTGCCCCGCTTCGTGGCGCTGCCCGACGGCTGCTCCTTCGTGCCGCTCGAGGAGGTCATCGAGTCGCGACTCGACCGGCTCTTCCCCGGCATGGAGGTCCTCGAGGCCCACGCCTTCCGCGTGACGCGCAACAGCGACATGGATCTCGAGGAGGAGGAGGCCGAGGACCTCCTGATGGCCGTCGAGGAGACGCTGCGTCGGCGCCGCTTCGGCGCGGTGGTGCGGCTGGAGGTCGCCTCCTCCATGCCCCAGCGCGTGCGTCGCACCCTGGCCGACGAGCTGGACGTCACCGACGACGACGTGTACCGGTCCGAGGGGCTGCTGGGCCTCCACGACCTGTCCGAGCTGGCGGACCTGGACCGACCCGACCTGAAGTGGGAGCCCTTCGAGCCGGCCACCCCGCCGGTGTTCGCCAACGCCGAGCGCAACGAGGACATGTTCGCGGCGATCCGCCACGGCGACGTCCTCGTGCATCACCCCTACGACAGCTTCGAGGGGTCGGTGCAGCGGTTCATCACCGCCGCCGCCGACGACCCCGACGTGCTGGCCATCAAGCAGACCCTGTACCGCACCTCGGGGGACTCGCCGGTGGTGCATGCCCTCATCCGCGCCGCCGAGGCCGGCAAGGGGGTCGTGGCGCTCATCGAGCTCAAGGCGCGCTTCGACGAGGAGGCCAACATCAACTGGGCGCGCCGGCTGGAGCGCACCGGCGTCCACGTGGTGTACGGCCTCGTCGGGCTCAAGACCCACACCAAGACCTCGCTGGTGGTGCGCCGCGATCCCGACGGGATCCGCCGCTACGCCCACATCGGCACCGGCAACTACAACCCGAAGACCGCCAAGCTCTACACCGACCTCGGCCTGTTCACCTGCGACGGCGAGATCGGGGCGGACCTCACCGACCTGTTCAACGTGCTGACCGGCTACGCCCGGCGCGTGGGCTATCGCGAGCTGATGGTCGCGCCGACGACGCTGCGCGAGGGCATCCGCGAGCGGATCCAGCGCGAGATCGATGCGGAGGCCAGCGGGGAGCGTCGCGGGCTGATCCGGCTCAAGGTGAACAGCCTCATCGATCGCGAGCTCATCCAGGACCTGTACCGCGCGTCCGCGGCCGGGGTGCGCTGCGAGCTGCTCGTGCGCGGCATCTGCGGGCTCCGCCCCGAGGTCCCCGACGTGAGCGACCGCATCCGGGTCATCTCGGTGGTGGGGCGCCTGCTCGAGCACAGCCGCATCTGGCAGTTCGGGCCCGAGGAGGTCTGGATCGGCTCGGCCGACTGGATGGAGCGCAACCTGGACCGGCGGGTCGAGGCGATGACCCCCGTCAAGGACCCGGGGCTGCGCGACGAGCTGATCTGGGTGCTCGACCTCATGCTGGCCGACAACGTCCAGGCCTGGCGCCTGGCCGCCGACGGCTCCTGGGCGCAGCGCTTCCCCGGCGACGGCGAGGCGCCCATCGACAGCCAGCACCTGCTCATGGCGCGTGCCCGCGCCTTGGCCGAGGGCCGCCCCGACCCGGCTGACGGCCTGCCGTAGCCCCCGGACGCCCGAGCGCCAGCCGGGCTCCCCGGCGATCGGCCGGCCGGGCTCCCGGGTGATCGGTCCGCCAGGCTCCCGGGCGATCGCGCCGCCGCGGGCCGCACGGATCTGAGGCAGCCCCCAGCGAAGGTGAGGCAGGCCGAGGCGCCTGGGCGTGGGGATCCGACGGCCCGCCGGGTACGGTCGGGGGCTGGCGTGCAGCCGTGTGGCTGCGCCCCCGATGATCGGTCTCCCCGGCGCCCCTCGCGGTCGCGCCGGCTCGACGGCAGGAGCAGGCAGGTGGCCACCACGCTCGTGCGCCCGCACCGACGCGGGATGCTGCGGCGCGGGTTCGCGCTGCTGGGTCGTGCGGTGCGGACCCAGCCCAAGGACTTCGCGATCGCCGTCAGCGGGGCGATCCTGTTCGCGATGGGCATCCTCGCCCAGGCGATCGTGCTCGGCTGGGTGACCGACGACGTCGTGGTGCCCACGATCGGCACCGGCGAGGTCTCCCCGCTGCTGCTGGCCGCCGCGTTCGGCGTCCTGCTCGGCGTCGGCGTCGCCAAGTCGCTGGGCATCATCCTCCGTCGCGTGTGGGCCTACCGTCTCCAGCTGGGGATGCAGGCCCGGTACCGGGCGGCGGTGGGCACCCAGTACCAGCGCCTGTCGCTGGCGTGGCACCGACGGCGCCGCACCGGCCGCCTGCTCGCCCACGCCAACGCCGACGCCGAGATGATGTTCTGGCCCCTGGCGCCGCTGCCGTTCGCGGTCGGCGTCAGCGTGCTGCTGCTGGCCTCGCTGGGGGTGCTCGCGCTCACCGACTGGGCCCTGGCGCTCGTGGGCGCGCTGCTGATCCCCGCCATCCTCGCCACCAACCTCATCTACAACCGGGTGGCCGAGCAGCCCGCGGTGACGGTGCAGCAGCGCCGTGGCGACACCTCGGCGGCCGCGCACGAGGCCATCGACGGCGCCCTGGTGGTCAAGACCCTGGGCCGCGAGGACGCCGAGAGCGAGCGCTTCGCCCATGAGAGCGAGCGACTGCGGGGCGCGCTGGTGCGCCTGGGCCACATCCGCGCGGTGTTCACCCCCACCATGGAGACCCTCCCCCAGATCGGGGTCCTCGCGATCCTGTCGGTCGGGGCGTGGCGCGTGGCGCAGGGCGCGATCAGCACCGGCGACGTCGTGACGTTCAGCTACCTGCTGACGCTCATCGCGTTCCCGATCCGCGTGCTCGGGTTCGTGCTCGAGGAGCTGCCGACCGCCGTGGCGGGCGCCGACCGCGTCGACGGCGTGCTGGCGGCCGACGAGCACCTGCCGGGCGGCAACACGCCGCTGCCGGCCGCGAGCGGCCCGGCGCCGGTGACCGGCGAGTCGGTGACGTTCCGCTACGACGACGCCGCGGACGCGCCGACCCTCGAGGCGCTCGACCTCGCCGTGCGGTCGGGCACGGTCGTGGCGGTGGTCGGGCCCACCGGGTCGGGCAAGTCCTCCCTGGTGGCGCTGCTGGCCCGGCTGTACGACCCCGACGAGGGTCGGCTGCGCCTCGACGGCGTCCCGCTGGACCACGCCGACCCGCGGGGGCTGCGCCAGTCGCTCGCCGTGGCGTTCCAGGACGCGTTCCTGTTCGACGACACCGTCCGCGAGAACATCACGCTGGGCGAGTCGCTGTCGGACGAGGAGGTCATCGAGGCCGCGCGCATCGCCCAGGCCCACGACTTCATCCAGTCCCTGCCGCAGGGCTACGACACCGTCGTCGGCGAGCGCGGGACCTCCCTGTCGGGCGGGCAGCGCCAGCGGATCGCGCTGGCACGGGCGCTGGTGCGCAAGCCCCGGCTGCTCGTGCTCGACGACGCCACCTCGAGCGTCGACCCGACGGTCGAGGCGCGGATCCTCGCCAACCTGCGGTCGGCCTCGCTGCCCTCCACCGTCATCACCGTGGCGGCCAGGGCGGCCACCATCGCCGTCGCCGACGAGATCCTCTACCTCGAGCACGGCCGGCTCGTCGCCCGCGGCACCCATGACGACCTGCTCGCGGTGCCCGGCTACCGCCGGATCGTGACCGCGGCCTCGGCGGGCGGCCGGCCCGACGACGACCCCGGCGAGGGCGAGCCCGCCGACGCCGACGACCCAGCCCAGCCCGACGGGACGACCAGGAGGTGGCACCGGTGAGCGAGGACAGCGCGCTGATCGCCGGGCTCGACCGCGGCGAGCAGCGCGGCGCCTGGCGGACCCTCGTGCGTGGCCTGCGCCAGGTGCCGCAGGTGCGCCGCGGCCTGGCCCTGACCCTGCTGCTCGGCGTCGGGGCCACGGCCGGCCGGCTGGTGGCCCCCGTCGCGGTCCAGCACGTAGTCGACGAGGGGCTGCTCGCCCCCGAGGGCCCGACGCTGGCCAACGTCGGCTGGCCGCTGGCGGGGGCGGCCCTGGCCGTGCTCGCCGCGGGCCTGTGCGGCTTCGGGATGTTCCGACGGCTGATCACCGTGAGCGAGCGCGCGCTCTACGACCTGCGCGTGCGAGCGTTCCGGCGGCTCCACGACCTGTCGATCCTCCACCAGGCCGAGGAGCAGCGCGGCTCGCTGGTGTCGCGCGTCACCGGCGACGTGGACCGCATCAGCCGCTTCCTGCAGGCCGGCGGCGTGGTCCTGCTCATCAACGGCGGCCAGCTCGTCCTGGCCCTGCTCGTCATGGCCTGGTACTCGGTCACGCTGACGCTGATCGTCCTCGCGGTGTTCGTGCCGCTCGTGTTCCTGCTGCGGTGGGGGCTGCCCTACGTCATCGCGGCCCACCGCGACGAGCGTCGCGCCATGGGCGCGCTGATGGCCCGCATCAGCGAGTCGGTCGGCGGCGCCGACGTGGTGCGCGCCTACGGCATCGAGGACCGCACCGACGCGCGCGTGAGCGAGGCGGTGCAGCACCACTACGAGGCCGGGTTCCGCGCCGGCAAGCGCGCCTCGCTGCTGTTCTCCACCGGCGAGTCGTTCGCGGCCGCCGCCTCCGGCGCGGTCGTCGTCGTGGGCGTGCTCATGGGCGTGGGCGGCGCCATCACCATCGGCGAGCTGCTCGCCTTCCTGTTCCTCGTGTCGCTGTTCGTGGCACCGGTGCAGGTCGCCACCGAGGTGCTCGGCGAGGCCCAGAAGGCGATCGCGGGGTGGGACCGCGTGCTCAACCTGCTCGAGGCCGAGCCCGACGTGGTCGATCCCGCCGCAGGCGACCCCGACCCGGCGCCGACCCTGCCCGAGGGCGGCCTGGAGCTCGCCGTGGAGGACGTCGGCTTCACCTACCCCGACGGCACCCGCGCGCTCGACGCCGTCACGGTCACGCTGCCGCCCGGTCGGCAGGTCGCCGTGGTCGGCGAGACCGGCTCGGGCAAGACGACCTTCGCCAAGCTGGCGTGCCGCCTCATGGACCCCACCGACGGCCGGGTGCTGCTGGGCGGGGTGGACCTGCGTCACATCCCCTTCGCCGAGCTGCGCCATCGGGTGGCCATGGTCCCCCAGGAGGGCTTCCTGTTCGACGACACCGTGGCCGGCAACATCCAGCGCGGCCACCGGGACGCCACGGAGGCCGACGTCCGCCACGCGGTGGAGGCGCTGGCCCTCGAGGACTGGGTCGACGGCCTGCCCGAGGGGCTCGACACCCCCGTCGGCGAGCGGGGCAGCGCCCTGTCGGCGGGCGAGCGGCAGATCATCGCCCTGGCCCGGGCCTTCGTGGCCGATCCCGACGTGCTCGTGCTCGACGAGGCCACCTCCTCGGTCGACCCGGGCACCGAGGCGCGGCTGCAGGAGGCCATGACCCGCCTGTTCCGCGGTCGCAGCGTCATGATCATCGCCCACCGGCTGTCCACCGCCCAGGCGGCCGACGAGGTCTGGGTGTTCGACCAGGCGCGGCTGGTCCAGCAGGGACCGCACGAGGTGCTCGCGCAGCAGCCGGGCCGCTACCGTGAGCTGGTGGACAGCTGGCGCGGCGTCCGCGTGACCGCGGGCGGCTGACGCGGGCACGCGCGACCACAGGAGGGCTGCGATGCGCGCCGACGACTGGACCCTGCCCTACCCGTCCACGCGCCAGCCGGCGTGCGGCGACGACGTGGTGGCCACCTCCCAGCCCTTGGCGGTCGCCGCGGGCCTCGCGCAGCTCGAGGCGGGCGGCAACGCCGTGGACGCGGCCCTGGCCGCCGCGCTGGCCCTGACCGTCGTCGAGCCGACCAGCAACGGCATCGGCGGCGACCTGTTCGCGATCGTGGCCGAGCCCGACGGGACCGTGCGCGGCCTGAACGCCTCGGGACGCGCCCCCCGCGGCCTCGACGTCGAGCGCCTGCGAGGCGAGGCGGAGATGCCCCGCCTCGGCTGGGATGCCGTCACCGTGCCGGGCGCGCCCTCGGGGTGGGCGGCGCTGGCCGCGGACGGCGCCACGCGGTCCCTGACCGAGCTCGCCCGCCCCGCCGTGCGGCTCGCGCGAGAGGGGTTCCCGGTGTCGCCGGTGACCGCCGCCGCCTGGGCGCGCGCGGAGCGCCGCTTCGCCGACTGGCCCGCGTTCGCCGACACCTTCCTGCCCGGCGGGCGCGCGCCCCGCCCCGGCCAGCGCATCGCGCTGCCCGACCACGCCGCCACGCTCGAGCGCCTGGCCGAGTCGGAGGGCGAGGCGCTGTACCGAGGTGCCCTGGGCGAGCGGCTGGTGGCCCACGCGCGCGACACCGGTGGCGCGCTGCGCGAGGACGACCTCGCCTCCCACCAGCCCGAGTGGGTGGCCACCCTGACCCGCGACGTCGGGGGCCTCCGGGTGCACGAGCTGCCGCCGAACGGCCAGGGCGTGGCCGCGCTCATCGCCCTGGGCATCCTCGAGCGCACCGACGTCGCCGAGCGCGACCCCGACGACCCGCTGGCGCTGCACTGGCAGATCGAGGCCACCAAGCACGCGCTGGCCGACGCCCGCCGCGAGGTCGCCGACCCTGACCGGATGCGCCTGCAGCCCAGGGCCCTGCTGGCCCGCGAGCGCCTCGACGCGCGCGCCGCCGCGCTCGCCCACGATCGCGCCGGCGACCCTGGGCACGGCCGACCGGCCGTCGGCGGCACGGTGTTCCTCGTCGCCGCGGACCGCGAGGGCCGCGCGGTGAGCCTCATCCAGTCCAACTACGAGGGCTTCGGGTCGGGCGTGGTGGTGCCCGGCACCGGCATCGCCCTGCACAACCGTGGCGCCGGCTTCTCCACCGACCCCGCGCATCCGGGCGTGGTCACCCCCGGGGCACGGCCGTTCCACACCATCATCCCGGCGATGGCCACCGACCAGGCCGGCGTGCCGCGCTCGGCGTTCGGCGTGATGGGCGGGCCGATGCAGGCCCAGGGGCACGTGCAGATGGCCTGCCGCTCGATCCTGGCCGGGCAGGGACCGCAGGCCGCGATCGACGCGCCTCGCTGGCGGGTCGACGCCGGCCGCCGCGTCGCCCTCGAGCCCGGCATGCCCAGCGCGATCCGCCGCGACCTGGCGCGACGCGGGCACGACGTGGTCATCGACGCGCCGGAGGGCTTCGGCGGCGCGCAGGCTGCGGTGGCGCTCGCGCAGGGCGGCTGGGCCGCCGCCTCCGATCCGCGCAAGGACGGTCACGCGGCGGCGCGCTGACCCGTGCCCGGCCCGGGCTAGGACGCGGGGTCATCGGGTGCGCGCAGCCCCACCGCGCGCAGGTCGAGGCGGCCCAGCGGATGGGGTCGGACCCCCTCCAGGGTCGGGTGGTGGACCGTGGGCCGTGCCTCGTCGAGCAGGGGCAGCAGCACGGCCTGCTCGTGGGCCAGGTCCTCGGCCTGCGCGAGCCGCTGCTGGCGCACCAGCGGGTTGGTGGTGGCGCGCGCCTCCTCGAGCGCCGCGTCGAGCCCCTCGTCCTCCAGGCCCGTGAGGCTCCAGCGTCCCTCGCGGTGCAGCAGCGGCCAGAGCACGTCCAGGCCGGTGAGGTGCTCGGGCGCCCAGCCGACCCGGAACAGGTCGCCCTGCCCGGCGCGCACCGCGTCCCAATACGCCTCGTAGGGGCGGCGCTCGACCTCCAGGGCCAGGCCGGCCTCGGCGAGGTCGGCCTCCAGGCGAGCGATCAGCGGCTCGTGGACGGGATCGTCGTCGATCAGGAGGGTGAGCGAGTCCAGGTCGGCCTCGGCCAGCGCCGCGCGCGCCGAGAACGGCGCATAGGCGCAGTGGTCGCAGCGGCCCTCCCCACCGGCGGGCAGGCCGTCGAGCAGCAGGCCGTCGGCAGGGGCGAGCCCCTGGTCGGGCAGCGCGTCCACGAGCGCCTGCCGGTCGATCGCCGAGCTCACCGCGCGACGCACCTCGGCGTCCTCGAGCGCGCCGTCGACGCGCACCCCGAGGGCCGTCAGCGCGGGGCCGTGGCCCAGGTCGACGCCACCGGGCTCCCCGACGCCGAGCTCGCCGTAGCGGGCTCGTGCCGCGGTCAGCGCAGCGCGGGGCACGGGCGCGACGTGGAGTCGCTCCTGCTGGAACGCGACGTAGGCGTCCTGGGTCGACAGGCGCTGGAAGCGGATGCCCTCGACCGACTGGTGCTGGCGTGGCGCGGGGTCCCGCGGTGCCCGCACCGAGATGGTCGGTCCGCCCACGTCCTCCCCGTCGAGCACGAACGGGCCGTTGCCGATCGGGCGGGTGCGCTCGCGCTGCGGGTCGTCCTCCCAGCGCGACGCTGGCAGCGGCGCGAGGCTCGGATGGGACACGAGCAGGTCGAGCTGGCCATGGGGTCGGTCCAGCACCACCTCGAGGGTGTGGTCGTCGAGCGCGCGCACACCCTCCAGCGACGCGCGGCGGCCCTCGGCCACGGCCTCGTGCCCGGTCACGTCGGCGAGGAGGAAGCCGGCGCGACCCTCGCGAGCCGCGCGGTCCCAGGCGAAGGCCACGTCCTGCGCGGTCACCGGGAGCGTCTCGTCCTCCTCGTCGCCAGGCACGGTGAACCGCGCCTCCGGGTCGAGCGAGAACCGCCAGCGCGTGGCGTCGTCCTCGGCGGTCCAGTCGAGCGCCAGCGCCGGCTGCGCGCGCCCCTCGGGCCCGACGCGGGTCAGCGGGGTGAACAGCGCGGAGGCGATCAGCAGCTCGTCGCGGGTGGTGGCGTCCCCCGGCACCACGTGCTCGACGTCCTCCACGGCCCAGCGGACCGGTGGCTCGTCGAGATCAGGGTCGCCGAGGTCGGGGGGCTCGGCGGGCTCCTCGGGCGCCACGGGTGGTGGCGGCCCCGAGGCCGGGCCCTCGTCAGGCGGCGCGTCACCCTCGGGCTGGCAGGCGATCAGCAGGGCCGCGACACCGACGCCGAGCAGTGCCCATCGCGCGCGCCCGCGCGTGGCCGCTGGCGGGATGGCCGCGCTCAGACCAGCCGCAGCGAGAGCGTGACCGTGGTGACCGCGAAGAGCACGCCGATGACCAGGGTGATCCGGTCGATGTTGCGCTCGACGGTCGTGGAGCCCGAGAACGATGACATCGCGCCGCCGCCGAAGACGTCGGACAGCCCGCCGCCACGCCCCGACTTGACCAGGATCAGGCCGATCATGATGAGCGAGACGAGCACGTGCAGCACGACGGTGGCGGCGGTGAGCACACGTCCTCCAGCAGCGTTGACGCAGATGGATCATGAGGCGGGCGGGCCACAGCCTAGCACCGGCCGCCCTCCCCGGGCCGTCCCCTCGGTCCCCCCTGGGTGGTCCCCTCGGTGCGGGGGCCGTGGTCAGCCGTCCGAGCTGAGCACGAACACCCCGACCTCGGCCCCGGTGTCGCCGCGGGTGGACACCAGCGCGCGTGCCTCGCTGACCTCGCCGGGAGGGCCGAGCTCCCATGGCTCACGCTCCCCGTCGCGCCAGGCGAGGCGGTCGGCGGGCGGCTCCTGGCGAGCGCCCTGCTCCATCTCCGCGCGGGTCTCGACCCGCGCGCCGGCGCTGGTGCCCGTCGGCGCGGGCACGTCCTCCCGTGATGCCCCGAGGGTCTCGGCCGGCGCTCCCGTGCCCGACAGCCATGAGGCGTCGGCTGCCGCCGCGCCCGTCGGCGCGTCGTCGACGTCCGCGACCTCCTCCTGCGCGGCCGCGTCCTCGCTGACGGGCTCCTCGCTGACGGGCTCCTCGCTGACGGGCTCCTTGGGAGCGAGCGCGCGGAAGGTCTGCAGGGCCGGTGCCTCCGCGGTCGCCGCGGGCGGACCGGACAGGTAGAGCAGGGCGAGCTCGTCGGTCGCGAGGTCCGAGGCGATCCACGAGGGCAGCCCGACGGTGGCGACCGCCGCCAGGCCGAGCACGGCGCCCACGACGCCACCCTCGACCGTGCGACGCAGCCGACTGGGCGCGGGACGACGCTCGATGAGGCGCTCGATGCGCGCGGTCACGAGGCCGGCCTGACGGCCGCTGCGGCGCCCGGAGCGAGGGGACCGCGACGACGCCATCGCGCAGGCCGCCCGCGGCGCGGGCCTCGCCTGCGCGCCGTAGACCTTGAGGATGCCCGAGGCGAGCGCGGCGGGGCGCCCGGTGACGGCGCTGGCGGCCTCGTCGGCGCCCTCCTCCTGCTCGCGGCGCAGCCACCCGGCGGCCAGGTGCAGCGGCACCAGGAACCAGCCGAGGTCGCGCGCCAGGCCCGCGACCAGTCCGACCACGTTGTCGCGGCGAGCCACATGGGCGAGCTCGTGGGCCAGCAGGCCCTCCTGCTCGGCGGCGTCGAGCCTGGCCAGCAGGTCGGGATCGACCACGATCACGGGGTCGCGCAGGCCGCCGGTGAAGGCCCCACCGGGGCAGCCGCGCTGCAGCAGCAGCCGTGGCGGGGCGACGCCAAGGCCACGCGCCAGGTCGGCCACCGTCCGCGTGCGCGGGTCGTCGGCGGCCGCGGGCCGGGCCGGGGCCAGGATCCGGCGCCACGTGAGGAGCCCGAGCAGGCGGCGGGCGACGAGCACCGCGGCGACCAGGCCCCACAGGAGCAGCAGGATGTCCACGCTGGCCGCGCCGGTCAGGGACCGGTACTCGCCGACGTACTCGAGGACGGGACCGCCCTCGAGGCCGGCGGTCGCGACGCGGAGCTGGGGCAGGAAGGCCTCGCCGACGGAGGCGGCGCCCGCCACGACCGCGGTCAGCAGCGGGGCGAGGACGAGGGCCCGCCGGGCCCGAGGGGAGCGGATCGCGCCCAGGCCGACGAGGGTCGCCGTGAGGGCGACCGCCGCCAGGGAGCCCAGCAGCGCTCGCATCGCGAACGACTCGGTCGCGAAGGTGAGCGAGAGGCCGCTGGGCAGCGCGCCGAGATCCATGACCGCCCTCGGCTACTGCTCCCGTGCGCGGGACTGGTCGATGCGCTGGCGCAGGGCCGCCATCGCCTCGGGCTCGCTGCCGTCGTCCATCACGTCGACGAAGTAGCGCATCGCCGGCGCCGGGAAGGCGTCGACCAGCCAGTCCACCACCGAGGTGACGGTGCTGCGCGCGTACTCCTCGCGGGTGACCACGGGGCGGTAGCGATGGGCGAGACCCGAGGTGTCACGCTCGAGCAGGCCCTTGCTGGCCAGCCGCGTCATCGTGGTCATGACCGTGGTGTAGGCGATGTCGCGGTCGGCGGCGAGCTCGGCGTGGACCGCGCGGACGGTCGTGTCCTCCAGCCGCCACACCACCTCCATGACATCGGTCTCCAGCGGGCCGAGGAGCCCGCTCAGCTCGGGGGTCTGGTTGCCCATGGCTCGCCTCCGACTGCGTCTCGCCGTGCTCGTGCTGCGTCTGGCTCGACGAGGATCGTACACCGTGCGCTGGGCGCTGAACATGGTCGTCGGCGAGGCCGGCGCACGGCCCCGCCGACGACCCGGCGGCTCACAGCCGGTGGTAGGTGCACAGCACCGAGAAGTCCTCGGGGTCCAGGCTGGCGCCGCCGACGAGCGCGCCGTCGATGTGCTCCTGGCCCATGAGGTCGGTGACGTTCCCGGGCTTCACGCTGCCGCCGTACTGGATGCGCAGCGCGTCCGCGACCCCCTGGCCGTGCTGCTCGGCGATGCGCGCGCGAATGGCGCCGCACATCTCGTCGGCGTCGGAGGGCAGCGCCGTGCGACCGGTGCCGATGGCCCACACCGGCTCGTAGGCGATCACCACGTCGTCGAGCTGCGCCGCGGTCAGGCCCGCGAGGCTGCCGTCGAGCTGGCGACGGACCACGGCCTCGGCCTCGCCAGCGTCGCGCTGCTCCAGCGTCTCGCCGACGCACACGATCGGGCGCATGCCATGGGCGAGCACGGCGCGGGCCTTGGCGTTGACGGTGGCGTCGTCCTCGCCGAACAGCTCGCGCCGCTCGGAGTGGCCGACCACCACGTAGGCGACGTCGAGCGCCGCGAGCATCGCCGGGCTCACCTCGCCGGTGAAGGCCCCCTGCTCCTCCCAGTGGCAGTCCTGCGCGCCGAGCTGGATCCGCAGGCCGTCGCTCTGGATCAGCGTCTGGATGCCCCGCAGGGCGGTGAAGGGCGGGCACACCACGATCTCGGCGTGCTCGTAGTCACGGTCCTCGAGGCGGTAGCTCAGCTGCTGGACCACCTGGATGGCCTCGAGGTGGGTCTTGTGCATCTTCCAGTTGCCGGCAAGGATCGGGGTGCGGGCGGCCACGGCGTCCTCCTGTGGGTCGGGCTCGAGCGGTCAGGTGGGGTGGGCGGCCGGGCGGCCGCCCACCGCGGGCGGGGTCAGCGCCGCAGCGCCGCGATGCCGGGCAGGTCGATGCCCTCCAGGAACTCCAGGGAGGCACCGCCGCCGGTCGAGATGTGCGACAGCTGGTCGGCCAGGCCGAGGCCGCGCACCGCGGCCGCGCTGTCGCCGCCACCGATGACGGTGAAGCCGTCGCTGCGCCCCACGGCCCGGGCCACGCCCTCGGTGCCCTTGGCGAAGGGCTCCCACTCGAACACGCCCATGGGGCCGTTCCACAGCACGCTGGCAGCGTCCGACAGGGCGCTCGCGTAGCGCTCCACGGTCTCGGGCCCGATGTCGAGCCCCATCATCTCCGCGGGCACGCCGTCGGCGGGCACGGTGCGGTGCGCCGCGTCGGGGGCGAAGTCCTCCGCTGCGGTGACGTCGACGGGCAGCAGCAGCTCGACGCCGCGCTGCTCGGCGTCGGCCAGCAGCGAGCGGCAGGTCTCGAGCTGGTCGTCCTCGGTCTTGCTCGCGCCAACGTCGCCGCCGCGGGCGGCGATGAAGGTGTAGGCCATCGCCCCGCCGATCAGCAGGCGGTCCACGCGCGTGAGCAGGTTCTGGATGACCCCGAGCTTGTCGGAGACCTTGGCCCCGCCGAGGATCGCGACGAAGGGCCGGGCCGGGTCGTGGAGCAGGCCGCCCAGCGCCTTCACCTCGGCCTCGAGCAGGCGGCCCACGGCGACCTGGTCCACGCGGGCGGGCACGCCGGTCACGCTCGCGTGCGCCCGGTGAGCGGCGCCGAACGCGTCGTCGACGTAGACGTCGGCGAAGGCGGCGAGCGCCGCGGCGAGGTCCTCGTCGCCCTTCTCCTCGCCCGGCTCGAAGCGCAGGTTCTCCAGCAGGGCCACGTCGCCGTCGCCGAGCGCGTCCACGGCGGCGCGCGCGTCCTCGCCGACCACGTCGCGGGCGGCGCGCACGGGGGTGCCGAGCGCCTCGCCGAGCGCGCGCGCCACGGGCTCGAGGCGCAGGCCCTCCGTGACCTTGCCCTTCGGGCGGCCGAGGTGCGAGCACAGCACGACGCGCGCGCCCGCGTCGCGCAGCTCGCGGATGGTCGGCAGCGACGCCTCGATGCGCAGGGCATCGGCGACCTGGGGCGGGTCGTCGTCGGTGAGCGGGACGTTCAGGTCGCAGCGGACCAGCACGCGCTGGCCGGCGACGTCGAGGTCATCGAGGGTGGGCAGGCCGAGGTCCTCTGCCATGGCGCCTCCTGGGGTCGTCGAGGGCTGGGGTTCCAGGGCCCCGCGCGCGGCGAGGCCGTCGCGGACGGGCCCACGAGGGGCGCCGACCGCGAGGGCCCGCGCTCGCCGCGCGGGCCCGGGGCGCGCGGGGCGCGCCCGGCGCACTCGCTAGAGGTGCGCGCCCATCAGCAGCGCGAGGTCGACGCAGCGGTCGGCGTAGCCGGCCTCGTTGTCGTACCAGCCGAGGATCTTGACCGAGCGGCCCTTGGTCATGGTCTCGCTGCTGTCGAACACCAGGCTGTGGGGGTTGCCGATGATGTCGACGCTGACCAGGGGGTCCTCGGTGTACTCGACGACGCCGCTCATGCCCTGGGCGGCGGTGCGGAACGCCTCGTTGACCTCCTCGGCGGTGACCTCGCGCGAGACGATCGCGTTGAGGTCGGTGAGGGAGCCATCGATCACCGGGACGCGCATCGCGAGCCCGTCGAGCTTGCCGTCCAGGTGCGGCAGCACCAGGCCCACGGCGCGCGCCGCACCGGTCGAGGTGGGCACGATCGACTGCGCGGCAGCGCGCGCACGGCGCAGGTCCTTGTGGGGCGCGTCCTGCAGTCGCTGGTCCGCGGTGTAGGCGTGGATGGTGGTCATGAAGCCCTGCTCGAGCCCGAAGGCGTCGTCGAGGACCTTGGCCATCGGCGCCACGCAGTTGGTGGTGCAGCTGGCGTTGGAGACGATGTCGTGGCGCGCGGGGTCGTAGTCGCTGTCGTTGACGCCCATCACGAAGGTCTGGTCGACGCCCTTGCCCGGCGCCGAGATGATGACCTTCTTGGCGCCGGCCTCGAGGTGCGCGGCGGCCTTGTCGCGCTGGGTGAACAGGCCGGTCGACTCGATCACGACGTCGGCGCCGAGCTGCTTCCACGGCAGGCTCGCCGGGTCCTTCTCGGCGGTGACGGGGATCTCGGCGTCCCCGACCTTGAGGCCCTTGTCGGTGACCTCGACGGGCACGTCGAGGCGGCCGTGCACGCTGTCGTAGCGCAGGAGATGGGCGAGCGTGCCGGCGTCGGTGATGTCGTTGATGCCGACGATCTGCAGGTCGGCGTCCTTGACGAGCGCCGCGCGGAGCACGGTGCGGCCGATGCGTCCGAAGCCGTTGATGCCGATGCGAGTGGTCATGAGGAAGGCCCCCTCTGAACGCGGTGACGGAAGTGCGGTCAGGCCGGTCGGCGGTGCCGGCCGTGAGCGATCCTACCCGGGGGCTGTCCCCTGGCCACGTGCCGATCGGGCCGCGCGCTCGGACCGGGCGACCCCGAGCGCGTCGGCGAGGACCGCGGCGAGCGCGCCCTCGTCGTGCACCCGCCCCGGGCTGCCGTCCTCGCGGCGTGCCAGCAGATCCGCGCGTCGCACCGTCCGCGCGATCGGATCGCGGACCTCGGCGCCGAGCGGCTCGGCGGGCGGCGGCGCGGGTGGGCCGTCGTGGACGATGACCGGGTCGAGGACGAGACCGGGCACGTGTGCGCGCAGCGCAGCCAGGTGCTCGTCGGCGCTCAGGGAGCGCGTCTCGCCGGGCTGGGTGCTGACGTTGAGCACGTGGGCCACGCGCGGCGCGGCGGCGACCGCCTCGGCCACGGCGGGCACGAGCAGCGTGGCGATCACGCTCGTGAACAGGCTGCCGGGCCCGAGGACCACGAGGTCGGCGTGGGCGAGGGCCTCCAGCGCGGCCACGCAGGCCGGCGGGGCTGGCGGGTCGAGCCAGACCCGGCCGATGCGCCGGCCCGCCGAGGTGAGCTGGGCCTGGCCCACCAGCACCTCGTCGCCCACCTGCCCGCACAGCCGCACGGGGGCCCGGGTGGCCGGGCGGACGCGACCCACGCAGCCGAGCAGCGTCCCGGCCTCGTCGAGGGCGGCGACCACGTCACCGCCCCGGCGCTCGGCGAGCGCCAGGAGCACGAGGTTGCCCAGCGCGTGTCCCTGCAGGTCGCCGGCGCCGAAGCGGTGGGCGAGGAGGCTGGCGAGGCGCTCCTCGCGGGCCAGCGCCAGCAGCGCCCGGCGCGCGTCGCCCGGCGGCACGATGCCGTGCTCGCGGCGCAGGCGGCCGCTCGAGCCGCCGTCGTCGGCGGCGGTGACCACCGCGGTCCGCTCGACCGGCAGGCGGCGCAGCGCGCCCAAGAGGCGGGCGAGGCCGTGACCGCCGCCCACGGCGACCACGTGGGGCCTCGGGGCGGGCGCCTGCGCGTGACCCGGGCTCATCGGCTCACTCCTCGAGGCGGTCCCGGTGGTCGACCTGCACGGGCACGCCGAGCGCCCGGATGCGCTGCGCGATCTCCTCGCCGAGGACCACCGAGCGGTGCTTGCCCCCGGTGCAGCCGACGGCGACCGTGAGGTAGCGCTTCCCCTCCTGCTGGAAGGCCGGCACCATCAGGTCGAGCAGGCCGCCGAGGCGCTCGAGGAACGCCACCGCCGTGTCGTCGCCGAGCACGTACTCCCGCACCGGCGCGTCGAGCCCGGTGTGGGGACGCAGCCGCTCCTCCCAGTGGGGGTTGGGCAGGAAGCGGACGTCGAGCACGAGGTCGGCGTCGCGTGGCGTGCCGTGCTTGAACCCGAAGGTCACCACGTGCGCCGACAGCCCCTGGTGGTCGCTGGCCGCGAAGACGTCCACGAGGCGATCGCGCAGCTGGTGGACGGTGACGCTGGTGGTGTCGATGACGAGGTCGGCCTCGGCGCGCAGGTCGCGGAGCAGCTCGCGCTCGCGGGCCACGCCGTCGGCGACGCGGTCGTCGCCGGCCAGGGGATGGGTGCGGCGCGCCTCGGTGAAGCGCGCGAGCAGCGCCTCGTCGCTGGCGTCCAGGAACAGCACCCGCAACGGGATGTCGCGCCCGCGGAGCTCCTCCAGCGTGGCCCGCAGGTCGCCGAACAGCTGGCGTCCGCGCACGTCCACCACGAGCGCGATGCGGCCCAGCGCCGCCCCGGGGCGGGCCGCGAGCTCGAACACCCGCCCGATCAGCGTCGGCGGGAGGTTGTCGATCACGAAGAAGTCGAGGTCCTCCAGCACCTTCGCGGTGGTGGTGCGACCCGCCCCCGACATCCCGGTGATGATCACGAGCTCGGGGGCCTCGGCGGGGCTGGGCGCCTCGCGCCCGCTGGGAGGGCTCATCGTGGCCATCCTCGCACGCGCGAGGCCTCGCGGTGGTCAGGCCTGGCGCAGGTGGCTGGCGATGGTCTCGGCCAGCGCCTGGCTGATGCCCTCGACCTCGGTCAGCTCCTCGACCGAGGCGGCGCGCACGCGCTCGAGGGTCCCGAAGTGCGCGAGGAGCGCCTGGCGTCGGGCGGGGCCCACGCCGGGGACCTCGTCGAAGGCGGACTCGGTCATCCGCTTGCCCCGCACGGTGCGGTGATAGCGGACCGCGAACCGGTGCGCCTCGTCACGCACGCGCTGGAGCAGGAACAGGGCCTCGCTGCCGCGCGGCAGCAGCACCGGCTCGTCGCGGTCGGGCAGGAAGACCTCCTCGAGCCGCTTGGCGAGCGCCGCGAGGGACGGGCCGTCCACGCCCAGCTCCTCGAGCGCGGCGGCCGCGGCCCCCAGCTGCCCCTTGCCGCCGTCGATGAGCACCAGGTCGGGCATCCGCGCGAACTTGCTCTCGTCGCCCTCGTCCTGCTCCGACAGGAGCCGGCGGAAGCGTCGGGTGATGACCTCGTGCATCATCGCGAAGTCGTCCTGGCCGGTCACGCCGCGGATCTTGAAGCGCCGGTACTCCGACTTGCGGGGCAGGGCGTCCTCCAGCACGACCATCGAGCCGACGCTGTCGCGACCCTGCAGCGTGGAGATGTCGTAGGCCTCGATGCGCAGGGGCGCCTCGGGCAGCGCGAGCGCCTCCTGGAGCTCCTTGAGCGACTGGCTGCGCGCGTTGAAGTCCTTGGCGCGCTTGAGGCGGTGCTGATGGAACGCCTCGACGGCGTTCTCGCGCACGGTCTCGAGGAACGTGCGCTTGTGCCCGCGCTGGGGCACCCGCACGCGCACGGCCCCGGACTGTCCGCGCGCCTCTCGGCGGATGTCGGTGAGGGCCTGCTCGAGCGTCTCGCGGTCCGGGGGCTCCTCGGGCACCAGGATCTGCCGCGGGAGCTCCTCGGCGCGCTCGGAGGCCAGCTGCAGCAGGAAGCGTCCGAGCAGCTCGCCGGTGGACAGCGCCTCGACGCGGTCTGCGGTCCAGCCCTTGCGCCCCACCACGCGTCCCTTGCGGACGTAGAACGCCTGGAAGGCGGCCTCGAGCTCGTCGGCGTGGAAGTGGACGGCGTCGAAGTCCTCGCGGGAGTCGGCCGCCATCTGCTGCTTGGCCAGGGCGGTCTCCACGGCCTGGAGCTGGTCGCGCAGCCGCGCGGCCGCCTCGAAGTTGAGGCGCTCGGCCTCGGCGTGCATCTGGTCGCGCAGCTCCTCGAGCACCGCGTCGGTGTCGCCCTCCAGGAAGCCGATGAGCCCGTCGACGAGCTCGCGGTGCTCCTCCGGGGTCACCTTGCCGACGCAGGGCGCCGAGCAGCGACCGATGTGATGCAGCAGGCAGGGACGGCCGGCGCGCTCGCAGCGGTCGTAGACGCCCTGCGAGCAGGTCCGCACCGGGTAGACGCGCAGCAGCAGGTCGAGCGTCTCGCGGATGGCGTAGGCGTGCGCGTAGGGCCCGAAGTAGCGGGTCCCGTCGCGCTTGGGGTTGCGCCGCACCATCGCGCGGGGCACGTCCTCGCCGAGGGTGATGGCGAGGTAGGGATAGCTCTTGTCGTCGGTGTAGCGGACGTTGTAGCGCGGGCGATGGCGCTTGATGAGGTTGTACTCGAGGTGGAGGGCGGCCACCTCGCTGTCGGTCACGATCCACTCGACGTCCCGCGCGACCTCCAGCATCGCCCGGGTGCGCTCGTGCAGCCCGCTCCAGTCGGCGAAGTAGCTCGACAGCCGGGCCCGCAGGCTCTTGGCCTTGCCGACGTAGATGACGCGGCCGTGACGGTCGCGCCATAGGTAGCAGCCGGGATCGGTGGGAATGGTCCCGGGGTCGGGCTTGAAGGCGGTCGCAGGGTTGCCCATCGCAGGGGCGATTGTGGCACCCGGTCGCGGCTCGGGCGGCGTCGGTCAGGACCGCGGCGCGCGGCCGCGGGAGGAGGCGCGGTCCTCGGGGTGCGCGCCGTTGGACGCGGGCTGGTAGCGCTGGGCCAGCGCAGCCAGCGCCTCGGGCTCGCCGACGATCGTCACCCGGTCCCCCGTCGTGAGCGCCACGTCACCGTCGGGCACCAGCGTGTGGCCGTTGCGGCGCACCAGCGCGACCAGGGACCCGCGCGGCAGGCCGAGCTCGCGCAGCGGTCGGCCGGCCAGCTCGGCCGACGGGCCGCGGGCGCCCACCTCGACGGCCAGCACGCGGTGCTGCAGCACCGTCTCCTTGAGCTCCTGCTCGCTGCGGGCGGCACGCCACGCGGCGGCGAAGCCCTCCTGCTCGGCGTGAGCCGCGATCTGGGCGAGGCCTCGCAGCATCGTGCCGGCGGCGTCGCGGCCGGCCACGAGGAGGAACAGCCCCTCCAGCGGCTGGTCGACCGCGCCCTGCGGGGGCTGTGCGGGCGACGCGAGGGGCGGCGCGATCCCCCCCTGGGAGCGCAGCAGCACCAGCCGGGCTCCCTGGCCAGGATCGTCGAGCAGCACCCCGGCCATCGCGACCGGCCCGGCCACGGGCAGGTCGCCCGCGCGGGCGCGCCGCACGACCTCCTCGGCGTCCAGGCCCTCGGCCGCCTCGAGGTCGGCCGCGGCCGCGGCCAGGGCGTCCTCGAAGGGCTCGGGCCCCGCGCGCTCCACCACGCGCGCGCGGGCGACGAGCTCGTCGAAGCGGTCCTCGCGGCGCGGCCCCTCCTGCTGGACGATGCCGATCAGCTCGGCGTCCAGGTTGTGGTCCTGGCGCTGGCCGAGGAGGGCGAACCAGTGGAAGATCGCCCCGTGACGCGCGACGCGATGGCGGGCCCACCAGCGCCACCACAGCAGGCACGCGAGGATCATGCCGCCGGTGAACACGAGGTAGAGCCCGCCCATCTGCGCCACCAGCCCGACCGAGGCCACGATCCCGGCGACCTGCGGCCACGGGTACCAGGGGCTGCGAAAGCGCGGGTCGTAGGCGGGGATGCGGCTCGCGCGCATCACGATCACGGCGAGGTTCAGCAGCCCGTAGACCAGCAGGATGAAGGCGCTGGACAGCGAGGCGATGGCCTCGATGTCCAGGGCCAGGATCGCGGTGGCCATCACGCCGCCGGTGGCCACGACCGCCAGCGTGGGCGTGCCGAAGCGGCTGACGCGGGCCAGCCGCGCGCCGAGCAGCCCGTCGCGCGCCATCGCGAACGGGAAGCGCGCGGCCGCCAGGATCCCGGCGTTGCCGGTGGCCGCGAAGCCCGCCAGGGCGACCAGGACCGCCACCGCCACGCCCGCCGCGCCGGGCAGGAGCACCTCGGTGACCGAGGCCACGGGCGTGAGGTCGTCGGCCAGGCCCTGCGGCCCCTGCAGGCCCAGCATGACCGCGGCGCCGACCACGTAGATGACCACCCCGGTCACCACCGACAGCAGCAGCCCGAGCGGGATGGTCCGCCCGGGCGCGCGCACCTCCTCGGCCACGCTGGCGACCTGCGTGAGGCCGGCGTAGGAGAAGAACACCACCCCGGTGGTCGCGATCAGGCCGCCCAGGCCCTCGGGCAGCAGCGCGCCCCCGCCACCGCCGTCGGGCGGCGTGGTGGTCCACGCCGCCAGCCCCGCGATGAGGATCCCCGCGAGCCCCACGACCATGACGCCGACGAGCACGACCTGCAGCCCGGAGGTCTTGCGCAGGCCGACGATGTTGAGGGCCGTGAAGACCCCGGTGAGCACCAGCGCCACCGGCACGACGGCCACGTCGACCACCAGGCCGAGGTAGGCCGACAGGCCCACGAAGGCGAAGGCCGTCTTGAACAGCAGCGCCGCCCACATGCCGAGGCCGCCGACGGTGCCGACGACCGGTCCCAGCGCCCGGTCGAGGAAGTAGTAGGGCCCGCCCGCCTTGGGCATGGCGGTGGCCAGCTCGGCGGTGGACAGCGCCGCGGGCAGCACGAGCACCCCGGCCAGCAGGTACGCGGGCACGATCGCGAGCCCGGCGTCGGCCGCGGCGATGCCCGGCAGCAGCAGGATGCCCGGCGCGAGCATCGCGCCCACGCAGATGGCGTAGACGTCGAGCAGGCCCAGGCGCGCCTCCAGGCGCGGTCCCTCGGCAGGCGTGCGGGTGGGCTCGGCCATGGGTGGCGGTCTCCCTGGGCTCGGCGGGCGCGCTCGCGCTCGGCCCCGGCGGCGCGCGCCCGCGCCAGGCTGACGAGCCCGCCAGCCGCGCACAACCCGCGCGGTCGCCACGGGCGCGCCGACGCCCGGTCAGCCGATCAGCGGGGCCAGGAACTTGCCGGTGTAGGAGCCACCGGTGGCGGCGACGTCCTCGGGGGTGCCCTCGGCGACCAGGCGACCGCCCTCGCCGCCGCCCTCGGGGCCGAGGTCGACGATCCAGTCGGCGGTCTTGATCACGTCGAGGTCGTGCTCGATGACCAGCACGGTGTTGCCCTTGTCGACCAGCCGGTGCAGCACGCCGAGCAGCTTGCCGACGTCGTCGACGTGCAGCCCGGTGGTGGGCTCGTCGAGGATGTAGACCGTGCGCCCGGTGGAGCGGCGGCGCAGCTCGCTGGCGAGCTTCACGCGCTGGGCCTCGCCGCCGGAGAGGGTCGTGGCCGGCTGCCCGAGCCGGACGTAGCCCAGGCCGACGTCGCGCAGCGTCTCCAGGTGGCGTCGCACCGGCGGCACGTGCTCGAACAGCTCGAGGGCCCGGTCGACGCTCGCGTCCAGCACCTCGGCGATCGTGTGGCCCTTGTAGCGCACCTCGAGCGTCTCGGCGTTGTAGCGCGCGCCCTTGCAGACCTCGCAGGGGACGTGGATGTCGGGCAGGAACTGCATGTCGATGGTGATCTGCCCCTCGCCGCCGCAGGCCTCGCAGCGCCCGCCCCGGACGTTGAAGCTGAACCGTCCGGGCGTGTAGCCCCGCATCCGCGCCTCGCTCGTGGCGGCGAACAGCTTGCGGATGTGGTCGAACACCCCGGTGTAGGTGGCCGGGTTGGAGCGCGGCGTCCGCCCGATGGGCGACTGGTCGATCGCCACCACCTTGTCGACGTGCTCGAGGCCGTCGACGCGCCGGTGCGCGGCGGGCACGACCTTGGCGCCCGGCGAGACGTGGCGCTGCAGCGCCGGATGCAGGGTGTCGTTGACCAGCGTGGACTTGCCCGAGCCCGACACGCCGGTGATCGCCACGAAGCAGCCCAGCGGCAGCGCGACGTCGAGGTCGGCGAGGTTGTTGGCCCGCGCGCCGCGCACCACCAGGCGGCGGTCGGGGTCCACCGGCCGGCGACCGTGCGGCGCCGCCTGGATCGCGCGGCGGCCGGCGAGGTACTGCCCGGTCAGCGAGCGACGCACCTGCTTGAGCCCCGCCAGCGTGCCCGAGTGCACGATCTCGCCGCCGGACTCCCCGGCCCCGGGGCCGATGTCGACGATGTGGTCGGCCGCCTCGATCGTGGCCTGGTCGTGCTCGACGACGATGACGGTGTTGCCGAGGTCGCGCAGCCGGACCAGCGTGTCGATGAGGCGCTCGTTGTCGCGCTGGTGCAGCCCGATGGAGGGCTCGTCGAGCACGTAGAGGCAGCCGACCAGGCCCGACCCGATCTGGGTGGCCAGGCGGATGCGCTGGGCCTC
>PUKE01000186.1 GCA_003550425.1 Nitriliruptoria bacterium
CCGTGGACCAGCTCGACCCCGTCGGGCAGGTGGTCGGGGATGCCGTGGCGGTAGATCGCGTGGGTGTGGCCGCCGCAGATCTCCATGATCTTGTGCGGGCGGTCGCCGGCGAGCTCGGCGATCTCGGCGGCCAGGCCGCGTGCGATCGCCGGCGAGCGGTACTCGTCCACGAACCTCATGAGGGCCCCGTCCTCGGGCGCGACGCGCCCGTCACTCGATGTCGCTGCTGGCGAGCTCGTCCAGCTCCTCGCGGTAGGGGTCGCCCATCGCCTCGAGGCGTCGGAACGTCTCGGCGGCCTCCTGCTCGTCGATCTGGGCGAGCGCGAAGCCGACGTGGATCAGCACCCAGTCGTCGATGCCCGGGCCCCCGCCTGGCTCCTCCTGCAGCAGCTGGATGGACACCTTGCGGCGGACCCCACCGACGTCGGCGGTGGCCAGGCCGATCTCGGGCTCCTCGATCGCCACGATCCGGCCGGGGATCCCCAGGCACATGGCGTCTCCTCCCTGGTGGCGGCGCACGCGGTCGCCGTCCACTGCCAAGGATCGAAGGCGCCGGGGCCCGCCGCCAGCCCGTGCCGTCCATGATCGCCGGGACCAGGGTCCCCGATGCGGCCGGACGATGCTCCCTGGCACCGAGGGCGCGCTGCCGCCACCGTCGGAGTCGCTTGCCGCAAGCAGCGCGGGACCACCTCGCCACGACGGGGCCCCGCCACCAGGGGCGAGAGCCGAGGAGGCCCCCATGGCCGCACCCGCGACCGATCGTCGCGCGCAGCAGGACGCGCATCCCTCCGGCGACGAGCGCTTCGCCCTGCTCGACAAGGCGCTCAAGCGCGCGCGCTTCGAGCAGGACCAGCTGGTCGAGCTGCTCCACACCGCTCAGGAGGTGTTCGGTCATCTCTCCGATGACGTGCTCATCTACCTGGCGCGGCAGCTGCGGCTGCCGCCGAGCAGGGTGCTCGGGGTGGCGAGCTTCTACCACCTGTTCACCTTCGAGCCGCCGGGCGACCACATCTGCACCGTCTGCATGGGCACCGCCTGCTACGTGAAGGGGGCCGAGGACGTGGTCCGCGAGACCTCCGAGGCCTTCGACGTGCCCGCCGGCGAGACCACCGACGATGGGCGGCTCACCCTGTGGACGGCGCGCTGCGTGGGCAGCTGCGGCCTGGCGCCGGTGGTGGTCTTCGACGGGACCGTCCTGGCCAAGCAGACCCCCCAGGACCTGATCGCCCACGTCCGCGAGCTGCTCGCCGCCGAGGACGCCGCGGCCGAGGAGGAGGCTGGCTGATGGCCAAGGTCATCGACCTCGACGACGTCGCCGTCAACGAGGCGGAGGCGCGCAGCCGCTACCGCTGGCGCATCAAGGTGTGCAGCAGCACCGCGTGCGATGCCAGCGGCGCCGGCCCGGCCTACCGGGCGGTGGAGCAGCGCGTGGAGGAGCAGGGGCTGGAGCACGACGTGCAGGTCGTGCCCACCGGCTGCATGGGGCTGTGCAGCGCCGGCCCGCTGGTGCGCACCGAGCCCCGCGGCGGCCAGCCCACCCTGTTCCAGGAGGTGAACGAGCGCGTGGGCGCCGACATCGTCGAGCGCCACGTCAAGGGCCGCGAGGACCTCGCCGAGCACCAGCTCGACGAGGGCCTGCCGTTCTTCACCCGCCAGGAGCGCGTGGTGCTGTCCAACGCCGGGCGCATCGACCCCGAGCGGCTCGAGGACTACGTCGCCGAGGGCGGCTACCGCGCGCTCGTCTCCGCGCTGCGCATGCGCCCGCGCGGGCTGATCGAGACGATCGAGGCCAGCGGGCTGCGCGGCCGGGGCGGCGCGGGCTACCCGACCGCCAAGAAGTGGGGGATGCTCCACGACGCCGTGGCCGACGAGAAGTACGTCGTGGCCAACGGCGACGAGGGTGACCCCGGCGCGTTCATGGACCGCGCGGTCATGGAGGACGACCCGCATCGCGTCCTGGAGGGCGTGACGCTCGCGGCCTACGCCACGGGGGCCAGCAAGGCGTTCCTGTACGTGCGCGCCGAGTACCCGCGCGCGATCAAGCGCCTCGAGCAGGCCATCCGCACCGCCAAGCGCCAGCGCCTGCTCGGACGCAACATCCTGGGGTCGGACTTCTCGCTGGACGTGGAGATCCGCACCGGCGCCGGCGCCTTCGTCTGCGGCGAGGAGACCGCGCTGCTGGCCTCCATCGAGGGCCAGCGCGGCCAGCCCCGGATGCGCCCGCCCTACCCGACCGAGCGGGGGCTGTACGGCCGCCCCACGATGATCAACAACGTCGAGACGCTGGCCAACCTGCCCGACATCGTGCGACGCGGCCCCGAGTGGTTCCGCCGCATGGGCACCGAGGTCAGCCCCGGCACCAAGGTCTTCGCGCTCGCCGGGTCGCTGCGCCACACCGGCCTCATCGAGGTGCCGATGGGCCTGACCCTCGGCGAGATCATCGAGGAGATCGGCGGGGGCTGCCCCGATGGCCGCGCCTTCAAGGCGGCCCAGACCGGCGGGCCCTCCGGCGGCTGCGTGCCCGCGTCCTTCCGCGACCTGCCCGTGGACTTCGAGAGCCTGCGACAGGCCGGGTCGATCATGGGCTCGGGCGGGCTGATCGCCATGGACGAGGGCGTGTCCATGCCCGAGGTCGCCCGCTTCTACATGGACTTCAGCCAGGACGAGAGCTGCGGCAAGTGCACGCCGTGCCGCGTCGGGACGCTCGAGATGCACCGCCTGCTCGAGCGCATCTGCGCGGGCGAGGGCAGCCACCGCGACCTGGAGCTGCTCGAGCAGCTGTCGCGCACCGTTCGGGAGACGAGCCTGTGCGGCCTCGGGCAGTCCGCGCCCAACCCGGTCGCGAGCACCCTGGAGCACTTCCGCGACGAGTACCTGGCCCTGCTGCGCGACGAGCCCGTGGGGGTGGCGCATGGCTAGACGGCAACGACCCAACGTCCCGGTGGTCATCGACGGCCACGAGGTGATGGCCTACCCCGACGAGTCGGTCCTGTCGGCGGCCGACCGCGAGGGCATCCGCATCCCCCGGCTGTGCGCGCTCGAGGGGACCTCGGTCCACGGCGGCTGTCGCCTGTGCGTGGTCGAGGTCGCCGAGCGGCACAAGCTGATGCCCGCCTGCGGCACCACCGTCGTGGAGGACATGGAGGTCCGGACCCGGTCGCGGTCGCTCGACGAGCACCGCAAGCTCATCTGCGAGCTGCTGCTCGCCGAGGGCAACCACGTCTGCGCGGTGTGCGTGTCCAACGGCGCCTGCGAGCTGCAGGACCTCGCCGAGGAGCTCGGCGTCGACCACGTGCGACCCGACTACCAGTTCCCCCGCCGCTCGGTGGACGCGAGCCATCCCAAGTACACCTTCGACCCCAACCGCTGCGTGCTGTGCACCCGCTGCGTGCGCACCTGCGCCGAGGTGGAGGGCGCCCACGTGTGGGACCTCGCCGGACGCGCCAGCGGCTCGCACCTCATCGCCGACCTCGGGCAGGAGTGGGGCGAGGCGCCCTCCTGCACGTGGTGCGGCAAGTGCGTGGCGGTCTGCCCCACCGGCGCGCTGGCCTGGAAGGGCAAGGCCGTCGGCGAGATGCGCCATGACCCCAGCCTGGTCGCGTTCCTGTCCTCAGCCCGCGAGCAAGGCGAGTGGGTCGATCGGGAGGCCCTGCGATGACGAGCCCCAAGCACGCTGCCCCGCCGCTGCCGCGCCTGGCCACCATCTGGCTGGGCGGCTGCTCGGGGTGCCACATGTCCTTCGTCGACCTCGACGAGTGGCTCATCGAGCTGCGGCGCCACGCCCAGATCGTCTACGGGCCCCTGGTGGACCGCAAGGAGTTCCCCGAGGACGTCGACGCGGTGCTGGTCGAGGGCGCGGTCACCAACACCGACAACCTCGAGCTCGCCCACCAGCTGCGCGCCCGCAGCAAGGTGGTGATCTCCTTCGGGGACTGCGCGGTGACCGGCAACGTCACCGCGCTGCGCAACCTCGTGGGCGAGCCCGGCGAGATGGTGTACCGGGTCTACGCCGAGCACCCCGACCGCGACGGGCAGATGCCCTCCGAGGTCATCCCCGACCTACTGCCCCAGGCGCTGCCGCTGCATCACGTGGTGCCCGTCGACCTGTTCCTGCCCGGGTGCCCGCCGCCGGCGGCGCGCATCCGCGAGGCGCTCGAGTCCCTGCTCGGCATCGACGACTCCCCCCACGGGATCCGCTTCGGCTAGCCACCCGCCACCCGCCACCCGGCGCGCCCGCTCGCGCCGGAGCCATCAGCCCAAGGAGGCCGGCGTGCACAACACCCACGTCATCGACCCGGTCACGCGCATCGAGGGGCACGCGAAGATCACCCTCGAGCTGCAGGACGACGGGACCGTCAGCGACGCCCGCTTCCACGTCACCGAGTTCCGGGGCTTCGAGGAGCTGTGCGGCGGGCGCCCCTTCCAGGAGATGCCGGCGCTGACCGCGCGCACCTGCGGCATCTGCCCGGTCAGCCACCTGCTGGCCTCGGCCAAGGCCGGCGACCAGATCATGTCGGTGGCGATCCCGCGCGCCGCGGTGCTCCAGCGCCGGCTGGTCAACCTTGGCCAGATCATCCAGTCGCACGCGCTGAGCTTCTTCCACCTCAGCGCCCCCGACCTGCTGCTGGGCATGGACGCCGACCCCGAGCAGCGCAACGTCTTCGGGCTCATGGCCTCCGAGCCCGAGGTCGTGCGCCGCGGCATCCGGCTGCGCCAGTTCGGCCAGGAGGTCATCGAGAAGGTCAGCGGGCGCAAGATCCACGGGCACCAGATCGTGCCGGGCGGGGTGGCCGAGCCCCTCACCGACGACGAGGTCATCGACATCGGCTACAGGACCGGCGAGGCCAAGCAGACGACCCTGGACGTGCTGGCCCACTTCGAGAGCCTGCTCGTGACGCGGTTCCGCAAGGAGATCGCCTCCTTCGGCAACTTCCCGAGCCTGTTCCTCGGCCACGTGGGGCCCGACGGCCGCTGGGAGCACTACGACGGCGCGCTGCGGGTGGTCGACGCCGACGGGACCATCGTCGCCGACGACGTCGAGGCACACCGCTACAAGGAGCTCCTCGGCGAGGCGACCAACGCCGACAGCTACCTGAAGTCCCCGTACTGGCGCGACGCGGTGGGCGAGCACGGCAGCCCCTGGGACGGCATCTACCGGGTGGGCCCGCTGGCCCGCCTCAACGTGGCCACCCACTTCGGGACGACGCTGGCCGACGCCGCCCTCCAGCGCTATCGCGCCCGCACCGGTGAGATCGCCACCTCGTCGTTCCACTACCACTACGCGCGCCTGCTCGAGGTGCTCGCCGCGATCGAGGCGATCGAGGGGCTGCTCGGCGACCCCGACCTCACCGACCCGTTCACCCGCGCCGAGGCCAACCCGAACCGTCGGCGCGGCGTGGGCGCCTCCGAGGCGCCGCGCGGCACCCTGTTCCACGACTACGAGGTCGACGGCCACGGCCTGATCACCGCCGTGAACATGGTCATCGCCACCGGGCACAACAACCTGGCGATGAACAAGACCATCCGCGAGATCGCCGACGCCCACATCGACGGGCCCGATGTGCCCGAGGGCACCCTCAACCGCCTCGAGGCCGGCATCCGGGCCTACGACCCGTGCCTGTCGTGCTCGACGCACGCGCTCGGCCAGATGCCCTTCGACGTCCAGGTGGTGCGACCCGACGGCGAGGTCGTCACCGAGCTCCGGCGCGACTGATCCCGTGGAGCCCACGCTGGTCCTCGGCTACGGCAGCGAGCTGCGCTCCGACGACGCGGCTGGCCTGCACGTGGCCCAGGCCGTCGCCGAGCGCGCCGAGCCGGGCGTGGCGGTGCGCACCGCGCATCAGCTCACGCCCGAGCTGGCCGCCGAGCTCGTGGACCGCGACCGCGTGGTGCTCGTCGACGCCTCGATCGACGTGGACCAGGTCGCGGTGCGCTGGCTCGCCGCCGACGCCCACCGCCCGCCGGGCAGCCACCACGTGGACCCCGGCGGCCTGCTCGCGATGGCGGCGATGCTGGGCGAGCCCCCACGGGCGGCCGCGGTCGTCCAGGTGCCCGTGACCAGCCTGGACGTCGGGTTCGGCCTCACCGCCCAGACCGCGGCGGCCGCCGACGAGGCGGTGGAGGTGGTGCTGGCCCTGTGCCGCGGCGAGGAGCCCGAGGGCGCGACCTAGCGTCGTCCCCGGTCAGGCGTCCTCGGCCGCGCTGGCGCTCCACTCCGCGAAGGCCGCCCAGAAGGGGTCGAAGCCCGGGTGCGCCAGGTCCTCCTCCCCCTCGCGCGTGCGCAGCCGCCGCCCCTCCTCGACGGGGGTGACCTCGCCGACCACGGCGGCGTCGATGTCGGCCTCCCCGAGCGCGGTGAGCAGCGCACCGGCCTTGTGGGGTCGCACGGTCGCGAGCAGCGTCCCCTCGGAGATCGCGGTGTAGGGGTCGATGCCCACGTGGCCACAGATCGCGCGGACCTCGGGCCGCACCGGGATGAGGTCGCGGTCGATGCGCAGCCCCACGCCGGAGGCCTCGGCGAGCTCCACCAGTCCGCCCAGCACCCCGCCCTCGGTGGCGTCGTGCAGGGCGGTGACGCCGTCCTCGCGCAGCCCGATGCCCGCGGCGATCCGCGCCTCGGGCACCACGGTCTGGGCCTCGAACAGCGTGTCGGCGGCCGCGACCACCGCGTCGCCGAGCGCCGGGCGCAGCAGCTCGGGGAACGTGCCCCCGAACAGGGCGGTCGCCTCGATGGCCGCGCCCTTGGTGACCACGACCTGGTCGCCCGGCTGGGCCATCGCCGAGGTGACGTAGCCGTCCTCGGGGCCGGTGGCCATGCACGTCGCGCCACCCACCATCGGCCAGCTCGTGCCGTCGTAGCGCCCGGTGTGGCCGGTGACCACCGCGATGCCGAGGTCCTCGCAGGCCTTGGCGTAGCCCTGCCACAGCTCGGTGACGCCCTGGTCATCGAGCTCGCGGGGCAGGTTCAGGTCGACGGCCATCCAGCGGGGCGCCAGGCCGCTCATCGCGGTGTCGGAGGCCAGGATGTGCACCGCGAACCAGGTGGCGCGCTCCCAGCCGAAGGTCGGCACGATGAAGACCGGGTCGGAGGTGAGGGCCATCACCTGGCCCGGGGCGGTGCGCACCACGCCGAGGTCCACCCCGTGTCGCGGGCCGACGACCACGTCGGCGTCGGCGGCGCCGAGATGGCGCAGGATGACCTGGGAGAACAGCTCGGCGTGCAGCTTGCCGGGGGGCGCGAGGCCCTCGGGGCTCGTCATCGCGACTCCTCCTGTCGTGGGCTCGGATCACCGCTGGCCAGCGCCTCGTCGACGACCGCGCGCAGCTCCCGCGCCGCGGCGACGGGATCGGGGGCCGCCGCGATCGCCGAGACCACCGCCACGCCCGCCGCGCCGGCCGCGAGCGCCGTGGGCGCCGTGGCGGCCGATACGCCGCCGATCGCCACCAGCGGGACCGGGCTCGCGGCCGCCAGGTCCCGCAGCCCCTCCACCCCGACCGCCGCGGCCTCCGACTTGGTCGCGGTGGGCCACACGGTCACGCCCACGTAGTCGGCGCCCGCCGCGACCGCGGCCTCCACCTCGTCGACGCTCCCGGCGCTGACGCCGAGGATCTGGCCGGGCTCGAGGCGGGCGCGAGCCGCGACGGGGTCGTCGTCCTGGCCGACGTGCGCCCCGGCGGCGCCCACCTGCGCGGCCACGCCGGGATGGTCGTTGACGATCAGCGCCGCGTCGGTGCGCGCGCAGGCCGCGGTCAGCACGCGGGCCAGCGGGCGCAGCTCGTCGGCGGTCCAGCCAGGGGCGCGCAGCTGGACCGCGTCGGCGCCGCCGGCGAGGGCGGCCAGGGCCACCTCGGTGTGGCCGCGCCCGCCGGCCAGCGCGTCGGCGTCAGTGGTGACCGCGCACAGCTGGAAGGGGGCGGGCAGGGACGGTCGCAGGGATGGGCGCGTCATGGCCGGGAGTCTGCCCCTCGCGTGCGCGCCGGGTCCGGGACCTTCGTCGCGGGGCGTGGGGGCCGCCGACCCGGAGGGGCGTGGGGGCCACCAACCCGCGGCGCCCACCGCCTCACTGCTGGGCGGCGGGCGCGTCGGTGCCGTGCGCGCGGTCGGTGGTCGCGCCCCCCTCGCCGTCGTCGTCGGCGTCCCCGTCGGCGGCCTCCGCCTGACGGTCGGGCAGCACCGCGTCGGCCAGCAGCTGGGAGAAGTCCACCACCTGGACCTGCCCCTCGCCCAGCGTCCCGTCGGTCTCGCGGTCGCCAGCGGCGTCGCCGAGCATCACGTTGCAGAAGGGGCAGGCGGTGCACACCACGTCCGGCTCGACCTCGATGGCCTCGTCGATGCGCTCATGGTTGACGCGCTTGCCGAGGTCCTCCTCCATCCACATCCGCGAGCCGCCGGCGCCGCAGCAGAAGCTGTGGTTGCGCGAGCGGGGGAGCTCGACGGGCTGGGTGCCGGCCACGGCGTCGATGGCCGCGCGCGGCGCGTCGTAGACGTCGTTGTGCCGCCCGAGGTAGCAGGGGTCGTGGTAGGTGATCGTCTGCTCCAGCTCGGTGTGGGGCGCGAGGCGGCCCTCGGCGACCAGCCGGCTGAGCAGCTCGCTGTGGTGCACCACCTCGAAGTGGCCGCCGAAGTCGGGGTACTCGTTGGCCAGGGTGTTGAGGCAGTGCGGGCAGGTGGTCACGATCTTGGTGGCCCCGACCTCGTTGAGGACCTCCACGTTGCGCTCGGCCATCATCTGGAACAGGTACTCCATGCCCAGGCGCCGCGCCGAGTCGCCGGTGCAGGTCTCCTGCGGCCCGAGCACGGCGTAGGACACCCCCGCGGCGTCGAGCAGCTGGGCGACGTTGCGCGTGACCTTCTTGGCGCGGTCGTCGAACGCGCCCGCGCAGCCGACCCAGAACAGGTACTCGGTGCCAGGGTCCAGGCGCTCCTCGACCACGGGCACGTCCAGGCCCTCGGCCCAGTCCATGCGCTTGGGCGCCCCGCCGCCCCACGGGTCGCCGGAGTTCTCGATGTTGCGGAGCATCGCGCCGGCCTCGGGCGGGAAGCTCGACTCCATCATGGCCTTGTAGCGGCGCAGGTCCAGGATGTGGTCCACGTGCTCGATGTCGACCGGGCACTCCTCGACGCAGGCGCCACACGTGGTGCACGACCACAGGACGTCGTAGTCGATGACGGCGTCGGCCTGGCCGGGCTCGTCGCCGACGAGCATCGCGTTGAGCACGTCGATGTCGGCGTGCTCGCCGATCTCCTCGCCGCGGGCGTGCGCGGCGGCGGTGCCGTCGAGGATCGCGTCACCCTTGCGGTACAGGTGATCGCGCAGGTCCATGATGAGCAGCTTGGGGTTCAGCGGCTTGCCGGTGTTCCAGGCGGGGCACTGGCTCTGGCACCGCCCGCACTCGGTGCACGAGTAGAGGTCCAGGAACCGCTTGAACCCGAAGTCCTCGATCCGGCCGACGCCGAGGGTGGCGTCCTCGTCCATCTCCTCGAGGTCGATCGGCTCGGCCTCGGCCTTGCCCAGCGCCTTGGGGTGGCGCGCGAAGAACACGCTGAAGACGTTGGTGAGGATGTGCAGGTGCTTGGAGTGCAGGGTGAACACCAGGAACCCGCCGAGCACCCCGATGTGGGCGACCAGGAAGGCGGTGGTCAGCACGTCCAGCGTGGTGGGGTCCAGCCCCTCGAAGAGGCCGCCGAGCCAGGTCGAGAAGAAGGCGCCGTCGCCGTGGGGCAGCACCCCCTTGGCCTCGCGGACCCCGCGCAGCACGAAGGCGGTGTAGAGCAGGCCGACCTCGGCGATCAGCACGTACCAGCCGTGCAGCAGGTTGGAGCCCGCGAAGCGCGAGCGACGCCCGCTGCGGCGCGGGTGCTGGGCGAGGCGGATGATCGCGAAGCCCACGATGGTGGCCAGCACCACCAGGCCGAAGAAGTCCTGCAGGAAGCCCAGCACGCTGGTCTGGCTGGCGCCGGCGGGGAAGCCCGGCAGCGCGAACGCCGGGTCGAAGATCTCCCCGATGGCCTCCACCGACTTGGTCTGGCTGACGAGGAACGCCCAGAAGATCAGCGCGTGCAGGATGCCCGGCCCCGTCCACTTGAGGATCTTCTGCTGGGCCAGCACGTGCTGGATCACGTAGCGCACGCGCCGTCCCAGGTCGCGGGTGCGCTCGGGCATCGGCTGGGCGGCGAGCACCAGGCGAGCGAGGAAGCGGATGCGCGCCACCGCGAAGAAGGCGGCGACGCCCAGGGCCGCCAGGCCCAGCACGATCCGGACCACGTCGACGGTCTCGATGGCGGGCATGCGCGCTCCAGATGTCCGGCTCGGCCCCGCCGACGCGCCGGCGGGCCCACGTGGTTACCGGAGGGTAACCGGGACCGGGTGCGCTGCCCAGGGCCCTCGCCTCGGCGCCGATGCGCCGTCCGGCCCTGGTGGCAGGGCCGGACGGCAGGCTCGCGGTCAGCCGTCCCGCCGGCCCTCGTAGCGCTGGCGGCGGAACACGTCGGTGCGCAGCGAGGCCACGCGGTCGAGGATGAGCGTGCCGTCGAGGTGGTCGAGCTCGTGCTGGAGCGCGCGGGCCTCGAAGCCCTCGGCCTCGATGACGCGCTCGCGCCCGGTCGGGTCGGTGCCGCGCACCACCACGCGCAGCGCGCGGCGCACGTCCGCGGTGAAGTCGGGGACGCTCAGGCATCCCTCGCGGCGGATCTCTGAGCCGACGGTGTGCAGCAGCTCGGGGTCGAACAGCACGATCAGCCCGTGATGGGGCCAGCGGTTGCGCTGCACCGCGCGGTTGAGGCTGACGTCGACCGCGAAGGCC
>PUKE01000217.1 GCA_003550425.1 Nitriliruptoria bacterium
CCGAGGGCTGGCCGAGCGGGCCGTGCCCGTTGCGCGCTGCGGGGGTGTCGGACTGGGGATCGGGGCTCATGGCCACGGCCCTACCCGCGCGCCCGGGCGCTCATGCGCTGCGGGTCGACGCGCGCGGCCGTGGCCACGCCCGCGTGCTCCACAGCGCAGCGAGCACCAGCAGCGGCTGGAACGCCAGGCGGGTCAGGCGCGCGGCGTCGGAGTCCAGCCCGAAGGCGTCGTGGCCCGCCGCCGCCTGGTAGAGGTTGCCCGGGAAGATCAGCACGAAGAAGGCCGCCACGGCCCATCCGACCTCCCGGCGACGCGAGCGCCACGCCAGCAGGGCCACCCCGAGCGCCACCTCGACCACGCCGGAGGCCCACACGATCAGCGACTGCGCCGGCAGGAACGACGGCGTCTGGGCCAGGAACGCCTCATGGTTGGTGAAGTGGCCGACCCCGGCCACGAGCAGCAGGGCCGCCAGCAGCCATCGCACCACCGCGCGCAGCGCCGCCCACAGGTCCATCGGTCACCGTCCCGGTCCGCGTGCTCGATCGCGGCCAGTGTGCCCGGCGCAGGGGCGCGGGTTGCTACCGTTGCCGGCGATGCAGGACGGGAGCCCACCGCACCGCGCCAGCGACGAGCCCGACGAGCCCGACGAGCCCGGCCACGAGCCTGGCCACGGCGAGGCCGCCGAGGCCGCCGAGGCCCCCGAGGAGGGCGTGCGCGCCCGCCTGGAGGGCCCGCCGGTGCACGACGAGCCCTACCCGCACCTGCTGGCGCCGCTGTGGGCCTGGGCCGAGGAGGAGCCCGACGCGGCGGCGGTCGGCGTGCGCGAGGGCGACCGGTTCGCCCCGCGCAGCGCCGCCTGGCTGCGCGACCAGGTCCGCGAGGTCGCCGCGGGGCTCGTGGCCCTGGGGGTGCAGCCCGGCGAGCGGGTGGCGCTGCTGTCGCGCACGCGCCTGGAGTGGACCATCGCCGACCTGGCGATCCTCGCGGCCGGCGCGGTCACCGTCCCGCTCTACGACAGCGCGGCCCGCGACCAGATCGCCCACGTGCTCGGCGACAGCGAGGCCACCGTGGCCATCGTCGAGCAGCCCGAGCAGCAGCAGCTGATCGCCGAGCTCGGCGACGCCGTCGCCAGCCTCACCCACGTCGAGGTGATCGAGCAGGGCGGGCTGGATGCGCTCATCGCGCGCGCCGACGACGCCTCGCGCGCCGAGGCCGACCGGCGCCGCGCGACGCTCGGGCCCAGCGACCTCGCCACGATCGTCTACTCCTCGGGCACCACCGGGGCGCCCAAGGGCTGCGTGCTCACCCACGGCAACATCACCTGGAACGCCACGCAGACCATCGCCCACCTGCCCGCGCTGTTCGACGGGGGACGACGCACGCTGGTGTTCCTGCCCCTGGCCCACGTGTTCGCGCGCATCCAGGTCTTCATCTCCCTGCAGGGGCGCGCCCAGCTGTGCTACAGCACCGGCGTGGCCAACCTCCGCGAGGAGCTGCCCCTGGCCGCGCCGAGCTTCCTCATCGCCGTCCCGCGGGTGTTCGAGAAGCTGCTCGAGGCCGGCCGCAACGCCGCGCAGCAGCGCGGCGCGCTGTTCGCCCGGCTGTTCGACGCCGCGCAGCGCGAGGCCCTCGCCCGAGCGCGCGCCCACGAGCAGGGCCGCCGCCGAGGCCTGCTGGCCCGCGCGCGGTGGGCGGTGCTCGACCGCCTCGTCGGCGCCCGGCTGCGCGCGGCCATGGGCGGGCAGGTGCGCTGGGCCATCTCCGGTGGCGCCGCGCTGTCACCCGACCTCGCGCGGTTCTTCAGCGAGGCCGGCGTGCCGGTGCTCGAGGGCTACGGCCTGACCGAGCCCTCCCCGATCCTCACCGGCGACCCGCCCGACCGGCCGCGCCCCGGCTCGGTGGGCATCGCCATGCCCGCCACCCAGCTGCGGCTGGCACCCGACGGCGAGCTGCAGGTCCGCGGCGGCCAGGTCTTCCAGGGCTACTGGCGCGACCCGCAGGCCAGCGCCGAGGCCTTCGACGACGGGTGGCTGCGCACCGGCGACCTCGCCCGCTTCGACGCCGACGGCTTCGTGTGGATCACCGGGCGCCAGAAGGAGGTCATCGTCACCGCCGGCGGCAAGAACGTCAGCCCCGGCCCGCTGGAGGACCTGGTGCGCGCCCATCCGCTGGTCGGCACGTGCGTCGTGGTGGGGGAGGGGCGCCCCTACATCGGGGCACTGGTCACCCTCGACGCCGACCAGGCACCCCGCTGGGCGCGCCAGGAGGGCCTCGAGGACACCGACCTCGACGCGCTCGCGACCCACCCGCAGGTGCGCGAGGCGATCGGCGCGGCCATCGACGACGCCAACGCCACCGTCTCCCAGGCCGAGCGCATCCGCCGCTTCCGGGTGCTGCCCCGCGACCTCGGCATCGCCTCGGGCGAGCTCACCCCCACCCTCAAGGTGCGCCGCGGCGTGGTCGGGGAGCGCTACCGCGACGAGATCGAGGCGCTGTACGCCGGTCACGCCGACGACCGCTGAGCCGCCGCGCCCCACGCGCGCTGACCCGCTCGCAGCTGGGGAGCGCGCCAGGGCGCGGTGGTAGGGTGCCCCGAGGGTCGCCAGCCGCGGCCGACGCCCGATCCGCCCGCCCAGAACCGACCGCTGCGCCCCGCGGACGGCCGCGCCGTCGCGGGCCACGGAGGCCACCGTGAGCCGAGACCTGTCGATGCACCAGGCCCTGCCCGAGCCGTTCGACCTGGCCGGCCCGAGCTTCTCGCGGCTGCTGGAGCGCCACCTGCCCGACGCGCTGCCCGAGGCGCTCGCCCGCCACGACGGGCAGGGCGTGCCCCACGTCGACGGCACCACCGTGCTCGCCGTGGCCTACGACGACGGCGTCATCGTGGCCGGCGACCGCCGCGCCACTGCCGGCAACGTCATCTCCAAGCGCGACATGCGCAAGGTGTTCGAGGCCGACTCGACCTCGGCGATCGCGATCTCCGGCGCCGCCGGGCCGGCGATGGAGCTCGCCAAGATCTTCGCCACCGAGCTCGAGCACTACGAGAAGGTCGAGAACGGGCCGCTGTCGCTGGAGGGCAAGGCCAACAAGCTCGGCCAGATGGTCCGGGCGAACCTGCCGATGGCGCTGCAGGGCCTCGTCGTCGTCCCGCTGTTCGCCGGCTACGACACCCTCGCCGACACCGGCCGCATCTACGAGTTCGACGTCACCGGTGGCCGCTACGAGGAGCAGCGCTTCGCCGCGCAGGGCTCCGGCGGGCGCGACGCGCGCGGCAGCCTGAAGGCCCGCTACCGGCCCGACCTGGCCCGCGACGCCGTGGTCGACATGTGCCTCGAGGCCCTCTGGGACGCCGCCGACGAGGACGCCGCCACCGGCGGGCCCGACGTGGTGCGCGGCATCTACCCGCTGGTGTCGCTCATCGACGCCGAGGGCTACCGCGAGCTGCCCGACGACGAGCTCCGCGAGCGCATGGACCGCGTGGTCAGCGCCCGCCAGCAGTGAGCCCCGGGCGCCGCCCGGCGCTGACCCCCGCGGCGCGCCGCCGCACCGGCGCGCCCACCCGCACCGACCCACCCGGCGAGAGGAGAGCACCGTGGGCATGATGCCCTACGTCAGCCCCGAGCAGCTGATGAAGGACCGGGCCGAGTTCGCCCAGAAGGGCATCAGCCGGGGCCGCTCGGTGGTCGCGCTGTCCTACCGCGACGGGATGCTGTTCGTGGCCGCCAACCCCTCGACGAGCCTGCACAAGGTCAGCGAGATCTACGACCACGTCGCCTTCGCCGCCGTCGGCCGCTACAACGAGTTCGAGCAGCTGCGCGTGGCCGGCATCCGCATGGCCGACGTCAAGGGCTACCAGTACGCCCGCGCCGACGTGACCGGCCGCAGCCTCGCCAATGCCTACGCCAGCTTCCTCGGCGCCGGGTTCACCGAGGGCTCCAAGCCCTTCGAGGTGGAGCTGCTGGTCGCCGAGGTCAACGGCACCGGCGTCGAGCTCTACCACGTGCGCTACGACGGCTTCATCGTCGACGAGGACCGCCACGTGGCCATCGGCGGCAGCGCCGAGGCCATCAACGCCCAGCTCGCCGAGCACCACGACCCCGACGCCGCGCTCGACGCCGCGCTGCGCACCGCCCGCGACGCGCTCGCCGCCAACGAGGACCGCGAGCTCGGCGCCTCGCAGCTCGAGGTCGCCGGGCTCGACCGCACCCGCGGTCGCCGCACGTTCTTCCGCCTGCCCTCCGACCGGGTCGCCGCCGCGCTCGATCAGTGAGGGCCCCCTCGGCCCCCGATCAGTGACCGCGCCGCGTCAGTCGCGGCGCTCCAGCTGGGGCGGGGCGCCCAGCACGATCTGGGGCACCCCGTCGCGGGTGCGGACCTCGCCGACCACGCACACGGTCGCGCCCTCGAGGTCCTCCAGGGGCGCGTCGAAGGCCTCGCGGGTGTCCTCGTAGACCACCACGTCGAACCGCGGCTCCTCGGGGTGGGCCGCGCCCAGGTTGAGGAACGTCGGCGCGCCGCCGACCTCGGGCGCATGCGTGACGTCGGTGACCGGCCCCTCGATCGCCGCGGACTCGCCGACCACCTGGCCGGCGGCGTCCCAGGCCACGGGGTCGTCGCAGTCCACCGGATCGCCGGGCGCCTCCGACAGCGTGCGTCCCAGGCCGATCGCGACCACGGCCAGCACGATCACCGCGCCGACCAACAGCGTGCGCAGCCGGGCGAGCATGCCCCCATGGTCGCCCGGCGGCGGGGCGGGCGCACCACGGTGGCGCCTGGGCCCCGAGCCTGGCGCTCGCCCCTACACTGAGGGCAGGCGCACCACGCGCGACCCGCGGCGCAGTGCGCCCCACAGCGGCGGGAAGGAGCGCGCGTGGACCGCCGGATCTTCGGTCTCGAGGTCGAGTACGGGGTGACCTGCACCTTCCGAGGCCAGCGGCGGCTCTCGCCGGACGAGGTGGCCCGCTACCTGTTCCGTCGCGTGGTCAGCTGGGGCCGCTCCTCGAACGTGTTCCTGGAGAACGGCGCGCGCCTGTACCTCGACGTGGGCTCGCATCCCGAGTACGCCACACCCGAGTGCGACACGGTGCGCAGCGTCATCGCCCACGACAAGGCGGGGGAGCGGATCCTCGAGAGCCTGGTCGGGCAGGCCGAGCAGCGCCTGGCCGAGGAGGGCATCTCCGGGCGCATCAGCCTGCTGAAGAACAACACCGACAGCGCCGGCAACTCCTATGGCAGCCACGAGAACTACCTGGTGGCCCGCGTCGGGGAGTTCCAGCGCCTGGCCGACACGCTGCTGCCGTTCCTCGTGACCCGTCAGATCTTCTCGGGCGCCGGCAAGGTGCTGGCCACGCCCAGGGGCGCGGTGTTCGCCATCAGCCAGCGCGCCGAGCACATCTGGGAGGGGCTGTCCTCGGCGACGACCCGCAGCCGGCCGATCATCAACAGCCGCGACGAGCCGCACGCCGACGCCGAGCGCTTCCGGCGCCTCCACGTCATCGTCGGCGACTCCAACATGAGCGAGCACGCCAGCTGGCTGAAGGTCGCCACGACCGACCTGGTGCTGCGCATGGTCGAGTCGGGCGCGGTGATGCGCGACCTCACCCTCGACAACCCGATCCGAGCCATCCGCGAGATCAGCCACGACATGACCTGCCGCCGGCGGGGGCGCCTGGCCAGCGGCCGCGAGATGAGCGCCCTGGAGATCCAGCAGGCCTACTTCGAGCGGGTCAGCCAGTTCATCGAGGGTCGCGGCGCCACCGTCGAGGACGAGCGCGTGCTCGCCGCCTGGGGCCACGCGCTCGAGATGCTCGCCGACGACCCCCTGAAGCTGTCGCGCACCGTCGACTGGGTCGCCAAGTACCACATGGTCGAGGACTTCCGGCGCCGGCACGACCTGCCGCTGTCGCATCCCCGCGTGGCGATGCTCGACCTGCAGTACCACGACGTGGACCGCCGTCGCGGCCTGCACCACCTGCTGGAGCAGCGCGACAAGGTCGACCGGGTCGTCACCGACGACGAGATCGACGCGGCGATGCAGGACCCGCCGGCCACCACCCGGGCCCGGCTGCGCGGCGAGTTCATCCGCGCCGCCAAGCGCAAGCGCCGCGACTTCACCGTCGACTGGGTGCACCTCAAGCTCAACGACCAGGCGCAGCGCACCGTGCTGTGCAAGGACCCCTTCCGCAGCGAGGACGAGCGCGTCCGCAAGCTGATCGCCAGCATGTGAGCGGCTGACCGCCGCAGCGCGCGGCGCCGCCTAGGGGTCGGGGTCCGCGGCTCCGCCGGTCGCCCCGGACGCGTCGTCGCCGGCGTCCTCGTCGCGCGGTGCGCCGTCGTCGCCACCATCGCCGGGGGCATCGTCAGAGGCGTCAGCAGCGTCGTCGCCCTGCTCGTCGCCCGCGCTGGGCGCGTCCTCGGTGTCCTCGTCGTCGGCAACGGGCAGGGGCGCGGGCTCCTCGGCGCGGCGCGGCGGCAGGTCGAGGGGCGACCGACGCTCCTCGCGCTCGCGCGGCTCGGGCTCGGGGCCCTCCGAGGAGATGCCGTCGAACCGCTGCGGGTCCTCGCCCTCCAGGGCCTGCTCCATGAAGTCGCGCCACAGCGGCGCGGCGGTGCCCGAGGAGGTCGCGCTGGTCAGCGTGACGGACTCGGAGGGATGACCGATCCACACCGCGGTGACCAGCGTCGGGGTTGCGCCCACGAACCACACGTCGCGCTGCTCCTGAGTGGTGCCGGTCTTGCCGGCCACGTCCCAGCCCGGCAGCTGGGCGGCCGTGCCAGTGCCACGCTCGACGGCGGCCAGCAGCGCGCCGGTCACGTCGTCGGCGACCTCGTCATCCAGCACCGGCACCAGCGCGTGGTCGGCGGCGTAGCGCACCCGCCCCTCGGCGTCGGCGACCTCGGCGACCAGGTGGGGCGTGGCCACCGCACCGCCCTGGGTGATGGCCCCCAGCGCGGTGGCCAGCTCCAGCGGGGTGGTCCCCGTCGCGAGGCCGCCCAGCGCCATGGACGGGTTCGCCTCGGGCCCCGCGGCGCCGACGAAGGCGCCCTCGTCGACGCCGAGGCGCTCGGCGACCTCGCGCACCTCGCCCGCGCCGACCTGCAGGATCAGGTCGGCGAAGGCGGTGTTGACGCTGTCGGTCAGCGCCTCGTGCATCGTCGGGTCGTCGTGGTCGCGGTCGCCGAAGTTGCGCACGCCCACGGTTCGCCACGTCTCGTCGGGGTCGAGCTCGTCCTCGCCGAACGTCGTGCCGCTGTCGCCCTCCAGGCGCGTGCCTGGCGCCACGCCCTCCTCCAGGGCCGCGGCCATGACCAGCGGCTTGAAGGCCGACCCGGGCTGGCGGCGCCCCTGCAGGGGCAGGTGCTGCTCGTCCTCGTCGAAGCCACGGCCGCTGGCCGCCACGAGGACCCGGCCGTCGCGCGGGTCCAGCGCGACGATCGCGGCGGTCACGCCCCCGGGCTCGGGGAAGCGCTCGCGGATCAGGTCGTTGGCGGTGGCCTGCAGCGCGGGGTCCACCGTCGTGGTGACCTCCAGGCCGCCGGTGTAGAGCCGGTCCAGCCGCGCGCTGCTGTCGGGCCCGCCGGCGCGGGCCAGCCCGGCATCGCAGGTGGGCCAGCGCTGCCCCCCGGTGGCCTCGGGGTCGCAGGTGAGCTCGCGCCGCACCGACTCGATCACGTGCGGGTCGGCCAGCGCCTCCGACCGCGTCTCGCTCACGCCCAGCGGCTCCTCGCGCAGCGCGGTGGCCTCCGCGTCGGTCAGCCAGCCCTGCTCGGCCATCGACGCGAGCACCACGTTGCGCCGCTCCAGCGCCGCCTCGGGCGCCACGCGGGGATCCAGGGCGCTGGGGGAGCGGATGATGCCGGCCAGCAGCGCGCTCTGCTCCACCGTGAGCTCCTCGGCGCTGACCGCGAAGTACTCCTCGGCCGCGGCGCCGACGCCGTAGGCCCCCGAGCCGAGGTAGACGAGGTCGAGGTAGGTCGCGAGCAGCTCCTCCTTGGTGAGGTCGCGCTCCAGGGCCAGCGCCTGGCGCAGCTCGGCCAGCTTGCGACGCAGCGTGCGGTCATCGCCGACGACGGTCTTGGCCAGCTGCTGGGTCAGCGTCGAGCCGCCCTGCACCACCGTGCCCGCGCGCGCGTTGGCCAGGGCCGCGCGCGCGATCGCCTCGACGTCGTAGCCCCCGTGCTCGAAGAAGCGCCGGTCCTCGGCGGCCAGGACGGCCTGCCAGACGTGGTCGGGCAGGTCCTCCAGGGCGGTCGTGTGCCGGTTGATGCCGGCGTGGAAGGTCGCCATCGGCGTGCCGTCGGGGGCGAGCACGACGCTGCGCTGCTCGAGCTGGGACAGGTCGGCCGCGCTGGGCAGGTCCAGCCGCACCGTGACCGCCGACCCCGCCTCACGGGCCAGCGACGGGCCCAGGGCCCCGAGGGTCAGGGCGGTGACGAGCAGGCCGGCGACGCCAGCCATGAGCACCGACACCGCACGCGCCGTCCACCGCACCACCGCGATCCCCTCCGCCACCGAGCCAACGAGGTCAGCATGGCACATCGCGGGCCGATCCGGGCGCCCTACCATCGCACCCATGGCCGAGCGGCTGGAGCGTCTGCTGAACCTGCTCATCGCGCTGCGCGAGCGGGCCCGGCCGATGACCGCCGAGGAGGTCCGCACCACCGTGGCCGGCTACGGGCAGGCGGACCTCGCGGCGTTTCGCCGCATGTTCTCGCGCGACAAGGCCGACCTGCGCGCCCTGGGCGTGCCGGTGGAGACCGTGGCCGCCGACCGCTTCGGCGACACCGTCGGCTACGCGATCCGCGGCCGCCGCGCCGACCTGCCCCCGCTGCGCCTGGAGCCCGAGGAGCTCGGGGCGCTCGCGGTGGCCATCCAGGTCACCGGGCTCGCCGACCTCGGCCACGGTGGGCTACGCAAGCTCGAGGTCGGCGCGGACGCCCCTGGCACAGCCGATGACGTCCGCCCGCCGCCGGTGGCGCTGCAGCTGGACCGCGAGCGGCTGCCGACGCTGCTGGCCGCGCAGCTGCGCCGCGAGCCCGTGACGTTCCCCTATCGCACCGCGCAAGGAGCCGTGGCGTCGCGCACGGTGGACCCGCACGGCCTGGTGCATCGGCGTGGCCGGTGGTACCTCGTGGGCCGCGACCACGACCGCGAGGCCGTGCGCGCGTTCCGGCTGGACCGCATCGACGGCGAGGTCGCGCCCACCGGCACGCCCGGCGCCTACGCCCCGCCCGACGCGCCGCCTGGGCCCACCGAGGTGGTGCCCGACCCGCCCGACCCGGTGGCGGTGCGCCTCGCGGTCCGCGGCCCCCACCGCGAGGTCCTCGGCGGCGAGCCCGTCGACGACGAGTGGGCGCAGGTGACGCTCGAGGACGCCGACCCCCACGAGCTGCTCGCCTGGGCGCTGTCGGCGGGCCCGGACGTGGTGGTCCTCGCGCCGACGTGGCTCGCCGAGCGCGCCCGCGCCCAGCTCGTGGCCCTGGCACACGGGGAGCCGCCGCCATGAGCCAGCCCACGACCCTCGCGCGGCTGGAGCGACTGCTGGTCGTGGTCCCCTGGCTGGTGGCCCACCCCGGCACACCGGTCGAGGAGGTGTGCGCGCGCTTCGGGGTGGACCGCGAGGCGCTGCTAGCCGACCTCGACGTGCTCGGCTACTGCGGGGTCCCCGGCTACGGCGGCGGCGACCTGGTCCAGGTGCACCTCGTCGACGACGCGATCACCGTGCGTCTCGCCGACGCCCTGGAGCGCCCGCTGCGCCCGACCGCCGAGGAGGCCGCCGCGCTGCTGCTGGCGGTCCGCACCGCCCAGCGCCTGCCCGGGGTCGCCGACCTCGAGGCCCTCGAGGGGGCCGCGGCGGCACTGGAGCGCGTCCTGGGCAGCGAGGCCGGCGCGGTGACGGTCACCGTCGAGGCGCCCGACGCCACCACCGTGGGCGTGGTCCGCGAGGCCCTGGAGGGCGGCGTGCCCCTGGGCCTCGACTACCTCGACGCCGCCGGCCAGCGCAGCGACCGGGTCGTCGAGCCCTGGCGGGTCACGGTCGCCGAGGGCGTGTGGTACCTGCAGGCCCACTGCCGCCGCGCCGGCGCGCCCCGCGACTTCCGGCTGGACCGGATCGTGGCCGCCCAGGCCCTGGCCGACGACCCCCACGGGGTGCGCGCGGCGCCCGACCCGCTGCCCGCCCCGGGCTTCGACCCGCCGCCTGGCGACGAGGAGCTCGTGTTGCTCGTCGATCCCGCCGACGCCTGGGTCGCCGAGCAGCTGCCCGGCGCCCGCAGCGCCCGGCGCGGGCACGCGCTGGAGATCCGCGCGCCGCTCGGGCGCCAGGCCTGGGCGGTGCGGTTCGTGGCGAGCCTCGGCGGACGCGCGCGGGTCGAGGCGCCGACCTCGGTCGCCCGGGCCGTGGTCGAGCGCGCCCAGGAGGCGCTGGCCGCCCACGACGCCTGGCACGGCCGGGAGGGCGGGCCCGAGCGCTCGCGCGCGACCGGCGACGGCTGAGCGCTCAAGCCGAGGGCCGATCCTGCCGACGGATCACCATGAGAGCGCACCGACGACCGGTGATCGAAGGCGAGGAGCCCCCGATGAGCGCCACGATCAAGGCCAGCTGCCCCCACTGCGGCGACGTGAGCCTCACGCCCGACGAGGTGCTCCTCGAGCTGCTCGCCCCCACGGCCTCCGAGCGCGCCCGTGGCGACACCTACGCCTTCACCTGCCCCGACTGCGCCCAGGAGGTGCGCAAGCCGGCCGACGAGCGCATCGTCCAGCTGCTGCGCTCCGG
>PUKE01000327.1 GCA_003550425.1 Nitriliruptoria bacterium
CCGGCCTTGCCGATGTTCTTGAGGTCGGCCACCGGGCTCTTGAGGTGCTCGCGGTAGTCGCTGACCAGCGGCAGCCGCCAGGTCTGCTCGCCGGTGGCGTCCGCGGCGGCCAGCAGCTCCTCGGCGAGGGCGTCGTCGACGCTCATGAGCGCCGACACCCGCTTGCCGAGCGCGGTGATCTGCGCCCCGGTGAGCGTGGCCACGTCCACGATGGCGTCGGGCTCGGACTCGGTGGCGTAGGCCAGCGCGTCGGCGAGGATCAGCCGGCCCTCGGCGTCGGTGTTCATGACCTCCACGGTGGTGCCGTCGTAGTGGGTCAGCACGTCGGAGACCCGGTAGGCCGTGCCGCTCGGCAGGTTCTCTGCCAGCGGCAGCAGCGCGGTGACCTTGACCCGCGGGGCCAGCGCGGCCAGGGCGACCATCGCGCCCACGACGGCGGCGGCGCCCCCCATGTCGGCCTTCATCCAGGCCATCCCGCTGGAGGGCTTGAGGCTCAGGCCTCCCGAGTCGAAGGTGATGCCCTTGCCGACCAGGGTCACGTGGCCGGAGGCGCGCAGCGGGTCGTGGGTGAGCTCGACGAGGCGGGGCGGCGCCTCCGAGCCCTGGCCCACGCCGAGGATCCCCCCGAAGCCGCCCTTGGCGAGGTCCTTCTCGTCGAGCACCTTGGCCTTGAGGCCGGCGTCCTTGGCCAGGGCGACGATGCGGTCGGCGAGCTCGGGCGGGCGCTTGGCCTGCGGCGGCTCGTTGACGAGGTCGCGGGCGACCTGAGTGGCCCGCGCGGTGGCCGCACCGGTCTCGACGCCCCGCTGGACGGCCTTGTCGTCGGCGTCCTCGCCGGCCAGCAGCTCGATGGCGGTCAGCCGGGGGAGGTCGTCGGTCTTGGTGCGGTAGGTGGTGAACGCATACGAGCCCAGCGCCGCGCCCTCGGCCAGCGCCTGGGCGCGGGTGGCGTGGTCGGCCGGCCCCACGTCGCCGGGCACCGTCAGCGCGAGGGTGGCGTCGCGCTGGGCGGCGCCCGCCGCTGCGCCGCCGGCCTTGCGCAGGGCCTCGGCGTCGACGGCGTCGGCGCTGCCAAGGCCCACGACCAGCAGCAGGTCGCAGCCCAGTCGGCCGCGGGCGGGCAGGCGGCTGACCTCGCCGACGTCGCCCTTGGCGCTCAGGCCCGCGAGCGCGGACGCGAGGTCGAGCCCGGCCGCCTCAGCGGCCGCGCGGGCGTCGGCGAGCGGGACCGGGCCGTCGTCGGACTTGGTGACGAACACGGCGACGGCGTCGGCCTTGGCCTTGGTCGGCTTGTGCTTGGCGAACGAGACGGTGGCCATGGGATGCCTCTGGCTTCGATCGGGGCGGGGTGGTCCGGATGGTCGGCCCGCGAGTCTAGCCGGCGGCAACGGGCTGCCTGCCGCGCGTCGCGACGGTCGGCTACGCTGCGCGCTTGCGATGACCGGCGCCCCTCCCCCGCCACCGGACGGCTTCGAGCCCGTCGCGGTGGACCTGCGCGACTACGTCACCTTCGACCTGGCCGGCGCGACGGGTCGCCGCGTCTACGCGACCGACGTCCTCGCCGTCGACGTCGTGTGCCTGGAGCCGCACCAGCTGATCGAGGCACGCACGTTCCCCACGGCCGACGCGATCTACACCGTCTTGGGCGGCATCGCCTGGCTGGTCACCGACGAGGCCGAGGTCACCCTGACCGCGCTCCAGGCGGTGTGGATCCCCGCCGGCGTGCCGCACGGGGTGCGCAACGACGCGCCGGACCCGCTGATCCTGCAGGTGGTGATCAGCCCGCCCGACGAGGCGCCGGAGGCCGTGCTGGGGCCCGCGACGAGCGAGCCGACCGACCGCGACCTCGGCGCCGGGCCGCCGGGGCTGCTGACGCGCCTGCGCCGCGCGCTGGGCGGGTGAGGGGCGCAGGGCGGGGCAGCGCGGCTACTCGTCGAGCGCCTCGGGATCGGCGGGCTCGACCTCGTCGGGCGTGAAGGCCTCGCCGGCGTCGCCCTCCCCCTGGGAGTCCTCGCCCGTGGGGTCCTCGCCGGCGGGGTCCTCGCCCTCGGCCGGCGCCTGCGGGCGGTCCGGCTCGGGCCGCGGGCCCACGTCGAAGGCGCCGGTGAGCCGGCCGCCGGCGAGGTCGAGGCGCAGCTCGCCCACGTAGCGCTCCCCCGCCGTGGCCTGCTGGAGCGTCAGGGTGCCCTCGCGCGGGCGCACGGGCTCTCCGTCCAGGGCCAGCAGCACCACCGCGCCCTCCTCGACGCGAGCGCAGGACGCGGCCTCCGAGCAGCCCGGGGCGACCACGTCGGTGGGCTCGCCGACCGGCACCCGCTCGAGGTTGGCGAGGCCGACGGTCACCGGCGTGCCGCCGGTGGCGGTCGCGGCGAAGCAGACCTGCGAGGGCAGGCCGGCGCGGGCCTCGCAGTCGCCCTCCAGCAGCACCGGGTAGGGCTGGGAGACGCTGACGGTGCGGCCATCGACCTGGCCCGACAGCTGCAGCCCGGTCCCCGGCTCGTCGTCCGGCGCCCCGCAGGCCGCCAGGGCGAGCGCGAGCGCGACGAGCAGCGGCGCGGCGCGGTCGCCCCCGACGCTCATGGCTGCTCCCCGCCGAGCTCCAGCCACACCCGCTGACGGCGGGGGTGGGCCAGCAGGCGCTGCACGTCGGCCACCTCCGGGGCCTCCTGGGACGGGCGGGCACGGAAGGGCTCGTCGAACTCGCCGAGGGGGTGGTCGACCCGGCGGACCCCGACGGTCCCCACCGGCACGTTGTCGCGGCGGATGAGGGGCTCGGCCTGGATGACCCGTGCGGTGACCAGGATGCCGTCGCGCAGCATGACGACCTGCCGCCACCACGTGACCGTCGGGAGCGCGAGCAGGCCCACCGCGACCACGCGCAGCAGCCACGCGAGCGGGCTCGGCGCCCCGACGGGGACGGCGTCGCCGTCGGCCTGGCCGGGCTGACCGGTCTCGGCGTCGAGGGCGTCCAGGGCACCCGGGGAGGGCTCGGCCGCACCGCCCACCTGCCACAGCGCCCACAGCAGCACGGCACCGATCGCCATCACCGCGAGCGAGGGCACCGTCAGCACGACCCGCTCGAACAGCGCCCAGCGCGGCACCTCCCGAGGCGGCTCGGGCTGGCGGCGCACGACCCGGCGCATCACGTCGATGGGGGCGCGGCGCAGAGGGAACCCTCCTGGTGGACGCTGATCCGCTGACCGGCGATGCTCGCGATGGGCTGCTGGGGAGGCGGGCCGGTGGTCGCACCGCCGCACGGTGGCGGGCGCCGGCTCGTCCCACCAGGATGCCCTTCCGGCCGGGGCGCAGCCGACCAGCGCCGGCGGCCAGCCAGCCGACCGGAGGCCAGCCAGACCCAGCGAGGAGGACCCGATGCTCGACATCACCGAGGCCCGCGACGGCATCTGGACGATCGCCGACGCCGGGGAGGTGTCGTTCCGCATCCGACGCGGCGCCATCGAGCTGCTCGACGCCAGCCATCGCGAGGGCTGGTTCCACACGCTGCGCCGCACCGAGCCCGACCGCCTCGAGGTCGAGTTCCTCAAGGGCGGCGAGGAGTACGAGTTCGAGGCCCGCTACGACAACGGCGTGCTGACCATCGCGATCGAGCACGAGCTCCAGCCCGCCGAGCCGGGGCGCTACCAGGTGGGGCCGGCCGGCGAGGTCGAGATCGGCCTCGAGGAGGGCGCGCTGACCCTCGTCGACGCGCAGGCCAACCCGGGCTGGCGCATGGAGATCGACGAGGAGGGCGGCGAGGAGGTCGAGGTCGAGTTCTCCCGCGGCGCCATCGAGTGGGACTTCGAGGCCGAGGTCGACGGCGGGGTGCTCGAGGTGGAGATCGAGGCCGAGGTCTCCGGCCCGGTCACGCCCGACACGACCGGCTAGCGCCCAGGCCGCTCGTGGATCGCCGGGTCGTCGGGGCTCGGGGGATCGTCGTGGCTCGGCAGGCGCCAGTCGATCGGCCCCGCGCCCTGCTCGGCGAGCAGCGCGTTCACCCGGCTGAACGGCCGCGAGCCAAAGAAGCCTCGGTTGGCCGACATCGGGCTCGGGTGCGCGCTCTCCACGACCGGGACCTCGCCCAGCAGCGGCTTGAGGTTGCGCGCGTCCCGGCCCCACAGCACCGCCACGAGGGGCTGACGACGCGCGACCAGCGCGCGGATCGCCTGCTCGGTGACCTCCTCCCAGCCCTGCCCGCGGTGGCTGGCCGGCGCCCCCGCGCGGACCGTGAGCACGCGGTTGAGCAGCAGGACCCCCTGGCGGGCCCAGGGCGTGAGGTCGCCGTCGCGCGGCTCGGGGAGCCCGAGATCGTCGCGGTACTCGGCGAAGATGTTGCGCAGGCTCGCCGGGAGCGGCGCGACGTCGGGGGCGACCGCGAAGCTCAGGCCGATCGGGTGGCCGGGGGTCGGGTAGGGGTCCTGGCCCACCACCAGCACGCGCACGTCCTCGGGCGGGGTCGCCAGCGCCGCGAAGATGCGGTCCCCGCGCGGCAGGAACCGGTGGCCAGCCGCCTGCTCGGCGCGCAGGAAGTCGCCGAGCGCGCGGATCCGGTCGTGGACGGGCGCCAGGGCCTCCGCCCAGCCAGGGCCGAGCACCTGCGCGAGGTCGCGATCGCTCATCGCGCGCGAAGGCTACACGGGGTGGGCGCGGCACGCGCCAACGCCCGTCCCCGCCCGGGACCCGAGGCCCCGCCCCGCCCCGCCCCGGTCCGACGTCCGTGCCCGCACCTGCTTTGGGGCGCCAGGGCTCATCGGGCAGGATGTGCTCCTCGCGGCCACCCCCTGGAGCCCGAGCGTCACGAGAGGAGCGGCGGTGCGCGCGATCCAGATGACCGAGCACGGCGGACCCGAGGTGCTGGTCCCCACCCAGCTGCCGGCGCCCGAGCCCGCACCCGACCAGGTCGTGGTGCGCGTCGAGGCGGCCGGCGTGAACTTCATCGACACCTACCAGCGGTCTGGGCTGTACGCGGTTGGCCTCCCCTACGTGCCCGGCATGGAGGCGGCCGGGGTCGTCGAGCGGGTCGGCGAGGAGGTCACCGAGGCGGCCGTGGGCGACCGCGTGGCCTTCGCCGGCGCGCCCGGGTCCTATGCCGAGCTCGTGGCCGTCCCCGCGGCCAAGGTCGTGCCGGTGCCCGACAGCGTCGACAGCCGCACCGCCGCCGCCCTGATGCTGCAGGGCATGACCGCCCACTACCTCGCCTACAGCACCTACCGGCTCGCCCAGGGCTCGACCGCGGTGGTGCTGGCCGCGGCCGGCGGGGTCGGGCGCCTGCTCGTGCAGCTGGCCAAGCACGTCGGCGCGACGGTGCTGGCCGCGACCTCGACCGAGGACAAGGCGGCGCTCGCCCGTGCGGCCGGCGCCGACGAGGTGATCCGCTACCGCGAGGTCGACCTGGTCGAGGCGGTGCGCGCCGCGACCGACGGGCAGGGCGCCGACGTGGTCTACGACTCCGTCGGCGCCGACACCTGGGAGTCCAGCATGGACTGCCTGCGCCTGCGCGGGATGCTCGTGCTCTACGGCAACGCCAGCGGCCCGGTGCCCCCGATCGACCCGCTGGAGCTCAACCGCAGGGGCTCGCTGTACCTCACCCGTCCGCAGCTCGCCCACTACATCGCCGACCGCGCGGAGCTCACCTGGCGCGCCGCCGAGCTGTTCGAGCTCGCCGGCTCCGGGGAGCTCGAGGTGCGCCTGGACCGCACCTGGGGGCTGGCCGAGGCCGCCGACGCCCACCGCTACCTGGAGGACGGGCGCACCACCGGCAAGCTGCTGCTCGTGCCCTGATCGTTGGCGCTGCCGGGGCCGATGGTCCCGGCGACGCACCGCCCTTCAGCGCGCTCGGGCGCTTGCACCCGGGGCGGCCTGACCCTACCGTGAGGGATGAGGTCACCCTTACTCACGGGTGATGCCGCGCGATCCCCGCGATCGTGACCCCGTTGCATCAGGAGAAGGCCGATGGGCGCTGCCGGCACGCGACGCTGCAAGCTGGCGACCGTCGGGCTCGACGAGGCGACCCTGCGCCTGGAGCTGCTGTCGCGCGAGGGCGTGACCACCCTCGAGGTCGACCTCCCCGACGCCCAGCGCGAGGCCGTGGCGACGCTCCTCGCCGCCCACCGGGAGGGCGTCCCTGAGCGCGCCCCCAGCTGTGCCGGCGCGCTGTGCGACTGCGTGCAGGCGCTGGGCGGCGAGGAGGCCCGCGTCACCATCCGCACCGGCCTGCTGCCGTCGTTCCACCTCGAGGCCGGCGGCCCGCGTGGGCCGATGGACGTCGAGCTGTCCGCCAGCGACGCGATCGCCCTGCTGCTGGACAGCGGGCTGCCACCATGCCTGGAGCTCGCCGCGGAGCCCAACTGGGACCGCGAGGGCCTCGAGGACCCGGGTCCCGCCGAGGAGCACCGGGACGACCACCGCGCCGGCGAGCGCTCCTAGCCCTCGCCCTCGAGCAGGCGCTGCAGCTGCGCGGCGGCCGACAGCAATGCCGCGTCCTCGCCCCGACGGCCCACCAGCGCCACGGCTAGCGGCAGGCCCGACGGGCCACGGCCAGCCGGCAGCGAGACGACCGGCACGCCCACCAGCGTCCAGCGTCGCTGCAGCAGCGGGTCGCCCGTCGAGTCGAGCCCCTGCGGCGCCTCCCCGTCCACGGCGGGGGTGAGCACCACGTCGATGCCCTCGGTCGCCGCGCGCAGCTCCCGGGCGGCCTCCCGCGCCGTCGCGTGCGCGGCGTCGCGCTGGGCGGGTGGGATCGCCGCCCCCTCGTCCAGCAGCTCGCGCAGCGTGGCGCTGAGCCGCTCGGGGTGGCGTCGCCGCTCGTCGGCCAGGGCCAGTGCCCCCTCGGCGAGCTGCACGGTGCGCTGGGCCTGCGTGGCGGCGGCGAGCGCCGGACCTGGATCGAGGTCGGTGACCCGCGCGCCGTTGGCGGCCGCGGCGCCGGCCACCCGCTCCAGCGTCGCGCGCGCCGCCGGCTGGACCGCGTCCCACTCGGGCGTGCGGACCACTCCGAGCCGCAGGGGCGCGGGCGGGCTCGACCAGGCCTCGGGCACCAGGTCGTCGCGGTCGGCCAGGACCGCCGTGACGCGCGCGACCAGGTCGAGCCGGGCGCCAAGCACCCCCACGGTGTCGAGGCTGTCGGCGAACGCGAGGACGCCGGCACGCGGGATCAGCCCGAAGGTCGGCTTGAAGCCGATCACCCCGCAGTAGGCGGCGGGGCGGATGATCGACCCGCCCGTCTGCGTGCCGAGCGCGGCCGGGACGATGCCGGCAGCCACCGCGGCCGCCGAGCCGCTCGACGATCCGCCTGGGGTTCGCGCGGCATCGTGAGGGTTGCGGGTCGGGCCGGGATGGAAGGCAGCGAGCTCGGCGGTGACGGTCTTGCCGAGCACGACGCCTCCCGCGGCCCGCAGCAGGGCCACGCAGGCGGCATCACGCGCTGGGCGACGTCCCTCGAACAGCGGCGAGCCGAGCGCGGTGGGCTGATCGGCGGTGTCGATCACGTCCTTGACGCCGATCGGCATGCCGGCCAGCGGCCCGACCGGGGCTCCCGCGCTCGCCTGCGCGTCCAGCGCCCGGGCTGCCGCGCGGGCTCCCTCGGCATCGACGTGGGCGAACGCCTGCAGCCCTGGCTCGCGCTCGCCGAGGCGGGTCAGCGCGCGCTCCACCCGCTCCTCGGCTCGGGGATGGTCAGCTCGCATCGCCGCGACGCTACTGCGCCGCCACCGCCGCGTCACCGCTGCAGGTGCTCGCTGACGCGCTCGGTGAGCTCGCGCTGCGCCTGCGCGTCGGTGATCGCGGGGCGCTGGTCGCGCCACTGGTCGCCGTAGCGGCCGAACTGGGCGTGGTTCATGCCCTCCACGGTCTGCAGGTCGGCGTCGGGCGGGAGCAGGTCACGGCGCTCCTCGATGTCCTCGAGGGTGGCCAGGCCGTCGCGGCTGCCCGCCACCGACAGCACCTCCAGGTCCTCCCGCGCCTCCAGGCCCGCGCCGCCGGTGGAGAACGACGCCCACAGGACGAGCCCCTCGACCGCCACCGCGGGATCGGTGCCAAGCCAGCTCGCCGCCATGGCGCCGCCCATCGAGTGGCCGCCGACGTGCCAGCGGTCCAGCGCAGCGGCCGCGTCGACCGGCGGTGCGGCCACCAGGGACGCGGCACGGTCGCGATCCAGCACCGCGAGGTTCAGCGGCATCTCGGGGATCGCCACGACCCCGTCGGCCTCGGCGACGATCGGCGCCCACGTCGGCACGTAGGCCTCGGGCCGCACGCGCGCGCCGGGATAGAAGACGACGCCGACATCCGGGTCGCCCTCGGCCGGGCTGAGCCACCAGTCGCCGTCGCGCTCGGCGATCTCGACGTCGTCGCGGGCCAGGGCCTCGTCCCATGCCGCGGGCTCGACCGCGTAGGGCGTGGCCAGCCAGACCGCGACGGCCACGACCAGCGCGACCAGCACGACGCCCAGGGCGGTCAGCCCCCGCGTCACCCACCGCCGTCGGCGCGAGGGCCCCTCCGCGACGCCGGGCCCCGTGGTCTCGGCGTCGGTCACGACTGGCCCGCCGGCGCGGTGGGCTGCGGCTCGCTGGCGGCCACGGCCTCGGCCTCGGCCGGTGCGGCCACCGGCGCGCCCGACAGCCGGTCCCACAGGGCCAGGAGGCTCGGCAGCACCAGGATCGAGGCGATGAGCGCGAAGCCGATCGCGTAGACGGTCACGAACCCGAGCTGGGCGAAGGGCACCAGCGTCGAGGTCGTCAGCACCCCGAAGCCGACCATCGTGGTCAGCGCCGAGCCGACCAGCGCGCCGCCGGTGCGCCGCGCCGTGCCGCGCAGGGCAGCGGTGCGGTCCATGGTCCGCCGCAGCTCGAGGAACCGCACGGTCACGTGGATGGTGAACGGCACGCCGATGCCGATCGCCAGCGCCGCCAGCGTCGCGGTGACCGGCGTCAGCGGGATGCCGGTGACCGCCATCATCCCGAAGGTCCACGCCAGCACGAGGGCGACCGGCGCGAGGGTGACCACGCCGAGCAGCGGCCGTCGGGCCGTCAGCCCGAAGTGGACCACCAGCAGCAGCGTCGCCGCGCCCAGCGCGATCGCCAGCGCCACCAGCTGGGAGTCCTCGATGTCGGCGGCGACCTGGGCCGACACGATCTCCTCGGAGGTCGGCGTCGCGGTGACGCCGGCGGCGGCCAGCGGCGCGAAGGTCTCCTCCAGGTCGGCGCGCAGCGCGGCCGCGTCCTCCTCGCCCGCGGTGGTGCGCAGGGCCGCACGCGCGGTCCACGTGCCGTCGGCGTCCTGCGCGAGCACCGGATCGATCTGCTCGCCGGCCGCGTCGGCAAGGGTCTCGTAGAGGGCTCCCACGTCGGTGTCGTCGGCGACGGTGAGGTCGTCGTCGAGCGCGAAGCCCTCGAGGTCGGCGGCGAGCTCGCCTTGGGTGGCGGCGAACGCCTGGCCGATGGCCGCGGGCAGGTGGTCGCCGTCGGGCAGGCCGTCGACGGTGGCGACGTCGTCGAGCTCGCCCGCGTCCTCCAGGGCCTCGATCAGCGCGTTGTGGCCGTCGGGCGTGGCCAGGTCGCCCTGGAACAGCACCTCGGTGGTCTCGCCGAAGCCGCCGTCGAAGTCCTCGGCGAGGCGGTCGAAGGTCTCCAGCCGGGGCTCGTCGGTGGGGATGAAGTCGGTGAGGCTGAAGCGGCTCTCCAGCTGGGTGAAGCCGTAGCCGCCGACCACGGCCAGCGCGAGCGCCACCACGAGGGTCGCCACGGGGACGCGCTCGGCGAGCACGGCGGTGCGCCCGGCGAGCTCGGGCAGCAGCCGCGCCGGCTGGGTCGATAGCGACGCCCGCGGCACCGCGCCGCGCCGATCGGCCCGGTGGTCCAGCAGGATCCGCGCGGCCGGCAAGAACGTCAGGGTGATCAGGAAGCTCGCCAGGATGCCGGCGGCGGCCAGCACGCCGAACGTGGCCAGGAACTCCACGGGGCTGGCGATGTTGGTGAGGAAGCCGACGACGGTCGTCGCGGTCGCCAGCGACAGGGCGACGCCGACGGTGCGCGTGGCGCGCACGAGGCTCTCGGCGCTGCTCGCCCCGGCGGCGAGCTCGTCGCGGTAGCGGGCGTTCAGGTGGATCGCGTAGTCCACGCCGAGGCCCACGACCAGGATCGGCACGATCTGGGTCTGCTGGGTGAAGTAGCCGATGAGGCCGACGTAGTCGGGCCCGAGCAGCACGCCGGTGCCCTGCATCCACACGATCGCGAAGAGGATCGCGGTGAGGGTGAGGGCGACGTCGGCGGCGGTGCGCCGCACGATCGCCGCGCGCGAGCCCGGCTCGGGGCGCACCCAGTAGACGGTGGCCAGCACGAGCAGGATGATCCCGAAGGCCGCGCCAAACAGCTGGCCGACCTCCGGGCCGATGTCGGACTCGGCGAACAGCAGCGGGAAGCTGAAGCCCTCGACCTCGACGCCGTCGGGGACCTCGGCCGCCTCGATGGCCTCCACGAGGGCGAGGTGGGTCTGCTCGACCTCCTCGCTGGCCAGCCCCTCGGTGTCCAGGAAGACCAGCACGAGGCCGGACTCGCTGGTGCCGTCGGGGTCGCTGACGAGGTCCTGGGCCTGCTCGGCCAGCCCCTCGGGGGCCTCGTCGAAGCCCTGGTCCTGGAGGTCGACGACGTCGTCGTCG
>PUKE01000188.1 GCA_003550425.1 Nitriliruptoria bacterium
CGAGCTCGTGCGCATGGATCTTGACCGCATGATCCACACACGCGTCACGGATCTGTGGCGAGTACCGCTCGCTGCGCACCAGCCGCGAGAAGTCCGCCAGCCGCACCTCGGCCGGCCGGTAGGTCGTGATGATCTGCGCGGTGCAGCGGCAGAACGCGTTGTCCTGGTTGTAGGTGGCGTCGCGGGACTCCAACGTCGCCGACCCCATCCAGTACAGAAAGAGGGTGCCGTCCAACAGAAACAGCACGGCACGCTCCTGCCGCGTGCGATGGATCGCCGCATCCCACTGCTCGGGGTGGCGCAACGGGTCGAGCCCGGCCTTCAGCGCCTCCTCGGCGCCGGGCACGTGCTGGTGGATCCGCAGGGTGCGCTCCACCATCGCCTCCATCAACTGCCACGCGTGCCCATCGCTCTCACGCACGATGATCAGCCGCTCGACCGCGTCGGCCACGCGCGCTGGGACCGCTTGTCGGCCCTTCGCCTCGTCAGGATGCGGGGGAAACGGTGTCAGGGTGGGCATCAGCACTCCTCGCAGGTCTCGGCGTCGCCTCGGTCCTCGTCAGGGGCCCCCGCGGCCGACCAGCCGGCCAGCACCCGCCAGGCGTGCACGACACGGCCGCGTCGCAACACGCTGGGCACCGCCACCGCACTGGTGGCCACAGGCTCTTCGGAGCGGCTCGCGTCGGGCGCACTCACCGCGACCACCTCGCCTGACTGGCAGCCCCAGCACGGCGACCGCGGACACCGCACGCCCTTCGCGTGCCACCCCACCCGATTGCGAGAACTGTGGCGGCCCGTTTGCCCGCCGCACGGGTTCTCGCAATCACGGCGCAGCACCTGACGCCACGTGACAGTGCGCCATCGACAACCCCACGCAACCCTCACGCGGCGCATTCCACAACTGCATTCGCGTCCTGGTGCGCACCGCGCCGCGACGGCTCCGCGATCGCTTCACCTACAGCCACCAACGCGCGACTCCAGGCGCTTCACGAAGCGCCGCGCCGACTCTCGAAGGCATCGCGGGCGACACGAGCGCTACCGCACGCGCCTGCGCGCCGACCACGACGCCGCACCGTCACCGGCATGAGCGCCCCCGCCGCACATCACGGCACCACCACCCCTCACGGCCAGGCACACGACCGCGCCGTGTTCGTCTGCCCGGCGTTCGCCGAGCGCTACCGCGCCCTCGTCGAACAGCACGAAGACGACCAGCTCAAGCCCAAGCAGACGCTGCGGCTCGTGCTACACCGCCTCGACGGCCCCGCAACCGTGCCCGGCACGAGCGGCGACGCCGACAGCCCTACGGCCTAGCCGCCGCAGCGACAACCTCGACGTCGCACGCCACCCGCGACGCTGGCGACCGGCCAGCCCGGCTGCCAAAGCCGACGCTGCCGGCACGCAGACATGCGCGGCCACGTGCTGTGCCAGCGTCGGCGCCGCCGCGCTGCACGCCGCACCGCCCACACCGCACCACGGCGACGGCTCGTGGAGCCCTGCCGCTTGCCACGCCGGGGTGGCCAGCGAGGTGAGCGCCGCGCCACCAGCAGCCGCCCGCGCCTCACACCACTCATCCGCTGCAGCGCAGGACCAGCCGCCCGGCCTGCGGAGCGACCGCCTCCCGCACCGCGCCCGGCTGGCGCACCCAGCGGCGCCACGTTGCACGCAGATGCCGCCGACACGGGGTTGGTGTGGTGGCGAGTGCCCGCCGCCACCCCGCCGACACCCTCTCCTGTGACAACCGCGGTTCACCACTTCTGCAGTACCGCGCCACCTAGGTTGTCAGGGAGGGCTGGCCTGTGGACCATCGTCGTGCCGCTGACCGCGCCGACCTCGCCGTGCGACGCGCCCTGATCGTCGCTGACGTCGTTGAGCTCGAAGACCGCGTCGCGGTGCTCGCCGAGCTCACCGTGCGACTGCAACACCAACGCGACCACGCCGCGATCGACGCGCTGCGCCACGGCGCCTCCTGCGCCCAGATCGCCCGCCTACTTGGCGTGTCCCGCCAAGCGGTCCGTCAACGCCTCCTGCCCCACGCTCAGCCGCCCACCTCCTAGCCGCATGCCGAGTCAGGCAAGCCACCGCCGCTGCCGCCGGCATGACCGGCAGCCCGAAGCCGGCCCGGCCTGAGCACGGCTGACGCGGACCTGCCGATCCGCACCAGCCGGAGGAGCCCGAGGCCGCCGCAGCCGCGCCTGCCAGACAGACATCGATGGGCGCCAGCCGCCCCGCAGCAGTGCCGACCGCTCCGGGCACCCAGACCGCAGCGCGCCGACCACCCGCGACGAGCCGAGTAGCGTCCCGTCGCGCGACTCCCGAGCAGCCGGTCGAGCCGCACGCGTACCGCCCGCCCGCAACCTTGACTGTGCTGCGGCGGCTTTCGGCGCACGAACCGCGCGCCGGGCCGCGACCTGGGCCGCGTCACGGTGTCGCGCGGAGGACACCGAGACCTGTCGTCGCTTGCGGTGACGGCGGGGCGAGGTGCCACACCACCGACGCCAGCCACCGTCGCTTCGGACCTCGGCGAAGGCCGACGCGCTTGTCGCCCCAGCGTGAGCTATGCCGCGGTCACCCAACGCCGCGTGCGCCTCAGCGCGGACGACGCGCCCATCGCCCGGGGAGCGGCCAACGCCCTGTCGCGAGCCGCCCGCTGCCGTCACCTCCTCGCAGGCGGCGCGGTGGCGGTTGCCCGCACCCCACCCCCCTGGACCCATTAGCGGCGATGCGCCCCACGGGACCAGCCGTCCGCGCGGCGCGCATCACCCCCGATGCCCGCTGATACCAGACGGAGGTGGCCACGTGAACGACCCAGCGACCCGCGATCACGGCCCAACGACCGACCAGCCGACTGAGGACCCTGCCTACGACGAGGACGTGCCCCACCCCGCGGAGACCGTCACCGATGACGACCAGCGGCCCGAGGAGCAGCCCACCATGACCGCGAAGCTGGTGGCCTTCATGGAGGAGCGCAACCGGGTTGGCCAGTCAACGGACGGCGAACTGTTCTACGTGCCACGCCAGGGCCCCAACGTGACGCAGAGGCTGGAAGACGACAGGCGGCTGCGCGAGAAGATCACTGGAGCGTACTTCTCCGCGAACGGCACGGCGCCGGGTTCCCACGCGATCCACAGCGCGCTGGCGGTCCTCAGGGAGCGCGCTCGTTGCCAGCCCGCCGAGCCGGTCGCGGTGCGCGTCGCACGCCACGACGACCAGATCGTCCTCGACCTCGGCGGCTCCGACGGTCAGGCGGTGGTGATCAGCGCCGATGGCTGGCGCGTCACCAGCCAGCCGCCGGTGCTGTTTCGCCGGTCGATGCTCACCAAGGTGCTGCCCGAGCCGCGCCGCGGCTCCCTCGACCCGCTGTGGGAACTGCTGCCCATCCCCACCCACGACCAGCCGCTGGTGGCCGCCTGGCTGGTCACCGCACTCATGGGCGATGTTGCCTGCCCGATCCTGACGTTCCTCGCCGAGCACGGCGCCGCCAAGACCACCGCCGGACGACTGCTCGCCGACCTCATCGACTCCCGTCACTCACTGCGCGCCCAGCCCACCAGCCAGCGCGACTGGACCGCAACCGCCCATGCGTCGCACGTCATGGGCATCGATAACGTCACCGGCCAGCCACCCGCCTGGCTGACCGACACGCTGTGCCGCACCACCACCGGCGACGCGATCGCCACCCGCGCGCTCTACACCAACAACGACGTCGTCGGCGTGTCCTACCGGCGACCCATCATCATCACCAGCATCGGACTCGGCCAGATCCGCGGCGACCTCGCTGACCGACTGCTCACCATCGAGTTGCCCGCCATCCCCGACCAACAGCGCCGCCGCGAAGCGGACATCTGGGACCGCTGGAACGCTATCCACCCCGAGGTGTTGGGCGGTCTCTGCGACCTCGCCGCCCGCGTGCTGGCCACGCTGCCCACCGTCGAGCTCCCCCGCCTGCCGCGCATGGCCGACTACGCCGAAACCGTCGCGGCAATCGACCAGCTATGGGGCACCCAGGCGCTCGAGCGCTACCTCGGCAAGCGCACCCGGCTCGCCAGCGAGACCACCCTCGACGATCCCGTCGCTGCCGCCATCGTCGCCTACATCGACACGCACGGCAGCCTCGAGGGCACCGCCAGCGACCTGCGCGACCAGCTCCGCCCCAACCAGCCCAGTGAGCGTCGCCACTGGCCAGCCACCGCCGCCGACATGGGCCGCCACCTCACCCACCTCAAGCCCGGACTCCGCGAGCTGGGGCTCAAGGTTGACAACCAGCGCACCGCCCGCGCGCGGCGCTGGACCATCACCCGCCCCACCACGAACGACACCCCGTCATCCCCGTCACACCCGTCATCAACCTAAGTGATCCACGATCAACAGACCGCTCCTACCCCATCACCGACGCCCAAGCAAGCCGTCACCTCACCGCACTCCCCTGTCAGCACCAGAGGTAACCGTCACGACGAGACCGCAGGCCATGACAGCAATGACAGCGATGACGGCCCTTCCGAACGCCACGCCGCAGCCGCGACTGAACCCCGGCTCACCGCGGAGGACCCATCAGCCCCCGGTGGTCGGGTGCGTCAACGCCGGTATGGCCTCGCCTGGCCTACACGTCGCGGCCGACCTCATGTTGGCAGCGGTCTCGGACGCCCAACCGACAGGACCTAGGCGACGGCTGTCCGTCGCACAGCGGCTTGGGACCCGCGTCTGGGTTGCTGCGGCTTCATCCACAGGTCCCTGTCCTGATCCTGGTCATGGAACCACGCCGACCCGCATCCTACGATGCATGGCCACGCACGAGAAAGGCAGGGCAGGCGGCGACGACCCCCCGATCTCTCCCCGCGCACCGCTGCAACTCGCGCTCTCAATCTGGGGCAAGGGGGCGGTGCTTAGGTCCGAAGGCCACCCTGTGGTTCACTTGGTTCCCGCGAGCAGCGATCGACGTGTTATCAGGAGTCAGGCATTGGGAAACGTCGAACACCTGCACGTCGACCCCGCGGCCTCCCCTTTCCCAATCTCGCCCGCAGGCCAGAAGCTCCGGGTCGCCGGCCTGTTCGCTGGCATTGGCGGTGTGGAAGTCGGCCTAGACCGAGCGGGCCACACGACGGAGCTGCTGTGCGAGGTCTGGAAGCCCGCCCAGGCGGTCCTCTCGGAGCGGTTCCCTGATATAGCTCTTGAACCGGATATTCGCGAACTCTACGCTCTCCCAAGCAGTGCCGAGGTCGTCACCGCCGGGTTCCCCTGCACCGACCTCTCGCAGGCCGGTCGAACGGCCGGAATCCGCGGGGCGCAGTCATCGCTGGTCTCGCACGTCTTCCGCTTGTTAGACCAGCACTCGCCGCGGTGGTTGCTCTTGGAGAACGTGCGCAACATGCTCGCGCTCGACAAGGGCTACGCCATGCGCTATCTCGTCGACCAGCTCGAAGCACGGGGCTACCGATGGGCGTACCGCCTCGTCGACTCCCGGTTTGCAGGCGTCCCGCAACGGCGCCACCGCGTGCTGCTGCTGGCTAGTCGCACAGACGACCCGCGCGGGCCGCTTCTGGCCGAGGATGCCGGCGAGCCCACGGACAAGCGCTACCGCAGCGACGCCTTCGGGTTCTACTGGACCGAGGGACTTCGCGGTCTGGGCTGGGCTACGGACGCCGTTCCGCCGCTCAAGGGAGGCTCCACCGTCGGCATCCCCTCGCCGCCCGCCGTCTGGCTCACCGAGGCCGAGCCACACCGAGCACTCGTCAAGCCGTCGATCGAGGACGCCGAAGCGCTCCAGGGTTTCCCCCGAGGATGGACCACGGCCGCCGAAGCCCAGCAGGGCAGTCGAGGGGCCCGTTGGAAGCTCGTCGGCAACGCCGTCACCGTCGACGTCGCCACATGGCTGGGTGAACGGCTCACCACCCGTAGCGACTACGACGCTGGCGGCGACATCGAACTCGAAAGCGGGAACGGCTGGCCAAACGCAGCCTGGGGAGAACGTGGGCGACGGTGGAAGTCCCCCGCGTCCGTGTGGCCGCGTCACGCCGGCTACACCCACCTCACCGACCTGATGGACAGCACGACCGCGGATGCGCTCTCCCTGCGAGGCGCGATGGGGTTCTTCGATCGGCTCGAACGAGGCAACCTGCGGCCGCCGGACGATTTCAAGACCGCGGTCAAGGAGTACATCCGCGCGCTAGGGGGCTGACCGGCCTCCCCTCCTCGTCGGAATCGCGTCTTGTAGGCTTCCGTGACGGACGGAGGGTTTCCGCGCCGAAAGGTCGCGAAGCGTGCATGCACCCGAACTCGTAAGCCGAACACTGACCGTCCCTGTTCCTATGGGGACGACGGGCACGGAGTGGCAGTACCACTCGCGCAGCGACCGCCACAGCAAGGTGGCGTGCTGGGGCGTCATGCTCGATCTGCTGTCGACCAGTGCACTCCTTCGTGATCACGTTGCCCACGGCAAGGTCGTGTTCGGCGTGAACCACTCGATGCACGACTTCGTCAACAATCAGCGCAAAGATCTTGATCTCGTCATCGCCAGGCCCGGCGAGACGCAGCCAGAACGTCGATCTCGGACGTTCGCCGAACTCGGCGAGCAGTACGGCGTCGTCCTCAACGACGACGACCGGCGCGCACTCGATGCGTTACCGCAGGTGGCGGAGGGGTCAGTCGGTTCGGTCCTGATGGCTCTGGAGGCCAAAGCGTGCATGACAGAGCACAACAAAGCTCGACCCCGCTTGTATGACGAACTGAACTCGAGTCACCAGATCGTGCATTCCTCGAGCAGCCAGGCACTCGCCGTGGGCTTCGTGATGGTCAACGCCGCCGATGAGTTCCTCAGCCCCGGGCGGAATCAGGCGCTCGCGTACGGCGCTCCCGCGGTCGTGAATTACCATCGCCAGCCGGCTGCCCTGGAGGCCACTATCGATAAGGTGGCACAGCTTCCGCGTCGCAGCTCAGACTCCGCGCGCGGGTACGACGGACTGGGCCTCGTAGTCGTCGATATGCGCAACGACGGGACCCCGGTGCGCGTGGTCACCGACCCACCGGCCCCCCAGCCCGGCGACATCTTCCACTACGACTCGATGATCCGCCGAGTGGCCGCAGAGTACGACTCCACCTTCCGCCGGATCTGAGCACCGGGCATCGTTTCGATGGGCACCACACCCCTGCCGAGCTCACCCGAAGCGCGGCGTCGCATGGAGCGTCAAGCAAACCGTGACACTAGCCCCGAGCTCGCACTTCGCCGGGAACTTCACCGGCGGGGATTGCGCTACCGGCTTCACCAACGCTTGCTCCCAGGCACAAGGCGCACCGCCGACATCGTCTTCCCGGGACCGCGCGTCGTCGTCGATGTCCGTGGCTGCTTCTGGCACGGATGTCTCCATCACCGAAGCCATCCGAGGGCAAACCGCGGCTGGTGGGCGAACAAGATCGCAACCAACCGGGCCCGCGACGCCGATACGGACGCCCGGCTCCGCGAAGCTGGATGGACTGTAGTAGTCGTGTGGGAGCACGAAACCGTCGTCGATGCTGCCGACCGGGTCCAAGCAGCCGTCAACAGGCGCAAAGGCTGAGCGAATGTCCCCGCGCGGCCGCCACTGAAAAAACTGAGTGTGGCTTGATAAGCAACAGCGCCCAAAGCCGATGTGTGTAGATCCCGTAGAAGGCTCTTCGAGAATCCGGGGTTTTGGTGGCATGGTACAAGCGACGCTGAGTCCTGGTGAGACATGCGGAAACGGGGCATGAGGCGGCGGGTGGGCGTGTGCCGACAGCGTCACGCCCCGTGGTGCCGGTGGGGTCTGGTGGGTCGGAATGGCGACCTGCGGCGGCCGTGTCATGTCGCAGCAGGCGAAAGTCTCGCGCTGGGTGGGGGGGGGTCCCCCCATTGTCGTGTCAAGCCGCGTGAGCGACTTCTCGGGTGGGTTCGTCGGGGGTGAATGGCTGGTAGGCGCTGCGGGTTGTGAGCATGGCGAGGATGACGTCGCAGCGCCGTCGCGCGAGGCTGACGACGGCGGCGTTGTAGCGCTTGCCTTCGGCGCGCTTGCGGTCGTAGAACGCCTTCGAGGCGGGCGAGCGGATGGGGGCGAACGCGGGGAGGAACATAGCGTTCTTGAGTCGGTTGTTAGCGCGGCGCGATTGAGGCTCGCCGCGGATGCTGCTGCCCGATTGGCGGGTGACAGGCGCAAGGCGGGCGTAGGCAGCCAACTGGCGGCCAGTGGCAAAGCGGCTGCCGTAACCGATCTCCGCGAGGATCTTCGCGCCGGTCCTAGGCCCCACGCCCGGGAGTGTCACCAGAACCGGCCAGAGAGGGTGTCCGCGCACAAACGCCTGCACCCTAATGTCGGCCACCGTGCCCCTCCTCGATCCGGTTTCTTCGTTTGTTCAGACCTCGAGGATGAGGCAGTGATCTCTCTACGCCCGGTGACCGCCGCACCGGACGCCCCTGCCGGTGTCCACGGGACTCCTCGACCACACCCCCGGACGCATCTCGCGCGCCATGTCGTTACGAGCGCTGCAGGACGAGATGCCGAGCGCCTGGCCAGCAAGGCGGGGGTCGGCTTCTAGCGCTGTACGCGGGCGCTGTTGACGAGGACGGCCTGGCGGGCTGGCTGCGATTGCGCCGCGACGGCAACACCGAACGGTCGCGGCTGGCTGGTGACCCAGCCGCCGCCCGGGAATCCGACGGTCAGGAGCTCGAACCCAACGAACACCGCCTGGTTCGACCGGCGCCGCACCCCACGGGTCAGCCACCACGACCGCGGCGGTGCGCGCGCGGCGGTGCGCGCGCGGCGGTGCGCCCGCGACATGACGCGTCGGTGCCGAATCGCGGGTGCATCCACGCGGAGACGCCCGCGAGGCCAGGCACGACCGAGCGCTGCCGGCCACGCACCTGGCGGACGTCGTGGCTGGCACCACGAGCACGCACGCAGGACAGCGGTCCGCCTGCGCCGACCGCGAGCACGAGCGCCACCAACTCACCCCACACGCAAGGAGCAAAGCCCATGCCCATGCCCGCGAGCCTCTCCGAGCCCGCCCGCTGCGTCCTCACCGCGGTGGATCACGCGCTACGCACCATCGACGAGGCCACCGCGCATGATGTGGCCTTGGCCGACGTGCTCGACCGCGGCAACGCCCAGCACGGTCCCGAGCGCATGGCCGAGGCGGCCACCCACCTGTTGCTGGTCTCTGCCCTGCGCCTGCAACGCACCGCGGGCCCTCAACTCGGCGAGGCGGTCTCGATGCTGCGCTGCACGCCGCATCCGGGGGAGATCGCCCATCACGCAGGTGCAGCTGCCGACGCCCTCGACCTCGTCACACGCGACGAGGCTGACGCGTCAGCCCTAGAGGTCGAGCGCACAGAACTCCTGCGTGCGATCTTCGTCCGTGCCGAGGACGACGCCGTCACCGCGGTGTGGTACGCCTTCAACGGCATCACCTTCCTGTGCACCATCTACGAGTGCATCCGCGGCGCCGCAACCGATCTGCCAGAGCACGACGCCATCCGTGGCCACATCGAGGAGCTTGCGGCCGCGATTGGGATCCAAGCGCCTGCCTCGGTCGTCTAGCCACCAGCCCGCCCTACCCAACGGTGGGCCACCCTCCGTGGGACCGTCAGCTCGGCGTAGCGTTCTCCTGACCTGCGCTTCAGGTGCGCCCATGGGCAACGCCGCACGCGACTGGGTCGATGCAGCGCCGGTGGACGCGCACTTCCGGCCGTTCGAGTTCGGAGGCCACGCCGCCACGCAGGCCTTGTTGCGGCTGGCCCGCGACCCCAAGCGCCAGATGGTGCGCGCGGCGAAGGGCCTCTACGTCAAGTTGCCGGCTCCTGACCCGATGTTGGGCAAGCAGCGACCGTCGCCGGTCGAGGTCGCCAAGCGGGTGGCGCAGGGCCGTGGCGTCGGGCCCGCTGGCGGGTACGCGGCCGCCCAGCTCGGGCTGACCAGTCAGGTGGCGCCGCAGCCGACCCTGGCCATCGTCGGCCGGCCGCCGACGGGCGTGGACGGGGTGCGCTGGCAGACGCGCAGCAACCCCGCTCGCGCGCAACTGGGCTTCACCGAGGTCGCCGTGGTGGAGCTGCTGTCGCTGGTCCCCTCCGCCGTCGAGGCGCCGTGGGAGGAGCTCGTCGCCACGGTGGCGCGACTGCGCGACCGCGACGCGGTCCGCCTCGACGAGATCGAGCGAGTGGTCGCTGTGGAGCGCCGCAAGCCAGCGTTGCAGCGCAACCTCGCGCGGCTGCCCGCCGACCTGCCAGCGCGACGATCACGCCGCCGGCGCCAAGGCACGCAGTCACCGCTTGCGCGCTGTGGACGCGCTGGCGCGACGGCGTGTCTGGGCTGATATCCGCCATCGGCCCACTTCGGGCGGGGGTAACTTCTCGGGTAGCGCCGTGGCGCCACGGGCTGCTCGCCACTTGGCGGGCAGCGGCAGCCAGCCGGCGGGCAGCGTCTCCTCGATGAGGGCGAGGATGCGGGGCCCTCGTGGAGGCCGGCCTGACCGTGGAGGTCCCTCGTCACCGCTTCCGCCTTGACGACCGGACAGGTGTGACCGGACAGGTGTCGATGGTCGAGGAGGACGCGGCGATCAGGCGGTGCGTCCGCCCGACCAGCGCCGTCTTGGCATGCGCCGCGCCTGCCCACGCGAGCCGGTC
>PUKE01000339.1 GCA_003550425.1 Nitriliruptoria bacterium
CGCCGCGCTCGAGGCCGACGTCGACGTGCACACCTTCGACCCTGGCGCGCTCGAGGCGCTCGCGCGCGACGCCGGCTTCGCGTCGGCCACGGTGCGCACCGAGGAGCTGACCGCCAACTGGTTCGGGTGGGTGACCCGCACCGTGGAGGGGATGGTGCGGCCCGAGGTGCTGCCGGCGCGCTATCCGCTGGCGGCCTATCGGACGTGGCAGGGGCTGTCGCGCCTCGACGAGCGCCTGCGGGCGATCGCGCCGCGCGAGGTCTTCTACAACGCCGTGCTGACCGCCCGCGCGCCAGACGCTGGCCATGGCCCCCGCTGAGGGCGCGGGCCGCCCCCCGCCGGTCCCGCGGCCGCGGCTGCGCAAGCGCGACCTGCCGCGCGACGACCTCGGCCGCCTGCGCGCGCCCGGCGAGCCCGACGCGATGGCCCACCTCAAGCGCGCCCAGCAGGACCCGCCCGAGCTCGCCCGCACGCGCGAGCTCGCGCGCCACAGCCTCGCCGAGCGGCGCTTCTTCGAGGCCGTCACCTACTGCGACCTGATCCGCAAGCACCCGGCGACGCCCCCGGGACGCCAGCCGGTGTGGCGTGCGCTGGCCCAGGTCGCCGCCGGGCTGTGCCACCTGCAGCGGGGCAACGCCGCGGGCGCCCTGGCGGTGCTCGACCGTGGCGTCGACGGTCTCGCCGCCCACCGGGAGGCTGCCTGGCCGGGCCTGGAGGCCCTCGAGCGCACCGTGACGGGGCTGCTCGCCGAGCTGCACGCGGCCGACGCAGACGACGCGGCACCGGACCCGCCGCCGATCGACCTGGTGCTCGATCCTGAGGGCGGCGCGGGCGGCGCGGGCGGCGCGGGCGGCGCGGGCGGGGAGCCGGGCTCGGGCGGCGCCGGCGGCTTCGGCGAGGAGCCGGGACCGTGAGCGACGTCGAGGCGCGCGACCTGGCCCGCGACCTCGCGCGAGCGCGCCGCGACGCGGTCGCGCGCTGGGTGGCCGCCGATGCCGCGATCGCCCGCGCCGACGCGCTCGGCGCCGACGCGGTCGCCGCGCAGCGAGCGCGCCGCCAGGACGCGGCCGCGTCGCCGCGTCACCCGGCGATGCCCGGACGCCCCGTGCCGCCGCCCGCACCGGACCCGCCGCCGCGCTGGGGCTGGCGCCGCGCGGTGCGCGAGGCGGTGGCGCGGCGGATGCTGACGCCGTCCTACCTGCGCTGGTACGCCCGCTACCTCCAGCAGCGGCTGGCGCACCCGGGGCTGGCGTGCCGCGGCATGGTGTTCTTCGGGCGTGGCGTCGAGCTGATCGTGGGCGGTCGCCTCGAGCTCGGCGCGTGGACCTGGGTCGGGGACCGCAACCGGCTGCGCTGCCACGAGGGCTCGGTGCGCCTGGGCGACAAGGCGGTGCTCGGGTCCGACAACGCCATCAACGCCTTCCTGGACGTCGAGGTGGGACGCGACGCGCTGCTGTCGGACTGGATCTACATCACCGACTTCGACCATGAGACCGGGCGGCTGGACGTGCCGATCCGCAAGCAGGGGATCCGCAAGGACCCGGTGCGCATCGGCGCCGACGTGTGGGTGGGGGAGAAGGCGTCGATCCTGCGCGGCGCCGACATCGGCGCGGGATCGGTGATCGGCAGCCAGTCGGTGGTCAAGGGCGTCATCCCGCCGTTCTCGATCGCCGTCGGCGCGCCGGCGCGGGTCATCCGCAGCCGCCTGCCCGCCGGGATGACCGTCGAGGAGGGCCTGGCGCTGCATCGGCGCGGGCTGCGCATCCCCGGCGACCCGCTGGCCTGACGTCCGGTGCGGCGCGTGGCGCGCGGCCCCGGGCATCGGCTCGCGCCGCCGGTCAGCCCGAGGCCAGGGAGGTGATCACCGCGCCGGCGGGGTCGTCGCGGGCGGTCAGCGCCGCCAGGTCACGGCCCTGCGCGGCCGCTGCGAGGTCCTCCAGGTGGCCGTCGACGCGCTCGTGGGCGTACTGGCGGGACTGGTCGCGGTTGATCAGGAAGGGCCAGTCGCTGGCCTCGGCCAGGGCGAGCTGGCGCCACGCGACCGTGCGACGCTCGCCCGTGGGCAGCGCCGCCCACGCGCCCTCGGCCGCCCGCAGCCGGGCCCACAGCTGGTGGGTGGCGGGCGAGACCCAGGCGGCGTGTCCCTTGCCCGCGCCCCATGAGGACTCCGGGAGCGCCAGGCGCTGCGGGGTCGACCGGCGCGCGCGGTCGCCGGCCAGCGTGGTGGTCGACAGGTGGGGGGCGGACCGCAGCGCGCGCAGCGTCGCCTCGAGCCAGGCGGGGCCCTCGTGCCACCAGTGCCCGAACAGCTCGGCGTCGAACGCCGCGACCGCGATCGGCGGCTCCTCGTCGCTGGCATGCGCGCGCGCCTGCTCGGCGTGGGCGCTGCAGCGCGCGAGGAAGTCCTCGACGTGGGCGGTCACGCGCTGGGCGGCGGCCTCGGGGTCGTAGGGCTCCTTGGCGAGCGCGGCCTGATCGGTGACCCGCCAGCTCTTGAACCCGCCCTCCAGGTCGATCGCGTGGAAGTCGCGGTACCAGGGGTCGCCCGGGTAGCCGCCCTCGGGGCTCCAGACCGCGTAGCTCAGCGCGAGGTTGCGGCCGTAGGCGACGAGGTCGCCGTCCCCGACCCGCACTGGATGGTCGGTGGCCGCATGTGGCGCCCGCGAGCGGCCCTCGAGCGGCTCGCCGCGCACCAGCGTCGGCCCATCGAGCACCAGGTGGTCGGCGCCCGCGTGCGCCCACGCCTGCTCGAGGCCGGGCAGCTCGGCCTCGCCGCGGGCCAGCACCGGCGCGCCGCCGGGCGCGTGCTCGCGCGCCGGGACGGTCGGGTCGGCCACGGTGCCGGCCGGGCGATAGCCGCACTCGGGGGTCCACACGCCCGCGGGTCGTCGTCCGAGCGCGCGGCTGCTGCGCGCCATCCCGTCGGCCAGGTGGGCCTGCAGCACCTCGGGCCGGTCGATCAGTGGTAGGTAGGGGTGCGCCGGTGGTCCGCCGAGCAGCTGGATGACGCCGGCGTCGGCGAGGTCCCGCAGCGGCGCCACGAGGCCGGTGCGTGCCGGGCCGGCCTCGAAGCGGGCGAGCAGCCACTGCAGGTGCCGCCAGTGCGCGGCCCAGGTGGGGCGCAGCCGGTCGCGGTCGGACTGCCCGTACCGCGAGACGGTGTGGGCGAGGTCCAGCGGGCGCCGGCCGAGCCAGCCATGGAAGTCGGCCAGCAGCCGTGGGTCCTCCATCTGCTCGGCCAGCACCGGGGTCAGGCCAAGGGTGAGCACGTCGCGGGCGCCCTCCTCGGCCAGCCGCTCGAGGCCCGCCAGGAGCGGCAGGTAGGTCTCGGCCCAGCTCTGGAACAGCCACTCCTCGCCGCAGGGGTGCGTGCCATGGCCGCGCACCCACGGCAGGTGGCCGTGCAGCACGAAGGCGACCCTCACCGCGACGGCGCCTCCCGCGCGGCCGACGTCGTCGCGACGGGCGCGTCGTCGGAGGGCCGGTGGGCCACCAGGAGGAGGTCCAGGGCGTCGTCGAGCTCGGAGGGGCGCGCGGGGTCGCCGCTGGCGAGCGCGAAGTCGTCGACCGTGATCTCGCCGACGAGGTCGCGCAGCCACCCGGGCCAGCTCGTCGGGTCGGGGCCGGACTGGACGAGCGCGGCGGGCACCCCCACGCCGTGCGCCCGCTCGGCGACCGCGAGCCCGGGCCCATGGCGCAGGCCGGCGAGCTCGGCCACGGCGAGCTCCTCGCTCACCAGCGCCACGAGCTCGCCGGCATCGAGCTCCTCGCTGTGATGCGGGTTCTGCGGTGCGCCCGCGGGGCTGAAGGTCCGGCGGTTGGGGGTGGTGCACAGCAGCGTGCCGCCGGGTCGCAGCACCCTCGCGGCCTCGGCCAGGAACCGCGACGGGTCCCACAGGTGCTCGATGACCTGCAGGCATACCAGCGCGTCGGCGCAGCCCGAGCGCAGCGGCAGGCCCACCAGGTTGGCCTGGACGGCCTCGACCGTGGGGTAGCGCGCGGCGACGTGGTCCACGACCGAGGCGACGAGGTCGAGGGCCACCACCCGGGCGCCGCCGTCAGCCAGCAGCTGCGCGCCGTAGCCCTCGCCACAGCCGGCGTCCACCACGGTGGCCCCAGCGTGCTCGTCGCCGCCCAGCAGGCGGTCGCGCGCCCAGCGGTAGGCGACCTCGTGCCGGCGAAACCAGTAGTTCTCCCGCGGCACGTCGGGGAGGGTGCGCTCGCCGGTCAGCGGCAAGGGGTGCCAGGTCATGCCGGCGCAGTCTAGGCAGCGACGCGCCGCCTGGGCACCGACCACCGGGCCGGCCTGGGGACGGCCGCCGGCCCGCCGCGATGGCGCCGCTACCGCGGGGGTGCCGACGCTTGGGCGCGTTTGTTACTATGCAGTAACTTGTTGGAGCGGGGTCGAGGAGCCCGCCCCCGCCAGCGCAGACCACGGAGAGCGGAGGTCGATCGTGAGGATCATCTGCCCGGTGAAGCGCGTCCCCGACACCGCCGCCGAGAAGCGGATCGCCGAGGACCGCACCGTCGACCGCGACGGCTCGGAGCCCGTCCTCAACGCCAACGACGAGTGGGCGATCGAGGAGGCCATGCGGGTCAAGGAGGCCGGCAAGGCCGACGAGGTCATCGCCCTGTGCATGGGCCCCGAGCAGGCCCAGCAGACGATCCGCAAGGCCCTGTCGTACGGCCTCGACGGCGCCATCCAGGTGTCCGACGAGGGCTGCGCCGGCTCGGACGCGCCGGCCACGGCTCGGGTCCTGGCGGCCGCGCTGCGCGAGGAGGACTGGGACCTGGTGCTCATGGGCAACCAGTCCTCGGACGCGCGCACGATGCTCGTGCCGGCGATGCTCGCCGAGTACCTCGACGTGCCGGCCCTGACCTATGCCAAGCGCCTCGAGGTCGGCGACGGCGAGGTCACCGTCGATCGCGAGACGCCGTCGGGCCACCAGACCGTCACCGCGCCCATGCCGTCGGTGGTCAGCGTGGTGGAGGCCATCAACGAGCCCCGCTACCCCTCCTTCAAGGGGATCATGGCCGCCAAGAAGAAGCCGCTGACGGTCAAGGACCTCGCCGGCGTCGGGGTCGGGGCCGACCAGGTCGGCGCGCAGGGCGCGTGGACCCAGGTGCTCGACATCAGCCCCAAGCCCCCGCGCGAGGCGGGTGAGCAGGTCACCGACGACGGCTCCGGCGCGGTCGGGGCCCAGGCGATCGCCGACTTCCTCGTCCGCCAGAAGCTGCTGTAGCCCGTCGCGTCGTAACGCGCGCCCACCCCCGCAGCCTGCCCCGAGAGCCACAGGAGAGCGAGGAGCCATGAACATCCTGGTGCTGGCCGACCATGACCGCGGCACGCCGAAGAAGATCGCCCACCAGCTGCTGACCGCCGCCCGCGGCCTCGCCGACGGCGAGGTCCACGCCCTGCTGATGGGCGCCGACGCCGGCGCCCACGCCGAGCAGCTCGGCGCCTACGGGGCCGCCACGGCCCACGTCTGGGACGACAGCGACGCCGAGGACTACGCGACCGAGCCACAGACCGCCGCCCTGGTCGCGGCCGTGCAGGCCTCCGGCGCCCAGGTCGTGCTCTACCCGGGCGACCCGCTCCTGTCCGACGTGGTGGCCCGCGCCGCGGTGCGCCTCGAGGCCGGGGTCGTCACCGACGTCACCGACGTGGAGCGCGACGGCGACGCCCTCGTGGCCACCAAGCCGATCTTCGGCGGCGACATGCTCTCGCGCTGCCAGGTCGAGCCCGGTCGCCCGCAGATGCTCGGCGTCAAGGCCAACGCCTTCGCCGAGGAGGAGGTCGGGGGCAGCCCCGCCGACGTGGTCCCCCTCGAGGTCACCGTCGACGACGCCGCCCGCCGCGCGCGCGTGGTGGAGGTCGTCGAGGAGCAGTCCTCGGGCCGCCCGGAGATGACCGAGGCGCCGATCGTGGTCGCTGGCGGCCGCGGTCTCGGCGAGGCCGAGGGCTTCGCGCTCGTCGAGCAGCTCGCCGACGCGCTCGGTGGCGCCGTGGGCGCCTCGCGCGCCGCCACCGACGCGGGCTGGTACCCCCACCAGCACCAGATCGGCCAGACCGGCAAGACCATCAGCCCGCAGCTGTACCTCGGGGTCGGGATCTCCGGTGCGATCCAGCATCGCGCCGGGATGCAGACCTCCCAGACCATCGTGGCGGTCAACAAGGACCCCGAGGCGCCGATCTTCTCGATCGCCGACCTGGGCGTGGTCGGCGACCTCAAGCAGGTCGTCCCCGCCCTGGTCGAGGAGGTCGAGAAGCGCAAGGGCTAGCACGGCCTCACCCCAGCGCTCCCGCGCCCGGTCGGCGGCGGGCGCGGGAGCGCTACCGTTGCGGCGTGACCATCCGCGCCGACCACCGCCATCCCACCCCGCCCGCCGACCCGGCGGGCGCGATCGTGGTGCGCCCCCTGCGCCCCGCCGACCACGAGCGCGCCGCACAGGTCCGCGAGGGCGCCTACGCCCACGAGCTCGGCGACCGGCTCCGTGAGGGCTATCGCGCCGAGCTGCGCGACGTCGCCCGCCACGCCGAGCTCGCGCAGGTGCTGGTCGCCGTCGACGCCAGCGACGCGCTGCTCGGCACCGTCACCTTCCTGCCGACCCACGACAACCCGCTGTCGGAGCACGACGAGCCCCGGGCGGCGAGCCTGCGCTTCCTCGCGGTCGACCCGAGCGCCCAGGGGCAGGGCATCGCCCAGCGGCTGGTGCGCGCCTGCGAGGACCTCGCCCGCGAGCACGCCGCGGCCCGGCTGGTGCTGCACGTGCTGTCGGACAACCATCGCGCCGCGCGCCTGTACGCCCACCTGGGGTTCGTGCGCGATCGCGACCTCGACTGGGAGCCCTTCCCAGGGCTGGTGCTGCAGGGGTGGGCGCTGCCGCTGCGGTAGCGCCCCGCGCGCCCTGCCCCGCGCGCCCCGCCCCGTGCGCCCCGCCCCGCGCGCGCCACCGGCGGCCATTCGAACCTTTTGCACTGATTTGTCCCCTCATCGTGCGGCGGTGCGGGCCTCCCCGCCCGTCGTGGCGGCCTCCTCGCCCGTCGGTGTGTCGGCGTACGGCCACCTTCCGCTGGTCTGACGACACACCTCCCCGGCGCTCGGGCAGGTGTGTCGCCGTCCGCCCGGATACCGGGCGGACGGCGACACACCCGCTGGTGGTGGACCCGCTGGTGGTGGACCCGCTGGTGGTGGGGGCGCTGGTGGTGGACCCGCTGGTGGTGGGGGCGCTGGTGGTGGACCCGCTGGTGGTGGACCCGCTGGTGGTGGACCCGCTGGTGGTGGGGCTGCTGGTGGTGGCCCCGCGGGCGGTGGGGCCCGCGGGCGGTGGGGCCGCGCGGCGAGGGCGCCCGGTACCGTGGCCGCATGCGCGTGCTGGTGGCCCTGTCCGGGGGCGTCGACTCGTCGATGGCGGCGGCCCTGCTGGTCGACCAGGGGCACGACGTCGCCGGCGTGCACCTCACGATGGCCGACACCCCCTCGGGCGTGCCGGGCGAGGGCTGCCGCACCGCCGACGACGCGGGTGACGCGCGCCGGGTCGCCGACGCCCTCGGCATCCCCTTCTCCGTGTGGGACCTCTCCGCGCCGTTCCGCGAGCGGGTCGTCGACGACTTCGTCGCCGACTACGCCGCCGGGCGCACCCCCAACCCGTGCATCCGCTGCAACGAGCGCGTGAAGTACCGCGCGGTGCTGGCGCGCGCCCGCGCGATGGGCTTCGACGCGCTCGCCACGGGCCACCACGTCCGCCTGCGCCGCGACGCCGCGGGGCACACCCGGATGCTGCGGGCCGCCGACGCCGGCAAGGACCAGACCTACGTGCTCCACATGGCCACCCAGGACGAGCTCGCGCACACGCGCTGGCCGGTCGGCGAGCACGCCAAGGACGACCTGCGAGCGATGGCCGACGAGCGCGGCCTGGGCACGGCCAGCAAGCCCGACAGCAACGACCTCTGCTTCGTGCCCGACGGCGACGTCGCCGGGTTCCTCGCCGAGCGGCTCGGCGCCCGCCCCGGTCGCATCATCGGGCCGGGCGGCGAGGACCTCGGCGAGCACCAGGGGGCCTACCGGTTCACGATCGGCCAGCGCCGCGGGCTCGGGCTGGCCGGACACGGCGAGCCCCTCTACGTGACCGCGATCGAGGGGGCCACGGTGCACGTCGGCCCGCGCGAGATGCTCGCGACCGCGAGCCTCGAGGCCGAGGGCGCCTCCTGGGTGTCGGGCAGCCCGCCCTCGGCGACGACGCGCCTCGCCGCCCAGGTGCGCTACCGCGGGCAGGCGCTGCCCTGCGACCTCGACGACCTCGGCGATGGCCGCATCCGCGTCACCTTCACCGACGAGCCACCGGTCGGCGTGGCCTCTGGCCAGGCGGTCGTGCTCTACGACGGGCAGGAGTGCCTCGGCGGCGCCACGATCCGGTGACCGCCCCGCCATAGACTCGCCCGCATGAGCGAGGCCGCCCGCGACGAGCCGGATCCCACCCCCGACGGCGCCACCGCCACCAACGGCGCCGCCGCCGACGGCGCCGCCGCCGACGCCACCGCCGCCGACGCCCCCGCCCGCCAGCGGGTCGCGGCGCTGCGCAACGCGATCGAGCAGCACCGGTACCGGTACTACGTCCTCGACGACCCCGAGATCAGCGACGCCGAGTTCGACGGGCTCCTCGCCGAGCTGCGCGCGCTCGAGGAGGCCCACCCCGAGCTCGACCATCCCGCCTCGCCCACGCACACGGTGGGCGCGCCGCCGGACCCGGCGTTCACGCCGGTGGCGCACCGCGAGCGCATGCTGTCGCTCGACAACGTGTTCGAGGCCGAGGAGCTGGACGCCTGGTTCGACCGCGTCGAGCGAGGCCTCGACGGCGTCCAGCCCACCTACACCGCCGAGCTCAAGGTCGACGGGGTGGCGATCAGCCTGTCGTACGTCGATGGCTGGCTGGAGCGCGCCGTGACCCGCGGCGACGGGCGCACCGGCGAGGACATCACCGCCGGGGCGCGCAGCATCGCGGCGATCCCCGAGGCGCTCGACCTCGCCGAGCCGCCGCCGCTGCTGGAGGTGCGCGGCGAGGTGTACTTCCCCGTCTCGGCGTTCGCGGAGATGAACCGCGCGCGCGAGCAGGCCGGCCAGGAGCGCTTCGCCAACCCGCGCAACGCCGCCAGCGGCGCGCTGCGCCAGAAGGACCCGCGGGTGACCGCCGCGCGGCCGCTGTCCATGGTCTGCCACGGCCGAGGGGCGCTGGAGGGCCTGTCGGTGCCCGACCACCCGGCGTTCCTCGCGCTCCTCGCTGACGCGGGCCTGCCGGTCGCCCACGAGACGCGGACGAGGCTCGATCGCCGCGGCGTCCACGACTTCGTCGCCCACTGGGCGGAGCACCGCCACGACCCCGACTACGAGATCGATGGCGCGGTGGTCAAGGTCGAGTCGTTCGCCCAGCAGCGCCAGCTCGGGGCGACCTCGGCGGCCCCGCGCTGGGCGATCGCCGTGAAGTACCCGCCCGAGGAGCGGGAGACGCGGCTGCGCGACATCGCGGTGAACATCGGCCGCACCGGCAAGGCCAACCCCTACGCCGTGCTCGAGCCGGTGCTCGTGTCCGGCTCGACGGTGTCGACCGCCACGCTGCACAACGAGGACCAGGTGGCGCTGAAGGACGTGCGGCCTGGCGACGTGGTGATCGTGCGCAAGGCCGGCGACGTCATCCCCGAGGTCGTCGGCGCCGTCACCAGCAAGCGCCCGCCCGAGGTCGCGAAGGCCGGACCCTGGCGGTTCCCCACCGCGTGCCCGTTCTGCGACTCGCCGATCGAGCGGCTCGAGGGCGAGGCCGCGAGCTACTGCACCAACCTCGACTGCCCCAACCGCAAGCTCGAGGCGCTCGAGCACTTCGCCTCGCGCGGAGCGATGGACATCGACGGGTTCGGCTCCGAGACCGCGCGGCTGCTGCTCGACCTCGGCATGGTCGGCCAGTTCGCCGACGTCTACCACCTCGACCGCGACGCGCTGCTCGCCCTCGAGGGGTGGGGCGAGAAGAAGACCGACAACCTGCTCGCCGCCATCGAGGCCTCCAAGGAGCAGCCGCTGGAGCGGCTGCTGTTCGCCTTGGGCATCCCGCACGTGGGCGGCACCGTCGCTGGGCTGCTGGCCCGGCACTTCGGGGACCTGGAGACCCTGCGCCAGGCCAGCGAGGAGGAGATCGGCGCCGTCGACGGCGTCGGGCCGGTCATCGCCCAGGCGGTGCGCCAGTTCTTCGACAACCCGCGCACCGCCGAGCAGGTCGACCGCCTCGTCGCGGCCGGCGTGCGCACCGACACCGATCTCGGCGCCGGCACGGCCGAGCGGACCCTCGAGGGGTGGACGGTGGTGATCACCGGCAGCCTCGAGGGCTCGACCCGCGACGAGGCCAAGCAGGCCGTGGTCGACCGCGGCGGCAAGGTGACCAGCAGCGTCTCCAAGAGCACCAGCGTGGTCGTGGTGGGCGAGAGCCCGGGCAGCAAGGCCGACAAGGCCCGCGAGCTCGGCGTGCCCGTCGTCGACGAGGA
>PUKE01000138.1 GCA_003550425.1 Nitriliruptoria bacterium
ATCTAACAGATCGATAATTATGACAGAATATTCGAAAATGCGGTTTGCCCAACCATAACTATTAAACTACCATTAAAACTGCATTTCTTCCTTTTTCAAAGATCTATTTGCGGAATTCCTGGTTTTATCTACGGGATCTTTTCTTCTTTTATTGCTACTTTATCATTCAATTTCTTTTTTACCGAACCTGTGCATACCTTTACAGTATATGACAAGTCTTATATCTTCACCTTCATAATTATGCTGTTGGCAGCTATATTTTCAAGCACTCTAACCAGCAAACTAATCAGTGCCAAAGAAAAGGCTAACGCCCAAGAAAAACAAGCTCAAACACTATATGAAATAACCAGCTCACTGGCAAAAACAAGGAGTATAAAAGAGGTTATATCTGACTCCATGCAATGTCTATCCAACCTTTTTGGATGTGATGTGATTTGTATAATAACAGGTGAGGACAGCAAGAAGTTGGAAGCAAAAACACTGCAGAAGAATACAGGAAATCTACATAACGGTGAGCTGGACAAAGACCAGCTGAACGAATTTATTGCTCAATATTATTCTGTACCGATTCATGTGCAGGATAAAAAAGTTTGCATCATATGCTTGCCGCAAGAAGTGGCTGACATCAAACAGGAGAACGGGTATTTACTGGATTCGGTTTTCATGCAAATAACCATAGCTATTGAGCGCGAGTACCTAAACAAAGAAAAAGAATCTGCTAAGATTGAGACTGAACAAGAAAGGTTTAAAAGCAACCTTCTAAGAGCTGTTTCCCACGATTTAAGAACTCCGTTATCTGTTATAACCGGGGCTTCAGAAATTCTTCTGCACAGGCTCGATAACCCGGAAGATATTAATGTCGCTCAAGGGATATTTGAAGACTCGATCTGGCTCACCCGTTTTGTAGAAAATATCTTAAGCCTGACCCGGATTCAGGAAGGACGACTTAATGTAGTTACCCAACTAGAAGCTGTTGAAGAAGTAATAGCCGAAGCAATCAGACAGGTCCAGAAGCATTCGCCCAACCACAACATCTCCGTCAACATCCCGGATAACGTAATATTTGTAAATATGGATAGCAAATTGATCGTGCAAACACTAATAAACCTGCTCGATAACGCAGTTAAACATACCAGCCCGGAAGATGAAATAAATGTAGCCGTTACCCTGGACAGTGACAAGGTCTGGTTTAAAGTTTCTGATAGCGGCACCGGCATTGAAGAAAGCAGCATCGACAGGATTTTCGACATTTTTTATCTAACTGACAACCATAGAACAGATGCCAAAAGGGGGATGGGGCTAGGTCTGGCGATATGTAAAGCAATTGTGAATATGCACGGAGGCGAAATTTATGCCAATAACAACGCTACCGGGGGAGCATCTTTTTACTTCTTTCTGAAGCGATAGGGGGGCCTGGGTATGGGACCGTTATTTTTAATAGTTGAAGATGATTTGCAAATCAGCAATTTTATCAAGTTTTCCCTGGATTCCCAGGGCTACAGCTGCCTGGAGGCTTCCACTGGAAAAGCGGCTTTAAACGCCCTTGCTAATGAGCCGGTTACGACAATTATCCTGGACCTGGGCTTACCTGACATGGACGGCCTGGAAATTATTAAAAAGGTACGCACATTTTCTGACCTTCCCATAATAGTTGTTTCCGCTCGCGATCAGGATGCTGAAAAGGTTGAAGCACTCGATGCCGGGGCAGATGATTACCTGACTAAACCTTTTAGCATAAAAGAATTGTTAGCCCGCATCAGGGTTATATTCCGTCATACCGGCGCGCAGGATAAAGAAGTGCAGTCAGTTTATAAATTTGCCGATTTAGAAATAGATCTGGCCAAACACAGGGTGATGGTGCGGGGCAAAGAAGTCCATTTTACCCCGATAGAGTTTAATGTTCTGGCTTTACTCCTTAAAAACTACGGTAAAGTATTGACGCATAAGTATATTCTAAAAGAGGTATGGGGCTCAGCACTTGACAATGATGTGCAGTCACTTAGAGTGTTTATGGCCAACATCAGGCGTAAACTTGAAGAAAACCCCGCAAAACCGCGCTATATTATAACAGAAGTGGGGGTCGGCTACCGTTTTGCCGATGAGTAATGTTAAATTTTTTGAAACACTCACTTTGGGGCCGGCATTAAATTATGCGGGCCCTTTATTTATGAAATCTTTATGTGAAAGCGCTTATTATTAATACTATCTTTATACCTGACCTATTAGCATCTAGTTGAAATGTCAATAAGCAATAGGCTGAGCTAAGTAATGCTGGTTTAAAACTTAGACAGGTTGAATGTATTCAGAACCCGATTAAGACTTATAACTATACTGGAACTGCCATTACAGTCTTATTTTGAGGGTTATTTTGAAGAAACTTATTTTGTGATCTGAGCATATTAATTGAAATTAATTTTTTTCGCATGTCTTGTATTTTAAATATTTCTGTACATTTACTGATAAAGACTATAAGTATCAAATATCCGGCTGCAGTCAATCGGATGATAACAAAATTAATCGAATGGGTAGAGGTTAAATCATTTTCTATGGACTAATATAGGGATCTACTATACACAAGGCAGGCGCTTATTGTATGGAACCCCAACAAGATAACCTTGATATTTTGGCAGCAGCGGTAGAACAGTATGTTGCAGAAATATTAGAAAATATCCATAAAAGAAGCAAAGCAACAGATAAAATGGTTCGTAGAAAAATAAATCGAGAAATTAAAGCAGACTGGGAACGTATTATTCTTTGTATCGAGGCAATGAGCATTATTGCTTCAAGTAAAAACTAAATAGATCAGTCTGTTGATGAGGTCTTTAAATAATCTCCGATTGGAGATGTTTTTTTTGCGAACAAAACGAAAACCTTTAAACCCGGCCCGTGTCTTAGCTATAGGTTTTATGGGCATTATCCTGGCCGGTTCGCTGCTTTTAATGCTTCCTCAATCTACCCAGGGAGCAGAATTATCATATATTGACGCCCTGTTTACCGCAACGTCTGCGGTTTGCGTAACCGGTCTCGTGGTGGTCGACACGGGGACTTTTTACACACCGCTCGGCCAGAGTATTATCATGGTTTTAATCTTTAGCGGTTCTCTTGGCTTTATGACCATGACCACCCTGATTTTTATATTTTTAGGAAGACGGATATCATTACGAGAACGGATATTGGTTAAAGAAGCTCTTAACCAGGAATCGATGGCCGGTATCATTCCACTGGTCAAAGCAGTGGTTCGCATGGCCTTATTTTTTATCCTGATTGGAACAGCGCTGCTCGGCATCAGATTTATCCCGGAATACGGCCCCTCAAAAGGAGTTTTTATCAGCTTTTTCCATGCCATATCTGCTTTTGGCAATGCCGGTTTTGACCTGTTTGGCAATTATGACAGCCTGACCCGATTTCCAGCAGATTATCTGGTAAACGGGACCATAGTGACTCTTTTCATTTTTGGCGGACTGGGGTTTACAGTTATCCTGGAGCTGGGCAGGTTTATCCGTCACCGGACCCGTTTTTCCCTGCACGGAAAGCTGGCCTTGATTATTACCTTTGTCCTGCTGGTCAGTGGAACAATAATTATCTTACTGCTTGAGCATAACAACCCTGAGACCATGGGCAGGCTGCCGGGTGGCGCCAAACTGTTCACTGCTTTTTTCACCTCCGCAACCGCCAGGACGGCAGGATTCAGCGTTCTTGATACAGGAGCACTGTGTTATTCTTCATTGCTGATTTTAATGGGGCTGATGTTTATTGGCGCTTCACCGACTTCTACCGGCGGCGGGGTGAAAACAACTACTTTTGGAGTGGTCACTTTTACCTTGATCAGCATGATCCGGGGGCGCCATGAACCGGTAATTTTTCAACGCCGCTTCCCTACCTACCATATCATGAAAGCAATATCGATCATCAGCGCGTCCATGGCCCTGGTATTTATAACCACATTTGTTTTGACCTTGTTTGAAGGACAAAATTTCAGCGATATGTTTTTTGAAGCCATCTCTGCTTTCGGAACAGTGGGTCTTTCTACAGGTATTACTCCCGGCTTGAGCACCCCCAGTAAAATTGCCTTGATCATAACCATGTTCTGCGGCAGAATCGGTCCGGTAACTTTGCTGGTGGCTTTGGCCCAGAAAAAACCCAGGGATGCTGCCATTCAATACCCGGAAGAAAACCTGATGATCGGTTAATTAAGAACATGTAGAAGAAAGGATGAGGATTTAATGAAAACAAAACAGTTTTTAGTAATCGGGGCTGGCAGGTTCGGGTCAAGCGTAGCCAGAAATCTTTATAAGCTTGGCCACGATGTTATGGTTATGGACAATGATGAAGATAAAGTGCAGCAGTTCAGTGATGAAGTTACTAACGCGGTAAAGGCGGATGCTTCTTCTGAAACATGCCTGAAAGCTTTGGATATAAATAGTTTTGATACGGTAGTGCTGGCTATCGGGGATGATATACAAGCCAGTATCATGGCGGCAATTCTACTCATTGAACTTGGAGCAAGACGGATTGTAGCCAAGGCCAGGACGGAATTGCACGGGAAAGTGCTTGAAAAAGTCGGGGTTAGCCAGGTTGTTTTCCCGGAAAGAGACATGGGACAGAAACTGGCCCGCAGTTTAATTGCCCCAACAATTATTGATATGATTGAGTTGTCAGATGACTACAGCGTAGTGGAAGTAAATGCTCCGGAAGAAATGATCGGCAAATCTTTGAAAGAACTCAACTTACGAGCGCGCTACGGGATAAGCATTATCGCCCTGCGCCGCAACAATGGCCATAAAACAATCATTTCTCCAGTTGCTGAAGATATTATTGAAAAGGAAGACATTTTGGTTGCCATTGGTGAAAATAAATACCTGAAAAAAATGGAATGGATTTGAGATCGATATCTTAACATAACAAATTTATTGTTTAATAAACATAATATATGGACATGGCTCTGTTAAGGATAAAGGATTAAGTTCCGACGATTAAGTGGTGGAAATCTATAAATCACTAAACACTTTTTCCCGGGCTTATGCCTGGTAAGGGTCCTGATATCCTCCTATCTGGCCTCCCACAAAATCGACAGGATTCTTTTTTGGCTTTAAATCAAGCCTTTGCTAACCCATGTTAAGAACCTTAGTCAGATCTGCCCTGAAATGTTAGATAAAGGTTCAGTTAGTCATGTTCCGAACTGATCAGCACAGCAACTAAGTTTGTCCGGCTTTCCTCAATAATTTCTTACAAGCAATTACCCCCTTAATATTCTATTACCCCCATATGTCAGGAAATCTTTAGTTAAATTTAACGCAGCACAAGCCTTGCTTTTGCTGGAAATAACCCTGTTTATAAAACCGTTATGCGTTTCAAACTGTAAAGCACAGTTTTCAACTTATTTCTTACACCAAACTGTTAACAACTATTAAGTGTCGAGTCACAAGCGATCGTTTCTGGCAAAAAAGAAAACGGTGAACTTATTATATATTTTACTATAATAAGCATTTTACTTGACAATAATAATATTTTGTTTTACTATATAATAGCTTATTGTTTACATACGGGGGGCTGAAGGGATGAAAAAAACATCTGCTATACGTGAAATGATACTTGATAACGTTGAAGCACACCCTAGCGATATAACAGCACTTGTTTCCGAACGCTTCGATATCACCAGGCAAGCTGCGCATAGGCATGTGGCCAAGCTTGTTGCTGAAGGGTTGTTACAACCCGAGGGGTCAACTCGAAGCAGACAATATCGCTTAAGGCACATTGTCGACTTTGCAAAAACGCTAAAATTAATTAGCCTCGAAGAGGACAAGGTTTGGCGCGAACATCTTAAGCCGTTAACGAACGAGCTTGCACCTAACATACAGAGTATATGCCAATATGGGTTTACTGAAATGGTTAACAACGTTATTGATCATTCGGGCGGATCTGTTCTTAATATCGGTTTGAAGTGTACATACAAAGACCTTCACATGAACGTTCAAGATAACGGGGTAGGTATTTTCAATAAGATCTACAAAGAGTGTGACTTGGATGATCCGCTACACGCTATCTTAGAATTGGCTAAAGGCAAGTTAACAACTGATCCTAAAAGCCATACAGGTGAAGGAATTTTTTTTACTTCACGTATGTTTGACGAGTTCGTAATTTTATCGGGTAATATATCGTTTGCCCACCTAAGTGAAAATGACTTTTTGCTTGAAAACAAAGATAAATTCGTGGAGGGCACAACAATTATGATGTCTATTGCTCTTAATTCAAAAAGAAAGATGCAACAGGTTTTTAATGCTTATACATCTGTTACAGGTGGTTTTAAGAAAACTATCGTACCTGTTTCACTAGCAGCTTACGGAGAAAGTAATTTGATGTCGCGCTCACAGGCAAAGCGTTTGTTGAAACGCTTCGAGGTATTCGAAGACATTATATTAAACTTTAATGGCATTGAGATTATTGGCCAGGCCTTTGCTGATGAAATTTTCAGGGTGTTTCAACAAGAGCATCCTGATATCCGCCTAAATATCATGAAGGCAAACAAACAAATAGAGAAGATGATCAATCATGTTAAGGCGGGAAATGAATAAACTTGTTTGTTTCCAATAGACCGCCGTATCAAATACGATAATTTTTGAGACTACAAAACTTTCGATCTAATAATGGGCTTTTTACCCCTAAAAACAGTACCAAAATATATTCTCAAATCAAAGTTGCAGTATCACCCCCTTTGTGATACTATCCAAGCATTAAAGGGGGAGAGAGCATAAATGAAGTTTGGCTACGCCCGTGTTTCGACCAAAGATCAGCATCTGGAAACTCAGCTCGATGCTCTGGCCGCTGCCGGCTGTGACAAGATCATCACTGAAAAAATCAGCGGCAATGGCAGCAAAGAAAGACCGGAACTTGACCGCCTCGTTGAAAATTTAAGAGAAGGGGACACTCTGGTAGTCTACAAGCTCGACCGCCTGGGGCGCTCCACATTCAAGCTCCTGGGCCTCACTGAGGAACTGCAGGAACGGGGTGTAGAGTTTGTCTCCTTAAAAGACCAGATCGACACCACCAGCGCCATCGGCAAGGCCATGTTCCGCATGCTGGCCGTGCTGGCCGAGATGGAACGCGAGTTAATTTTGGAAAGAACCCAGGCCGGCCTAAAGGTAGCCCGTAAAAGAGGCCGGGTCGGCGGCAGGCCCAGGGTGGATAATAAAGCAGTGGAGAAGGCCTTAAGGCTCTACGAGTCGAAAGATTACAGTGTAGCCGAGATAACCGAGCTAACAGGGGTGTCGAAAGCTACACTATATAGACGTATTAAAGATAGAAGCACTTCACGTTCATGAAGCCCACTATGTGAATTTGCTGGAAGTGCTAACTTCAGACTTTAGGAAAGAATGGTAGTAATCATGCCTGAAAAACAACCTATGAGGAACTTGAAAAGCGAATTGCTGAAAAAGAAAAAATAGAAGCGGCATATAAGCTGGCGGAACAATATTGGCGTCTTTCCAATAAAGTGCTTATGATCCTCAACGAATCAAGGGATTATAGGGATTCAATCCAACGTGTTCTTGAGGCTGTAAAGCATACGACGGGTTGTGAGGCCGTAGGACTGCGCCTGCAAAGCGGCGACGATTACCCCTATTTTCTGCAAAACAGTTTTGGCGACGATTTCCTGCTAACGGAAAACTCTTTGCTGGAAAGAGACCGAAGGGATTTAGTATGTCGCAATCCTGACGGTTCGGTTAGGTTGGAATGTACCTGCGGCCTGGTAATATCCGGGAAAATGGATCATTCCAATCCGCTGTTTACGCCGGGAGGAAGCGCTTGGACCAACGATTCTTTCTCAGCTCTCGATCTGCCGGAAGTAGATGATCCCCGGCATCACCCACGGAACCAATGCATTCACCAGGGGTTTGCGTCCATTGCGCTGACACCGGTTCGCAGTAAAGAGGCAATAGTCGGATTATTACAGGTCAATGGCCATTAAAAAGACCTTTTTACGCCCTCGGCGATTTATGCGCTTGAGAGAATTGCATCCGATATCGGCGGGATCTTGCTTCGCAAACAGGCGGAAGAAGCGCTTCGGGAAAGCGAGGAGCGCTTCAAAACAATTATACAAAATCTGCCCGGGGCTGTTTTTGCGCATGATCTTGAAGGCCGGATACTGTTTATCAACAAAACCGCACCCCTGTACACAGGCTATTCGGAACAGGAGCTGCTTGCAATTACTGTCTTTGATATTGACTCGGGCGATTTTACCAGAGATGACATATATAAACTATGGAATGGTTTAAATATTGGGGAATCCAAAACGATAGAGTCAACCCATACCAGAAAAAATGGTTTAACATACCCTGTAGAAATCCATTTAAATGCCATCAGCCTCGACAACCAACCAGTCATACTGCCAATTGCAATTTACATTACCGAACGTAAGCAAGCGGAAACTGCGCTGGCAGAAAGCATGAACCGCTACGAAGAGCTTAGCACCCGGGTGCCTGTAGGTGTCTATATTGTATGGCTTTTGGCAAATGGTCGTTTTGAGTTTGAGTATGTCAACGACAGGTGGTGCGAGATACACCAGATTCGTCTCGAAGAAGTGCTGACTGATAGCAAGGCGGTGAACGATCTCGTCCATCCCGATGAACGTGAGTCATTCCTGGCATATAACCGACAAGCCTTGCGCGACAAAAAACCATTTCTCTGGGAAGGGCGGTTTATCGCTGGCTCGGAGGTGCGCTGGCTACGAATCGAATCAACCTCCGTTTCTTTTGATAATGGGGATACCCGTTGGTTCGGAGTGACGCAGGACATCACTGAGCAAAAGCAGATGGAAGAAGCACTCAGTTACTTAGCAACTGTGGATGATCACACTGGTCTCTTTAACCGTCGAACTTTCATTCAAAAACTGAACGAAGAGATATCGCGAACCAAGCGCTTTGGAGGAACCGCGGTTATCATGATGCTCGATCTGGATCATTTTAAAGCTGTCAACGACATTTATGGCCATGTTATAGGCGACAAAGTTCTTCGCAAATTTGCCGCTTTGCTCCGAAGTAGCATTCGCGAAATAGACATCCCCGGTCGCTTGGGTGGAGAGGAGTTCGGCGTAATCTTGCCGGAAACAACTATGGAAGCTGCTACCCCCGTGGTCCGGCGAATCCTAAAGAATACCCGCAAAAAAATTTTTGAAACAGAGGTCGGCGATATAAACCTCACAACCAGCATCGGTTATACCTGTTTTCACGCTGACATAACCCAGGCAGACGAACTGCTAGCAAGAGCCGATCAAGCATTGTACCGTGCCAAGAAAAACGGGCGTGACCGGGCTGAAGAGGGCTAAGCTAAGCAGGGTTTCTGCAGAAACAGGCACTCCATCTTCGTTGACGCTGACGCCATAGATGAACTGCTTTAAGTCAAGCCTGTTATCACTGTTGTGCCTAAAGGTTGGTTGCAAATCTATTTTTGACACAAAATATCATACATGCTAAGATACTATTGCGTCTGGGTTGAGTCGCAAAGCGTCTCAACGTGGGGCTTTAAGCCTCTACCCCAGTCGCTTTTTATTTGCCATTATATAAAGGAGGATAAACGTGGATGTATATATGCTATGTTGATGAATCCGGAACACCTGATATTCCTTGCAACACTTCACATTTCGTCCTTGCTGGAATATCAATCCCGGTATGGCATTGGAAACGTTGCGATAGCGAGATAGAAACTATCAAAAATACGATTCAGGGGAGCAGAAATAAATGTTGGCTGGATGTTGAGGCCTTACAAAGAACAGCTTGATGTTGTTGAATTTGAAAACCTCTCATATCAACAAAGAAGAGCCCAGAATACCCCAAGTCTGTAACCCAGTTGGTCACCCACTCCGGAAACAAGCCAGATTTAAAAGTAGTTTTTGGTATATAACAGGCTCTCGCCCATGATGCTTTCACAGATTGATTATAGGTAGCAGGTTGACACTTTACTTCTGGTTGGATTGGAAGGGAACATCAAGCAGGTAACTGCCCTTTTTGGTCTAATTATAATTCAAGGGTAGTTACAAACACTCAACTTTGAGGGAGCTACTTTCGTGAATAACAAGACACTTTATGCTAAAGGCTTACGCCCACCTCTTAAATGGGCTGGCGGTAAAAGATGGTTGGTCCCTATCTTGCTGCCAATATGGCGGCGCTATAAAAACCTACGTTTAGTTGAACCGCTCTGCGGCGGACTGGCTGTCACGTTGGGTCTGATGCCTGGAAAAGCACTGCTGAACGACATTAACCCTCATTTGATTAACTTTTTCAAATGGATTCAAAAGGGCCTTACAATAGAAATACCTCTGGAAAACAATGAAAGCTTCTATTATGCACACCGCGAACGATTCAATGAGTTGGTTAAAGAAGGCAAAGAAGACACCAAGGAAGCAGCCGAACTTTTTTATTATCTTAACAGAACCGGTTACAACGGCCTCTGCCGCTTTAACCAAAAAGGCTTGTTTAATGTTCCCTTTGGACGCTACAAATCAATAAACTATATTC
>PUKE01000115.1 GCA_003550425.1 Nitriliruptoria bacterium
ATGCAACACATTGGTGATCGCCGCCGTCAACGTGGTCTTCCCATGATCGATATGACCGATCGTGCCCACGTTCAGATGCGGCTTCGTCCGCTCGAACTTCGCCTTGCCCATGGTTCGCTCCCCGGAAAGCCCTCGGTTGCGGATGTGATGCGCGGTACGCTCGGACAGCGGGACCCTGGCCGGAACGGCACGACGCGCCACCGACCGGTCCCTCCCGGGACCGGGGTGGCGCTTGCACCGCTCGGGGCGCGGATCGTAGCGGCGGGAGGATTCGAACCTCCGACCCCTCGGTTATGGGCCGAGTGCTCTAGACCCCTGAGCTACGCCGCCGTGGGTTGTGCGTCCCCGCGCCGGGGACCCGAGCCCCCCAGCGGACTCGAACCGCTGACCTTCTCCTTACCATGGAGACGCTCTGCCTGCTGAGCTAGGGGGGCTAGCAGCGTCCGACAGTATGGAGGCCGCGCCCCGCAGCCGCAACCGGACGGCCGGCGTGTGGGCCGTGCAGCCCGTCCCATCGGCCCGCCGCTGCGTGGCCGGCCCGTGAGAAGGTAAGACTGCCACCGTGAGCGATCTCCCTCCCCGCCGACCGACGCACCTGCCGCCCCCGCCCGGCGCGCAGGGCGGCGACGCTGACGCGGCCGACGATCCCCGCCCCGCAGCGGGCCAGCCCCCCGGGGAGTCCTGGCCGACCGCGCCGCCGTCCGAGCACGACGGCCCCGAGCGCCACGGCCCCGGGCGGGTCGCCCCTGGGCGCGGCGACCCCGGGCACCGCGACCCCGGGCACCGCGACCCGCAGCGGCCGGACGCCGACGCGCTGCGCACCACCGACGGCACCGAGAGCGATGCCCGGGCCGAGCGTCCGGTGCTGCCCACCGCCGAGGGGGTGGCGCGACCGCTCGATCCCCGCATCAAGCCGGTCTGGATCATCGGTGGGCTGCTCAACGTGCTCCAGCTCACCGCGATCGCGGCGCTCCTGGACTTCCTGGTCCCGCTCCCGCTCGAGTTCGGCCGCCTCACCGGCGCCGTGGCGGGCGTGGGCACCGTGCTGGCCCTGATCACGCCGTTCATCCGCTACCGGCGCTGGCGCTATGCCCTGCGTCCCCACGACCTGTGGATCCGCCAGGGCCTGCTGACCGTCCAGGTGTCGGTCATCCCCTACCGGCGCCTGCAGTTCGTGGACACCCGCTCGGGGCCCATCGAGCGAGCGTTCGGCCTGCGCCAGCTCGTGGTCCACACCGCGGCGCTGGGGACCTCCGGCCGCCTGCCGGGGCTCGAGGCCGAGCACGCCGAGCGCCTGCGCGAGACCTTGGCGGAGCTGGAGCCCGAGGACGCGCTGGTCTGATGGCCATGCCCGAGCCGCCACGCCCCCCTGACGCCCACCCCGCGGCGCCGGGCCCACCGCCGCCGCGGTCCTCCAGCGAGGCGCAGGGGCCGCCCGCCGGGACCCCGTCCCCGCCCTCGAGCACCCCTCGAGGACCGTCCGCTCGGGGAACAGGCCCCACCGACGGCGTCCCGCTCGGTGGCCCGCTGCACCCGGCCGCGGTGGGCGTGTGGTCGTTCACCCAGCTCGGCGCGCTGGCCGTCGTGGTGCTGATCAACCCGGCCTCGCTGCCGATCGTGCTGCTGGTGGCAGCCGGCATGGTCGCGGTGAACGCGGTGAAGTGGGCACGGTTCCGCTGGTGGGTCGCCGAGGGGACCCTCGTGATCACCCAGGGGCTCATCTAGCAGGAGCGTCGCGTCATCCCCCTGGAGCGCATCCAGAGCGTCGACGTGGTGCGCCGCATCAGCCACCGCGCGCTCGGCGTGCAGGCGCTGCAGGTCGAGGCCATCGGCGGCGCGGACACCGAGGGGCAGCTCGAGGCGCTGTCGCCCACCGTGGCCGCCCAGACCCGCGCCGCGCTCCTCGCGGGACGCGACGCCGCCCGCAGCGGCGCCGACCCGACCGCCGCGCTGGCCGCCGCCGCGGCCGACCCCTCGGCCACGCCGGGGCAGGCCGCGCGATCGGACGCCGCCGAGGAGGAGCCGCTGGCGAGCATCAGCCCACGCGAGCTGCTGCTTGCCGGGCTGACCGAGGCCAACGTGACCGTGCTGGCGGCCACGGTCGGCTTCGGCTCCCAGATCCTCGGGGACCGCCTCGACGCCATCGCCGAGCGCATCCCCGCGCTCGTCGGCTCGGGCGTGGCGATCGTGGCCACGGTCGGGCTGATCCTCGTGGCCGTGCTGCTGCTCATCGTGGCGCAGTTCGTGACCTACTGGCAGTTCCGCCTCACGCGCACCCCCGACGACCTCCGCGTGCGCCGGGGACTGCTGGAGCAGCGCTTCGACACCGTGCCGCTGCGTCGCCTCCAGGCGATCCGCATCGAGGAGAACCTCCCGCGGCGGCTGTTCGGGTTCGCGGCGGTGAAGGCCGACGTCGCCGGCAAGCCCGGCAGCAGCGCGGCCGGCACCGACACGCTGCTGCCCTTTGGCACCGCCGCGCAGGCACGCGAGCTCGTCGCCACGATCCTGCAGGACGAGCGCCCCACCGAGCTCACGCTCACCCGGATGCCCACCCGGGCCCGCACCCGGCGCCACGTGCGTGCCGGGCTGCTGACGGTCGTGGCCACCGCGGGGGCGGTGGCGTGGCTCGGCGGCTGGGGATGGGTCCTCGGGGCCGTGCTCGCGCCGCTGGCGTTCGGGGCGGCGGAGCTCGCCTACCGCGCCCTGGGCTGGAGCAAGGTCGAGGGCCTCGCGGTGACCCGCGCGGGCTGGTGGACGCGCCGCACGGCCTTCGTCCCCGAGCACCGCCTCCAGGCGCTGGAGCGGCGCGCCACGCTGCTGCAGCGCTGGCGCGGCCTGGCCACCCTCGAGCTGCAGATCGCGCGCAGCCCCGGCTTCTGGCAGGGCCCGCAGTGGATCGACCTGGACGCGCGCGACGCGGACCGGCTCGGGCTCGTGCTCGCCGACATCATGATCGTGACCTCGCCTGCGGCACAGCCCCAGCCGCGGGTGACGGGCAGCGCGGAGCGCTCCCGCGCGGGTGGCGCGCTCTTGCCCTGACCGGCTCCGCCGGGACGTGGCCGACGCCCAGGCCCGAGGGGCCCCTGCCCATGACGACGCCCCGGCCGCGAGGCCGGGGCGTGGTGGTGGGAGGAGGATTCGAACCTCCGAAGGCATAAGCCGGCGACTTTACAGGCCGCTCCCTTTGGCCGCTCGGGCATCCCACCAGCGGATCGGCTGGGAAGGGTAGGACCGCGCCCACGGCCGTGCAACGCCCGCACCCCCCCCCGCGCGCTCGCACCGGCCACACCGCCCCTGGGCCCCGCGCTAGCGTGCCACCGTCGTACGGAGCGCAGGAGGACCGGTGGCCGCAACGCATCGCTTCGAGGTCGTGGTCGCCCCCGAGGACGACGCCCCGGCGCGGACCGAGCCGACCGCACGGGGACGCGACGAGGTCCCCGCCGACCAGGCCGCGCCGCTGCCCGACGAGGCCGCCCAGGCCCTCCTGGAGTGGATCGAGGCCTCCAAGCTGCCCGTCACCGCCGAGGTCGTCGACGGTCGCCTGCAGGTGCGCTCCAGCTCTCGGGACGCGCTGAGCGAGTGCCAGGCCCTGATCGCGCTGCACGACCAAGGCCTGCCGCTGCGCTTCACCAACCACGCGTGAGCACGGCGCCACGGGCCCGTACGGACCCAAGGGGCGCTCAGGCGATCTGGCCCATCTCGCGAGCGATGCGCTGCAGGTTGGCGACCCGGTCCTGGGTGCGGGGATGGGTGCGGAACAGGTTGCCGACCTGACCGGCGCCGCCGAAGGGCGCGGAGATGTACAGGCTGCTGTAGGCGCTGGAGGACTCCGCCGGCGTCCCGCCGACGCCCCGCCGCGCGAGCTGCTCGCTGCCGGCCTCGAGCTTGCGAAGCGCGCTGGCCAGGGCCATCGGCTTGCCCGACAGCCTGGCGCCGGCCTCGTCGGCCAGGGTCTCGCGGCTGCGGGTCACCGCGAGCTGGATCATCATCGCCGCGATGGGGCCCAGCAGGATCAGGGCCAGCTGCGCCGGCAGGCTGTCACGGTTGCCCCCGCCGAACAGCAGGCCTAGCCGCGACAGGAAGACGATCGCGGTGGCCAGCGTCGCGGCCACGGTGCCGACCAGGATGTCGCGGTTGTAGACGTGGCTGAGCTCGTGGGCGAGCACGCCCTCCATCTCGTCGTCGTCGAGCAGGTCGATCAGGCCCTGGTTGACGCACACGGCCGCGTTCGCGGGGTTGCGCCCCGTCGCGAAGGCGTTGGGCTGCGGGCTGGGGCTGATGTACAGGCGCGGCTTGGGCTGGCCGGCCTGCAGGGCCAGGCGCTCGACCATGCGGTGGTACCAGCCGTGCTCGCGCTCGTCGGCGGGCTCGGCGCGCGCCATGCGCAGCGCGAGCCGGTCGCTGAACCAGTAGGAGCCGATGTTCATGGCCACGGCGATCGCCAGCGCGATCACCAGGCCGCCCTGCCCGCCGAGCGCCTGCCCGGCGAACAGCAGCAGCGCCGACAGCAGCGCGAGCAGCGTCCAGGTCTTGAGCGAGGACTGCACCGTCGACCGACCTCCTGGGACGACGCGGGTGACCCTTCCACCCAAAGACGATACCCAGGACGCCGGCGGTCGATCCTCTCGACGAGCGCCTCGTGCCGCGCGGACCCGGTCAGCCGCTCGCGATCAGCACCGCCTGGTCCGCCGCGCCCCACAGCAGCGGCGCGAGCACGAACAGCGCGACGGTGACCACCGCGAGCCCGCCCACGGTGAAGCCGAGCGCGAGGCCCGGCTGCACGGGCTCGGGCTCGGGCTCGGGGGCCTCCTCCATCCAGACCACCCGGGCGACACGCAGGTAGTAGACGAGGCTGATGACGGTGTTGATCGCCACGGCCGCCGCCAGGACGATGCCTAGGGTGGTGCCGGCCTCCACCGCCACGAAGAACACGGCGAGCTTGGCCACGAAGCCCACCAGCGGCGGGATGCCTCCCAGGCTGACCAGGAAGGTCGTCAGGGCCACGGCCAGGCCCGGCGACCGCTGGCCGAGGCCGGCGTAGTCCGACACCCGTCGACCCGGATGGCGACGCGCCACCGCGATCACCACGGCGAACGCCCCGATGTTCATGGCGCCGTAGGCGAACAGGTAGACGAGCACCGCGCTGAAGGCGTCGGCGTTGAGCGCCGCGTCGCCGGGCTGGACGACCGCGAAGGGCACGAGCACGTAGCCGGCGTGGGCCACCGAGGAGTAGGCGAGCAGCCGCACCATGTTGGTCTGCGTCAGCGCGGTGAGGTTGCCGAGGGTCATGGTGAGGATGGCCACCACGCCGAGCACCGGCGCCCACACGTCCGCGAGCGGCTCGAAGGCCACGAACGTGACCTGCAGCAGCCCCGCGAAGCCGGCGGCCTTGGAGGCCACCGCCAGGAAGGCGGTGACGGGGATCGGCGCGCCCTCGTAGGTGTCGGGCGCCCAGAAGTGGAACGGCACCGCGCTGACCTTGAAGCCGAAGCCGGCGATGACGAACAGGGTGGCGGCCAGCAGCAGCGGGTTGGCCTCGCCGGCGGACAGCGAGGCGGCCACGCCCTCCAGGGTGGTCGTCCCGGTGAAGCCGTAGACGATGGACAGGCCGAACAGCAGCACCGCGGCGCTCAAGACCCCGAAGAGGAAGAACTTCATGGCGCCCTCGTTGCTGCGCAGGTCGAACTTGCGCAGCCCGGCCATGATGAACCCGGGGACGCTGACGAGCTCGAGGGCGATGAACAGCATCACCAGGTCGCGCGCGCTCGGCATCAGCATCATGCCGAGGAACGCCGCGAGCATGAGGAAGTAGTACTCGCCCTGGAAGGTGCGGATCTCGCTGAAGTAGCGATAGCTGATGAGCAGCACGAACAGCGCCACCGCGAGGAAGAAGCCCTTGAACGCGAGCGCGTAGTCGTCGACCACGAACATCTGCCCGAACGAGGACCGCTGCGCGCCGTCCAGCCACAGGGCCACCACGAACCCGAAGGCGACGAGCACCCCGAGCACCGCGATCGGGTTCACGAAGCGCTTGCGCGGCCCGTGCAGGAACAGCTCGATCAGCAGCACGAGCAGCGAGGCGCCGAGCACCGCCAGCTCTGGCGCCAGCGCGAAGAGGTCGATCTGGGTGGCCTGGTCGACGTCCATCGCGGGGGTTGCCCTCTCGTCGTCGGGACCGGTGCGGCGTGGGGCCGATCAGCGCCGCGCGCGCCGGTCGGGTCGGTCGCGGTCGGTTGGTGGGTCGTCGGGCGGGGTTCGGCGCCGCGCGCGGTCAGGCGCCCAGCGCGGTGAGCACCGCCGACACGGCCGGGTCGGTGATGCCGAACACGAGCACGGGCACCAGGCCGATGGCCACGGTCATGACCAGCAGGGGGGACCAGGCGCCCCACTCGATCGCGCTGACGTCGCTCAGGTCGGCCTCGCGCCAGCGCGCGGGCGCGGTGCCCATCGTCACCTTCTGGAGCATGTTCAGGAAGTAGCCCGCGGTCAGCACGGTGCCGATCGCGCCGAGCACCATGAGCACGCGGAAGAAGGTCAGGAACCCGGCGTCGACGAGGGCCTCGGCCGGGTTGAAGGCGGCGTAGAGGGCCACCACCTCGCCCCAGAAGCCGGGCAGCGGTGGGAGCCCGAGGCTGGCGATGGCCACGAACGTCAGCACCGCGCCCATGCGCGGCATCGTCTGGAGCACGCCACCGCCGATGTCGGCGATCGCGCGGCTGTGGTAGCGCTCCTTGATCGAGCCCACCGCGAAGAACAGCATCCCGGTGATGATCCCGTGGGCGATCATCCCGAAGATCGCGGCGTTGACCCCCACCGGGGTGAGGGTGGCGATGCCCAGCATCACGAAGCCCATGTGCCCCACCGAGCTGAAGGCGATCAGGCGCTTCAGGTCGGTCTGGGCGAGGCAGCACAGCGCGCCGTAGAGGATCGCGATCACCGCGAGCGCGCCGATGATGGGGGCGTACTCCACGGCCGCGTCCGGCAGGATCGGCAGCGCGATGCGGACGAAGCCGTAGGTCCCCATCTTCAGCAGGATGCCGGCCAGCAGCACGCTGCCGACGGTCGGCGCCTCGGTGTGGGCGTCGGGCAGCCAGGTGTGGAAGGGCCACATCGGCACCTTCACCGCGAGCCCCAGGAAGATGCCGAGGAAGGCCAGGCGCTGGAAGGTCAGCCCGAACTCGCCGGCGGCGCCCGCCTGCTGCAGCGCGACGATGTCGAAGGTCCCCGGGCCCGCGAAGTACAGGGCGATGAACGCCACGAGCATGAACACGCTGCCGAACAGCGTGTAGAGGAAGAACTTCACCGCCGCGTACTCGCGGCGCGGACCGCCCCAGATGCCGATCATGAAGTACATCGGCACCAGGACCAGCTCCCAGAACACGAAGAACAGCACCAGGTCGAAGGCGACGAAGGTGCCGGCCATGCCGGTCTGGAGCAGCAGCATCAGCGACAGGAAGGCCTTGGGCCGCCCCGGCTCCTCGAGGTGGTGGAAGGTGTAGACCGCGCACAGGAACGTGAGCAGGTAGCTGAGCACGAACAGCGGCAGGCTGATCCCGTCGATCGCCACGTGGTAGCTGGCGTCGATGACGGGGATCCAGTCGACCCGCAGCTGGTAGGCCAGCCCCTCGCCGCCGGGGGGCCCGAGGTAGTAGCCCGCCAGGATCGCCAGCGACAGGAGGAACGCCAGCAGCGAGACCCCGAGGGCGACGGGCTTGGCGGCCTCCTCCTTCGCCTTGGGGATCAGGGTGATGAGCGCTGCCCCCACTAGCGGCAGGAAGACGGTGATGGTGAGCGCAGAGGCTTCCCACATGTCGGTCCTGGTCCTTTCGCTGGCCCGCGGAGGTCGTGGTCGTCAGGGGTCGGAGGCGCGGGGTCGGGTCAGGCGCCGGTGGCGAACACCACGGCCAGCACGAACACGCCGATGAACAGCGCGCCCGCGTAGAGCTGGACGTTGCCGGACTGGGCCAGGCGCATCCGCGCGCCCGACCACAGCGCCGAGGCGCCCAGGCCGTTGATGGCGCCGTCGATGCCCCGCTGGTCGCCGGTGTCGTAGAGCACCCGTCCGAGCGCGGCGGTCCCCCTCCCGGACCAGTAGACCGCACCGTCGAGCACCCGGTCGCTGAACCACACGGCCGCGGGGGCGAGCCGGTCCCGCACCGCGGTGCGCGCGATCAGGTCGGTGTAGAGGTCGTCGAGGTAGTAGCGCCGCTCCAGCACGTGCGAGAGCAGCCCCAGGTGGTGCACGGGGTCGCGCTCGGGCGCCTCGCGGTAGATCGCCCGCGCGCCGAGCACGCCCGCCAGGGCGAGCGCGGTGGCGAGCGCAGCGATCGCGGCGTTCAGCTCGATGGGGTTGGCCACCCAGTAGTCCACGTCGAACATCACCCACGAGGAGAACGACAGGGGCTGGACGGCCGGGAAGGGCAGGTTGATCCAGCCGATCGCCACCGCGGGCACCGCGAGCGCGACCAGCGGCGCGGTCATCGCCGGCTCGGACTCGTGGGGATGGCCGTGCCCGCGGAACTCGCCGGCGAACACGAGGTAGAGCGCGCGGGTCATGTAGAAGGCGGTGATCAGCCCGCCGAGCAGGCCGAGCACGAGGACCAGGCCGCCGGTGTACCCGCCGGCCTCGAAGGCGGCGACGAGGATCTCGTCCTTGGACCAGAAGCCCGCCAGCGGGGGGATGGCGATGAGCGCCAGGGAGCCGGCGAGGAAGGTCCAGAAGGTGACGGGCATCACCCGGCGCAGCCCACCCATGTCGGTCATGTGGTTGGAGTGCGCGGCATGGATGACCGAGCCCGCGCCCAGGAACAGCAGGGCCTTGAAGAAGCCGTGGGTGAACAGGTGGAAGATGCCGGCCACGTAGCTGAACGACAGCGCGGCGACCATGTAGCCGAGCTGGCTGACGGTGGAGTAGGCCAGCACCTTCTTGAGGTCGGTCTGCACGAGGGCGAGCAGGCCCGCCATCACCAGGGTGATCGCGCCGATGACCGCCAGCGTCGCCTGGGCGGCCGGCGCGGCCTGGTAGGCCGGGAACAGCCGCGCCACCAGGAACACCCCGGCGGTGACCATCGTGGCGGCGTGGATCAGCGCGCTGACCGGCGTGGGGCCGGCCATCGCGTCGGGCAGCCAGGTGTGCAGCGGGAACTGCGCGGACTTGCCGACCGCGCCGAGGACCATCGCCAGCAGCGCGAAGGTCAGCAGCCCCTGCTCGAAGCCCCCGGCGGCGATGCCGTCGAGCACGCCCTGGATCGAGAAGGTCCCGAACATGCCCGCGAGGGCCACGACCCCGATGATGAGGCCGACGTCGCCGAGCTTGGTGGTCAGGAACGCCTTGATGGAGGCGTCCTGGTTGTGCTTGTCCTCCCACCAGAAGCCGATCAGCAGGAAGGAGCAGATCCCGACGAGCTCCCAGCCCACCAGCAGCACCAGCAGGTCGCTGGCGATGACCAGCAGCAGCATCGAGAAGCTGAACAGGCTCAGCAGGGCGAAGAAGTAGGTGAAGCGCGGATCGTCGCGGAGGTAGCCGACGCTGTAGACGTGCACCATCAGGCTCACGGCGCTGACCAGCAGGAACATCATCGCGGTGAGCCCGTCGACCCGCATGCCCAGCTCGACGGTGAGGTCCCCGCCCAGCGGGGTGAGCGTCAGCCCGCGCTCCAGCAGGAATGCCTCGGCGCCCCCCGGCGCCGCCTGCGCCTCGCCCGCCGGCCCGATCGCCTGGGTGATCCCGGCGTTGTGGCTGAACACCTCCCAGGCCACCACCAGGGACAGCACGAGGGCCGCGGCCATGGCCACGAGCCCGACCTCGGCGCCCCGTCGCGGCAGCGCCCGGCCGGTGAAGGTGATGATCAGCACCGACACCGCCGGCAGCGCCGGGATCAGCCACGCCCATTCGGAGAACAACGGTCCCGCCTCCCGCGCTCGTCAGTACTTCATCAGGTCGGCATCGTCGACGTTGACCGTGGCCCGGTTGCGATAGAGCAGCAGCACGATCGCCAGGCCGACGCCGACCTCCGCCGCGCCCACCGCCATCACGAACAGGGCGAACGCCTGGCCCGACAGCAGCGGATCGCCGACGTCGGTCGTCACCAGGCCGTGGAAGGCCACGAGGTTGACGGTCACGGCCGCGAGCATGAGCTCGACGCTCATCAGCACCAGCACGGCGTTGCGCCGGCTGAGCACGCCGTAGACCCCGGCGCTGAACAGCAGCGCCGCGAACGTCAGCGGGAACACCGCCTGCATCAGGGCGCTCCGATCTGCTGTCCGGCGTCCCCCGAGCCCGGCGCGCTGGTCACGTCGCTGGACGCTGGCGCGCGCTCGCGCTCGTCCCGCGCGTCATCGGGGCCCTCGTCGGGCAGTGGCCCCTCGCCCTCCTCGCGCCGCGCGAGGACCAGCGCGCCGATCAGGGCCACGGTCAGCAGGAAGCCCAGCACCATGAACGGGAAGGCCCACTGGACGTAGAGGACCTCGCCGAGGTCGGCCACCCGCACCGGCGTGACGTCCAGCGTGGCGTCCCCGACCGTGGTCACGATCAGCGTCATCAGCAGCGCGAACAGGCCGACGCTGACCGCCACGGCGAACTTGCGGTTCTCGTTGTGCTGGGCCATCGGGCCGATCGGGGCGCGCGTCAGCATCAGGCCGAACAGGATCAGCACGACCACGGCGCCGACGTACACCAGCACCTGGGCCCAGGCGAGGAACTCCGCGCCCATCCACAGGAACGCGGCCGCGACAGCGACGAGGGCCACCACCAGGTAGAGGGCGGCGTGCACCACGTTGCGCGCGGTCACCACCAGCAGGGCGGCGGCACCGCCGAGGACCAGCGCACCGAGCATGAACAGGTCGGGCACGCTCACTGGTCGCCCTCCGATCCCTCGGAAGCCTGTCGCCGCCGCTTGGCCGCGGCGGCCTTCGCCTTCGCGGCGGCCACGCGCTCGCTCTTGCCCTCGGCCAGCAGCCGGTCGTAGGTCTCCTGGTCGAACTCCGGCGCGGGCTCGGCCGCCGGCTCCGCAGCGGCCGCGGCCTGCGCGCCCGCCTGGGGCGAGCCCGAGCCGCCGTCGTCCGCCTGGGGCGAGGCCGAGCCGCCGGGCTGGCCTCCCGCCGCGCTGCGCTGCTTGGCCGCCGCCTTCTTGGCCTTGGCCTTGGCCACGCGCTCGCTCTTGCCCTCGGCCAGCAGCCGGTCGTAGGTCTCCTGGTCGAAGTCCGGCGCGGGCTCGGCCGCCGGCTGCGCCGCGGCCTCGGCCTGGGCGGCGGCCTCCGCGGCCGCGCGCGCGGCCTCGGCGGCCTCCTCGACCGCCTTGGCGGCCGCGCGCTGGCCGTCCTGGACCTCCTTGGGCATCGCGGCGCCCACCTCCAGCGGCGGCGGGGGCGGCACGGTGTCCATCCACTCGCGCAGCTGGTCCATCTCGTGGGTGAGGTCGGCGATGCGGTGCTCGGAGTACTCGAACTCCGGCGACCAGAACAGGGCATCGAACGGGCAGACCTCCACGCAGATGCCGCAGTACATGCACAGCGCGAAGTCGATCGCGAACCGGTCGAGCTGGTTGCGCGTGCGGCTGCGTCCCCCGGGCTCCTTGGGGGGCACCGTCAGCTTGTGGCTGTCGATGTAGATGCACCAGTCGGGGCACTCGCGCGCGCACTGGAAGCAGACGGTGCAGTTCTCCTCCATCAGCGCGATGACGCCCCGAGTACGTGGCGGCAGGTCGGGCTTGACATGGGGGTACTGCTGGGTGGTGGCCGGGGTCAGCGCGGTCTTCAGCGTCAGCCCGAGGCCCTTGAGCAGCCCGATCTTGGGAGCGGTCGGCATGTCAGGTCACCTCGTCGCAGCAGGGGGTCACAGCCAGCGCGCCGGTCATGGCAGCACCACGATCACGATGGCGATGACCACGATCTGGGCCAGCGCGAGGGGGATCAGGATCGTCCAGGCCATGCGCTGGAGCTGGTCCTCGCGCAGGCGCGGGAAGGTCGCGCGCGCCCAGGTCATGACCATGGCGAGGATCACCGTCTTGGCGATGGTGGTCACGGTCCCGATGACCGCGCCCCACGCGCCGTCGGGCAGGTCCGCGCCCGGCCACGGGTACCAGCCGCCGAGGAACAGCACGACGGCCAGGGCGCTGAGCACCACCATGCCGGCGTACTCGCTCAGCATGAAGAAGGCGTAGCGCAGCCCGGTGTACTCGGTCATGTGGCCGGCGATGATCTCGCTGTCGGCGATCGGCATGTCGAACGGCGGACGGTTGAGCTCCGCCATGGCCGCGACGAAGAACAGCCCGAAGCCAATGACCTGCGGCACGCCGTACCACACCGGGATCGTGTCGAACAGCACGAGCTCGTTCTGGCGCTCGACGATCTCGACGAGGCTCAGCGTGCCCGCCTGGAGGGCGACGGCCGCGCCGGCCAGCACGAGCGGCAGCTCGTAGGCGATCAGCTGGGCGGCGTCGCGGATCGCGCCCATCAGCGAGAACTTGTTGGCGCTGGCCCACCCGGCCATCAGCACGCCGATGACGGTCACCCCGCTGGCCGCCAGCGCGAAGAACAGCCCGAGGTCCAGGTTCTCGGCCCACACCCCCGGGCCGAAGGGGATCACCACGAGGATCATCAGGGTGGGGACCAGGGCCACGCCGGGGGCGATGGCGAACACCCAGCGGTCCGCCGACCGCGGGATGATGTCCTCCTTCTGGATGAACTTGGCCCCGTCGGCGACCAGCTGTCCGACCCCGTGCTTGACCGGCCCGAGCCCGGCCTCCATGGGACCGGTGCGGTCCTGCATGTGCCCCATGACCTTGTGCTCGAGGTAGCCCACGACGAGCGCGGCCACGAGGAAGAACGCCACGATCACCAGCACCTTCACCACCACGGTGAAGAGCAGGCTGTCGAAGGTGAGGATGGACTCCATGGGGCCTCTGGTGGGGTGCGCGGGGTCCCGCCGGACGGCTCGTCGGCGCGCAGCGTGCGCAGCCTAGCGGTCGACGTCGCCGACCACGAAATAGACGCTGCCCATGATCGCGATCATGTCGGGCAGCATCGAGCCTTCCAGCAGATGCGGGATCATCTGGACGTTGTTGAACGACGGGGTGCGCATGCGCAGCCGGTAGGGCTGCTTGCCCCCGTCGCTGATCAGGTAGTAGCCGCCCTGGCCGAGCGGGTTCTCGGTGCGGACGTAGATGGCCCCCTCGGGCGCCTTGACCTGCTTGGGGGTCTTGGCGGCGAAGGGGCCGGCGGGCAGGTTGCCCAGGCACTGCTCGATGATGTCGCAGCTCGCGTCGATCCGGTCGAGCAGCACCTGGAAGCGGTCGTAGCTGTCGCCGTTCTCGGCGACCGGGACCGTGACGTCGACCTCGTCGTACTTGAGGTAGGGCTCGGTGACGCGGCTGTCCTCGGCGACCCCCGTGGCGTGCAGGGCCGGTCCCGTGACGCCGTAGTCGAGGGCGACCTCCGGCTCGAGGGCGCCCACGCCCTTGGTCCGCGCGTGGAAGATCTCATTGCCGAGCAGCAGGTCGCGGTACTCCTGGTTGCGGCGCCGCACCAGGGGCACGAGCTCCTCGGACGCCTTGAGGAAGCCCAGCGGCAGGTCGTCCTTGAGGCCCCCCCCCCGCGTGTACGTGAAGTGCAGGCGGCCGCCGGTGGCCGACTCCATCAGGTTCTGGATGTCCTCGCGCTCGCGGAAGGCGTAGAACATCGGGGTGATCGCACCCAGCTCGAGCCCGAAGGAGGACACGAACATCAGGTGGTTCATGATGCGGTTCCACTCGCACATCATCGTGCGGATCCACTGGGCCCGCTCGGGGACCTCCAGCTCCATCATCCGCTCGACGGCGAGGGCGACGCCCACCTCGTTGCAGAAGGCACTGAGCCAGTCGTGCCGGTTGACCAGCGCGATGATCTGCCGGTAGTCGCGGTGCTCGGCGAGCTTCTCGAAGGCGCGGTGCATGTAGCCGATGACCGGCTGGGCGCGCACGATGCGCTCGCCGTCGACGTCGATGACCACGCGCAGCACGCCGTGGGTGGCCGGGTGCTGCGGGCCGATGTTGAGGTTCATGTCCTGGGTCTGGAGGTCGCCGTCGCTGCGGACCTCCACCTGCAGGGACTCGCCGGGCGCGCCGGGGAGCACGCCGCCGGCCGCGTCAGCCGCGGCTGCCTGGGTCATCGCGAGCCCTCCTCGCCGTGGTCGTCCTGCTGCTCGCCCTCACCGGCGCCCTCGCGCTCGGCTCGCTTGCGCCGACGCATCTCGGCGGCCTTCGCCTTGGCCCGCGCGACGCGGTCGGACGGGTCCTCGCCGGCCTCCGCTCCCGAGCCCGACGACGCCAACGCGCCGCTGGCCTCGCTCGACCCGGCCCCCTTGGCCTCGCTCGACCCGGCCCCCTCGGCCTCGCTCGATCCGGCCCCCTTGGCCTCGGTCGCGGTGCCCTTGCCGCGCCGCTTGGGGGCACTGGACTCCTCCTTCTCGCCCGGCCACGGCTTGGCGAGCCGCGTGGTCAGCGCGAAGTCCTTGCGCAGTGGCCAGCCCTCGAAGTTCTCGACCGTCAGGATGCGCGGGGCCAGCCCGGGATGGCCCTCGAACACGATCCCGAACATGTCCCAGATCTCGCGCTCCTGCCAGTTGGCCCCGCGGTAGACGCTGGTGATCGACGGCAGGCGGGGGTCCTCCCGCCCACCGGGGGCGACCGCGCGCAGGTGCACCTGATGGCGCTGCTCAGGGCTGTAGAGGTGGGTGATCACGGCGAAGCCCTCGTCGCCGAGGTCCACGCCGGTCATGAAGTCGAAGAGGCGGCAGTCGAGGCGCGGGTCCTCCTTGCACACCCGCGCGGCGGTCACCAGCACGTCGGGGGCGACCGTGACGGTCGCCTGACCGTAGGCGATCTCGCGGTCCACGAGCCGATCGCCGAAGCGGTCGAGGAACAGGTCCGTGATCTCCTCGGGCGTCACCGTGCTCCTTGCCTGCCGCGGGGTCGTGCGGGCGGGGCGGGATCGAGGGCCCGCGCCCGGCTCACATCGGGTCGTCGAGCGGATGCCGCGTCGGGTCGCCGTCGCCGGCCACGACGGGGCGCCGGGCGTCGCGCGCGGCGTAGCGCTCCTTCAGCGACTCGTGCTCGATCTGCTGCTGGAGCGTCACGATCCCCTCGAGCAGCGCCTCGGGGCGCGGGGGGCAGCCGGGCACGTAGACGTCGACGGGCACGACCTGGTCCACGCCCTTGGTCACCGAGTAGCTGTCCCAGTAGGGCCCGCCGCAGTTGCTGCACGACCCGAAGCTGATGACGTACTTGGGCTCGGGCATCTGGTCGTAGAGCCGCTTGATCGCCGGCGCCATCTTGTCGGTGAGGGTGCCGGCCACGACCATGAGGTCGGCCTGTCGGGGCCCATGGGCGAAGGGGATGACGCCCAGCCGGATGAAGTCGTGGCGCGCCGCCGACGTCGCGATGAACTCGATGGCGCAGCAGGCGAGCCCGAAGTTCATCACCCACAGCGAGTACTTGCGGCCCCAGTTCAGCACGAACTTCAGGGGCTGGGGCACCTCGTGGCTCTCGATCAGGCCCACTTCAGGACCCCCTTCTTGTACTCGTAGGGGAGGGTGAGGGTGACGAAGAACAGGAACACGAGCATGACGCCCAGCATGAAGGGCTGGAGCTCGCCGGCCTCGCCGAGGACCACCGCCCAGGGGAAGATGAACAGGGTCTCCACGTCGAAGATGACGAAGAGGAAGGCGAAGAGGTAGTAGCGGATGTGGGTCTGCGACCACCCCTGCCCCACCGGGTCGATCCCGCACTCGTAGGTGGACAGCTTCCCGCCGTAGGAGCGGTCGGGTCGCACCAGTCGGCTCGCGGTGAACGCGACGGCCACCAGCAGGATGCCGGCGGCCAACAGCGCGAAGACCGTGGTGTAGGACTCGTAGTACTCGGTCATGCTCCTCCTGGGCACGGCCGCCCAACCGGGCTCGCAGCGCAGCGCCGGCCTCCGGGCGTGACGGCGCGCATCAGTCTACGGACGGCGCTCGCCGGTGCCCAATCGAGACGGCCCCACTGGCCACACAGGCCCGAGCGGCCCGGCGGCCCCGGCACGGGAGCCTCCGCCGCGCAGGCCCCTGGTGCGGCTCGCTCGGGTCGGATGGCCCGGGCCGTTCGGCCCGTCGGCGCTCGCGGCCTCACCGGCCGCCGCTCGGCCAGCCGGGTCAGCCCACCCGGGTGGCGGCGTAGTCGGCGAGCTCGGCGAGGCCCTCCCGCACGACCTCGGGCGTGAGGCTCGGGTCCAGGTCGCGCAGGATCCGTCGGGCCTTGGCGGCCGCCAGCCGGGCGTCGTCGCGCGCCAGCTCGAGCGCGGGATGGCCACGCAGGATCTCGAGGGCCTCGGCGACCTCCTGCGCACCGGGCTCGGTGAGCAGCCGCGCGAGACGGGAGTCGGCGCCCTCGGCCTCGACCGCGTAGAGGACCGGCAGGGTGCGCACGCCCTCGAGCAGGTCGGTGCCGGGGTCCTTGCCGGACTCCTCCGGGTCGCTCTCGAGGTCCAGCACGTCGTCGGCGATCTGGAAGCTCATGCCGAGGTGATGCCCGTAGGCGTCGACGAGGTCGACCGCCTCGCGGGGCAGGCCCCCGAGGAGGCCGCCGAGGCGCGTGGAGGCGGCGATCAGCGACGCGGTCTTGTCGGTGATGACCGCGAGGTAGTGCTCGCGGCCCGGGGGCACCGGCGGCATCCCGTGGCTGCGGGCCAGCGCCGAGCCCTGCACCTCGCGGATCTGGCCTGCGCACAGCGCGGCGATCGTGCGGGCCATGACCTTGGTGGGCTCGGTGCCCAGCTCGGCCGAGAGCTCCGAGGCGCGCGCCAGCAGGTGGTCGCCGGTGAGGATCGCGGTCGTGTTGGACCACCGCACGTGCGCGGCGACCTCGCCGCGTCGGCGCTCGGCGCCGTCGATCACGTCGTCGTGGTAGAGGGTCGCGAGGTGGACGAGCTCGACCACCACGCCGGCGTCGACGAGCGCGTCGTCGGTGGCGCGGCGACCGCCGAGCATCCCCGTGAGCAGCACGAGCATGGGCCGGAACCGCTTCCCGCCGGCGTCGACGAGGTGGCGCCCCGCCTCCTGCAGCAGGGGCAGGTCGGCGTGCACGGCGTCGCGCAGCCGCTGCTCGACGAGGGCCAGGCCGGGCCCGAGGTCGAGCCCGCGCTCGGCGCCGCGGCGGGCGAGGTCGTCGAGCGCGGCGTGGGGTACGGCCATGCGGGCAGCCTCCGGTCGGGGGCGGACGCGCCCGGTCCTACCCCGCGAACGTCGCCGCGCGCTCGGCGAGGTCGATCACGGCCGGGGGCAGCACGCCGAGGGCGATGACCCCGACGGCGGCCACCGAGACCGCGGTCGAGGCCGCCGACGCCGGCGGCACGGGGGCGTCCGCGAGGTGGGCGGGCTCGTCGTCCATGAACATCGCCACGATGACACGGATGTAGAAGTACGCAGCGATGACGCTGGAGATCACCAGCACCACGGCGAGCCACACCAGGCCCGCGTCGACGGCGGCGCGCACGATCCCGAACTTCGCGATGAACCCGACGGTCCCGGGGATCCCCGCCAGCGACAGCAGGAACAGGGCGAACATCACCGCCAGCGAGGGGGCGCTCTGCCACAGCCCGCGCAGGTCGGCCACGGCGATGGCCTTGCGCTGCCGGCGCTCGAGGATGGTCAGGATCCCGAAGGCCCCGAGGCTCATGATCGCGTAGGCCAGCAGGTAGAACAGGGTCGCGCCGGTGCCGATCTCGCTGACGGCGACCAGGCCGATCGCGGCGTAGCCGGCATGGGCCACCGCGGAGTAGCCGAGCATCCGCTTGAGGTCGTCCTGCACCACCGCCAGGGCCGCGCCGACCAGCATGGTGATCGCGGCCAGGACGCTGACGGCCGGCACCCAGATCCAGGCCAGCTGCTCCATGCCGCCGGTGAACACCCGGAGGAAGGCGGCGAAGGCCGCCACCTTCGTCGCCGCGGCCATGAAGGCGGTGACCGGCGTGGGCGCGCCCTGATACACGTCGGGGGTCCACATGTGGAACGGGACCAGGGCGACCTTGAAGGCGAACCCCACCAGCATCAGGGCGATGCCGGCGAACACCAGCCCGGCGGGCGTGCCCGGGTCGGACAGGGCGACCCCGGCCGTGGCGATGTGCGTGGTGCCGGTGGCCCCATAGACCAGGGCGATCCCGTACAGCAGGAACGCCGAGGAGAAGGCGCCGAGCAGCAGGTACTTGAACGCGCCCTCCTGGCTGGCCATGTCGCGCCGGGCCAGCCCGGTCATCACGTAGAGGGCGAGCGACAGGATCTCGACGGCCAGGAAGACCATGAGCAGGTCGGCGGCGCTGGCCAGCAGCGTCATCCCCGTCGCGGTGAACAGCAGCAGCGGGTAGTACTCGCCGCGGTGGATCCGGCGGTCCTGCAGGTAGGCGAAGCCGAGCAGGACGGTGAGGATGCCGGCGCCGGCGACCACGAAGCGCGTGAACAGCGCGACGCCGTCGACGGCGACCATGTCGGCCAGCAGGCTCTCGGTGCCCACCATCCCGCCGTTCGCGGCGGCCTGGTACTGCCAGGCGGCGATCCCGATGGTCGCGACGAGGGCCACGACGGTGAGCACCGCCCCCAGCAGCCGCGGCCGCGTGTGCAGCCACAGGGTCAGGGCCAGCTGCAGCACCCCGGCGCCGACCAGCAGGGCCACGATCTCGGGGGCCGCGCCCCCGGGGATGGCCGCCAGCGCGGCGATGCCCAGCAGGATCGCCAGGGCGATGACCGACGAGGTGCGCCGCCGCGGCCCGGCGGTGTCCAGCAGCAGGACCAGGATCCCGGCGCCGAACAGGGTCAGCTCGGGGCTGATGGCCGCCCAGGGGATCTCGGGGATCTCCACGCCGGCGGGCAGCTGTTGAGCCAGCGCGCTCACCGGCTCACCTCCTCGTCGTCCACGGCGACCTCGTCGTCAGCAGGGGGGTCGATCACGAGCTCGGCGTCCGCGCCCGCGTCACCGGTCAGGTGCCGCAGCGTCGCGAGGTCCGCGTCCTCGGCGACGGCGACGACCTCGTCGACCAGGGCCTCGACCGTCGGGTTCACCCGCTCGTAGAGGGGGCCGGGGTAGACCCCGATGACCAGCATCAGCACCACGATGGGCGCCACGACCCCGACCTCGCGGGGGGTCAGGTCGGTGAGGCCGACCGCGCGCCCCTCGACCGGGCCGTGGAACATCCGCTGGTAGGCCCACAGCAGGTAGATCGCGGCGAGGATCACCCCGAGGGTGGCCAGCACGCCGGCCAGCGGCAGGGCCTCGAAGGTCCCGAGCAGGATCGGGAACTCGCCGGTGAAGCCGTTGAGCCCTGGCAGGGCCAGCGAGCTCATCGCGGTCACGAGGAACAGCCCGCCGAACACCGGGGTGGCGCGCATGATCCCCGAGTACGAGGCGATCGCGCGGTCGTGCGTGCGGTCGTAGAGGAAGCCCACGAGCAGGAACAGCGCGCCCGTGGACAGCCCGTGGTTGACCATCTGGACCACGCTGCCCGCGGCCCCGGTCTGGTTCAGCGCGAAGGCGCCGAGGACCACGAAGCCGAGGTGGCTGACCGAGCTGTAGGCGATCAGGCGCTTGATGTCGCGCTGCACCATCGCCACCAGGGCCCCGTACAGCACGCCGATCACGCCCAGCGCGAGCATCCACGGCGCCAGGGTCAGCGTGGCCTCGGGGAAGTAGGGCAGCGAGAAGCGCAGGAAGCCGTAGCCGCCGATCTTCAGCAGCACCGCGGCCAGGATGACCGAGCCCACGGTGGGGGCCTCGGTGTGGGCGTCCGGCAGCCAGGTGTGGAACGGGAAGATCGGCACCTTGATGCCGAAGGCCGCGAAGAACGCGAGGAACAGCCACAGCTGCTCGGTGCCGGTCAGGTCCAGGCCGCGCAGCAGGTCGTAGTCGAAGCCCTGCGCGCCCGCGCTCCAGTACAGGTAGAGGATCGCGACCAGCATCAGCAGGCCGCCGATCAGCGTGTACAGGAAGAACTTGATCGCCGCGTAGCGCCGCTGCTTGCCGCCCCAGATGCCGATGAGGGCGTACATCGGCACGAGCATGGCCTCGAACAGGACGTAGAACAGGATCAGGTCCAGGGCCAGGAACACGCCGAGCATCGCCGCGCCCATCGCCATGAGGGACACGAAGAAGCCCTTGGCGCGCTCCTGCTGGTGCCAGGCCGCCAGCACCACCAGCGGCATGAAGAACGCGGTCAGGCCCACCAGCAGCAGGCTGATGCCATCCACGCCGAGGCGGTAGGAGATGCCCCACTGGGGGATCCAGGCCGCCTGCTCCTCGAGCTGGAAGCCGGGCTGGCCCACCTCGAAGGCGGCGACGATCGCCACGGCGATCCCGAGGGTGACCAGGCTGCCGACGAGCGACACCGAGCGGATCGGCCCGACCGCGTGGCGCGGCATCGCGGCCACGAGGACCGCGACCGCCGCCGGGACGGCGATCAGGAGGGTCAGCAGGGGCAGGTCCGCCATCAGCGCCACCCCCCGAGGAGCATGAGGTCGTCAGCGGCTGCCATCCAGACCCCCACGAGGGCGGCGATGAGGAGGACGGTGCCGATCAGCACCGCCAGCGCGTAGCTGCGCACGAAGCCGGTCTGCACCCGCGCGCCGGCCGTGGCCAGCGCGGCCGTGCCCCGGCCCGCGCCGTTGACGAGGCCGTCGATGCCCCGCGCGTCGAACCATGCGAGCCCGACGGCCAGCCAGTGACCCGGGGTCACGATGGCCGCGCGGTACAGCTCGTCGACGCGGAAGGCGTCCTGGGCGAAGCGCACGACCGGTGTGGACGCCTCGGAGACCACCCGTGGGCCGCCGCGGTACAGCAGCACCCCGGCGGCGAGGCCCACCAGGGCCAGGGCGATGGCGATCGCCTCGAGCAGCCCGTGGCCGATGATCGCCGCGGTCTGCTCGAAGGCCACGACGCTGGGCGCCAGCCAGCCGGCGAGGAGCCCGGTCTCGGGGTCGAGGTTCAGCAGGCCGCCGCCGAGGCTCGCCACGGCCAGCAGCACCAGCGGCAGCGTCATCGACAGGGGCGACTCGTGGGGGTGCGGCGGGTCCTCGAGCTCCTCGAAGCGGCGCGGGCCGAGGAACACGAGCGCGAACCAGCGCGCCATGTAGAACGCCGTCAGCAGCGCGACGGCCAGCCCGATCGCGAGGATCACCTCGCCACCGGCGGTGTCGGCCACCGCGGCGAGGATCTCCTCCTTGGAGTAGAAGCCGGCGGTGAGCGGGAAGCCGGCGATCGCCAGCGTCCCGACCGCCGCCGTGCCCCCGGTGATCGGGAGGTCGCGCAGCAGCCCGCCCATCTCGCGGATGTCGCCGCGGTCGGCCATGGCATGCATCACCGACCCGGCCGCGAGGAACAGCAGCGCCTTGAAGAAGCCGTGGGTCAGCAGGTGGAAGATCCCGGCGCTGTAGGCGCCCACGCCCACCGCCATGAACATGTAGCCGAGCTGGCTGACCGTGGAGTAGGCCAGGACCCGCTTGATGTCGCTCTGGGCGACCGCGATCAGGGCGGCGACCAGGGCGGTGGCGGCACCGACGGCGGCCACGACCAGGCCGATCTCGGGGATCTGGACGTAGAGGGGGGACATCCTGGCGACGAGGTAGACCCCGGCGGTGACCATCGTGGCGGCGTGGATCAGCGCGCTGACCGGCGTGGGGCCGGCCATGGCGTCGGGCAGCCAGATGTACAGCGGGATCTGGGCGCTCTTGCCGGTGGCGCCGAGGAACAGCAGCAGGCCGACGGCGATGAGCGTGCCGCCCGCCAGGCCCTCGGCGGCGGGCAGGACCTCGGTGAGCGACAGGCTGCCGATCGCCCCGAAGAGCACGAACATCGCGATCATGAAGCCGACGTCGCCGACGCGGTTGATCACGAAGGCCTTCTTGGCGGCCGAGGCGTTCGCGCGGCTGTCGAACCAGAAGCCGATCAGCAGGTAGCTGCACAGCCCCACCAGCTCCCAGCCGACGAACAGCGTCAGCAGGCTCTCGCCGAGCACCAGGACCAGCATGGAGCCGAGGAACAGGTTCAGGTAGGCGAAGAACCGGGGGATGTCCCGGTCGTGCTCCATGTAGCCCAGGGAGTAGACGTGGATCAGCAGCCCCACGCCGGTCACCAGCAGCGACATGGCCACGGCCAGCGGGTCGACGAGCACCGCCCAGTCGACCTCCAGGTCCCCGGCCGGCAGCCAGGTCGCCACGGTGTGGACCACGGTGCGCTCGCCGGCCTCCCGGGCCCCGAGCCACACGGCCGTCCACACCGCCAGGGTCAGCGAGAAGCCGGCGGACAGGATCGCCACCCACGGCGCGGCGCGGCCCAGCCGGCGGCCGACCAGCAGCAGCACGGCCGCCGAGGCCAGCGGCACCACGGCCATGAGCCAGGCCCAGGCGGCCGGCGAGCCGGCGGGGGCGGCGACGGCGGCGCCCTCTGCCAGCCCGGTCACGGTTGGATCCCTCGCATCACGGTTGTGCCTCCCCCTCGCGGTGGAGCGTCGTGGGTGGCGCGCCCTAGGCCCGCAGGGCACCGACGCCGTCGGCGTCGGTGGAGGCGCGCAGACGGAACAGGTTGACGACGAGCGCGAGCCCCACGACCACCTCGGCCGCGGCGACGACGATCACGAAGAACGCCAGCACCTGGCCATCGAGGTTGGCCTGGATCCGCGCGAACGTCACGAGCGTGAGGTTGACGCTGTTGAGCATCAGCTCCACGCACATGAACATCACGATCACGCTGCGTCGGATGAGCACGCCGACCGCGCCGATGGAGAACAGGGCGGCGGCGAGGATCAGGTAGTAGCCCGCTGGGACGCTCACGTGCGCTCCTCCCCCTCCGCTCGTGACGGCTCGGCGTCGGGCCTCCCGTCGGGCCTCCCAGCGTCGGGCGCCCCGGCGTCGGGCGCCCCATCGCCTGGCGCGGCGGCGGCGTCGTCCTCACCGGGGCGCGCCGGCAGGACGGTCGAGCCGGGCTCGACGAGCTCCGCGGGATCCTCGCGCCGGCGCCCGAGGACGATCGCGCCGATCGCGGCGATGACCAGCAGGACGCTGGTGACCTCGAAGGCCCAGACGTAGTCGGTGAACAGCAGGAAGCCGACCCCCCGCAGGTTGCCCTCGGCGGCGTTGACCGCCGCGAGCCCCAGGCAGGGCTCCCCGTCGCCGGTGCCCTCCAGGGCGGCCTCCGAGCCGCACACGCTGGCGTCGCCCAGGAAGGGACCGGCCGTGGCCGCGGCGAGGCTCACGAACAGCAGCACGCCCACGATGCTGGCCATGGTCTTCTGCCCCGGCACCCGTGCGGTGAGCGAGTCCTCGCGCGAGACGCCGAGCAGCATCAGCACGAACAGGAAGAGCACCACGATGGCGCCGGCGTAGACGATGACCTGGATGACCGCCAGGAACTGCGCCTGGAGCACGGCGTACAGCACCGCGATCGCCAGGAAGTTGAGCACCAGCATGAGCGCTGCGTGCACCGCGTTGCGCATCAGGATCAGGCCGAGCGCCGAGCCGAGCGCGACCGCCCCGACGATGATGAACGTCCAGAGCTCGGCCGCGCCACCCTCGGTGGCCTGGGCGAGCACCGGGGTCATCCCTGCCCACCCCCGGGACGCGGGTCGTCGAGCAGGTCGGTGGTCACGGGGTCACCGTGCTCCTCCGGCGCCGCGAGATCCGCCTGCCAGTGGCGCAGCGGGTCCTGGGCGGCGTGCCCCTGGTAGTAGGTCATCCCTCGGGCCTCGACCTCGTCGTCGGTGTGCGGTGGCGGCTTGGCGCCCTCGGGCAGCGGCGCGAGCAGCATCTCCTTGGTGAAGATGAAGTCCTCGCGCTTGTCCGCGGACAGCTCGTACTCGTTGGTCATCGTGAGCGCGCGCGTCGGGCACGCCTCGATGCACAGGCCGCAGAAGATACAGCGCAAGTAGTTGATCTGGTAATCGGCACCGTAGCGCTCGCCCGGCGAGAAGCGCGCCTGGGGGGTGTTGTCCTCGCCGCGCACGAAGATGGCGTCGGCCGGGCAGGCCCAGGCGCACAGCTCACAGCCGACGCACTTCTCGAGGCCGTCGGGCCAGCGGTTGAGGACGTGGCGCCCGTGGAAGCGGGGCGCGGTGTCCCGGCGGGTGTCGGGGTACTCGGTGGTGGACGAGGGCCGGAACATCGACTTGAAGGTCAGGCCGAAGCCCTTGCGCAGCGCGTTGAACACGGTCGGTTCCTCTCACCGCTCGCGATCGTCAGGGTCGTCGCCGCCGACGTCGTCGGGCGGCTCGGCCGGGCGGCGCGACGGCGTGGCGCCGACGAGCTCCCGTGCCTCCACGCGCTGCACGCGCTGGGATGCGGGCACGGCGGGCTCCTCCTCGGCCTGCTCCCGCCGCAGGGACGGCAGGATCAGGAGCACGAGGGCCACGACGCCGACGACGCCGAACAGCGTGAGGAGCTGGCCCATGCCGAGCGCTTGCAGCTCGTCCTGGCCGACCACGATCACGCCGGTCAGCATGACCCAGACCAGGCCGAAGGGCAGCAGCACCTTCCAGCCGAGGTCCATGAGGCGGTCGTAGCGGAAGCGCGGCAGGGTCCCGCGCAGCCAGATGAAGATGAACAGGAAGCCGGCCGTCTTGGCCATGAAGTACAGGGTCGGCAGGATCGCCTGCAGCCAGTCCGGGCCGAACAGCGGACCGCCGGGGCCGCCGAAGAACAGCGTGACCATGACGGCCGAGAACGTGAACATGTTCATGAACTCGCCGAGGTAGAACATCGCGAACTTCGCACCCGAGTACTCGGTGTGGAAGCCGCCGACGATCTCCCCCTCGCCCTCGGGCAGGTCGAAGGGCGGGCGCTGGGTCTCGGCCACCGCGGTCAGGAAGAAGATCGCGAAGGCGAAGACCTGCGGCAGCACGTTCCAGGCGGGGATCGTGATCGGGCCCAGCTCGGCGAGGGTGCCGCTCTGGGCCTCGACGATCTCCGAGACCTGCAGGGTGCCGTTCCACACGAACACCGCGGCGAAGGCCAAGGCCATGCCCAGCTCGTAGGAGACCATCTGGGCGCTGGACCGCACCCCGCCCAGCAGCGGGTACTTCGACCCCGAGGCCCAGCCGGCGAGCACGATGCCGTACACGCCGAGGGAGCTCATCGCGAACACCCACAGCAGGCCGATCTCGGGATCCCAGACCTGCAGGGTGACCTCGCGGCCGAACAGCTCGACGGTCCCGCCGAAGGGGATCACCGCGAACATCACCAGCGCCGTGGTGGCGCTGATCACCGGGGCGGCGATGAACACCGCGCGATCGGCGATCTTGGGGGTGAGGTCCTCCTTGAAGAACAGCTTGATGCCGTCGGCGAGCGTCTGGACGATGCCCATCGGGCCGAGCCGGTTGGGCCCCACCCGCGTCTGCATCTTGGCCACCACGCGGCGCTCGCCCCAGATGAGCAGCGCGGTGCTGAGCAGCCACAGGACGAACGCCAGGTTGGCGACGATCAGCGCCGAGACGAAGTCTGGCCCCTCCATCAGGCGGACTCCTCGAGCTCGTCGGCGGGCGCCGCGGCCACGGTGACGCGCAGGCGCCCGGTCGGGTCGTCAGGGTCGGCGAGGGTGCCCACCGGTGCCTCCAGCGCGTTGCCGGGCAGCACCACGGAGCCCTCCACCACGTGCGGGCGCACCGCGAGCGGCAGGGTCACGGCGCCGCCAGGCCCGCGGACCTCGACGGTGTCGCCGTGGCCCACCCCGGCGCGCTCGGCGTCGGCGGGGGCCATCACCGCCGAGGGGGTGCGAGCGGTGGCGAGGAGGTCGTCGGCGCCGGCCAGCAGGGTGGAGCGCTCGGCGAGCAGCAGGTCGGCGACCACCGCCTCCAGCTCGCCCTCCTCCAGCGGCGGCACCGGTGCGGTGGCCAGGGGCAGCGGCTCGGACTCGAGGGCGGCGAGGCGCTCGGCCACCGAGGCCCGGCGGTCCATCAGGGGCGCGGCCTCGGCGCGGACGTCGCTGGCGGTCTCCCAGCCGAGGTCCGCGCCCAGCGCGCGCGCCAGCTGCCGCGTGATGTCCCAGTCCTGCTGCTGCAGCCGCTGGGGCGGCAGCGCCTGCGGGAACGGCTGGCGCCGCCCCTCCCACGTGGTGAAGGACCCCACGCGCTCCTGCGGCGCGGCGGCGGGCAGCAGCACGTCGGCGTAGGCCGTGGTCTCGGTCCGCATCAGGTCCTGGACGATCACCGTGTCGGCGGCCTCGAGGGCGGCGCGTGCCAGGCGCGGGTCCTCGAAGTCGCGCACGGGGTCGACCCCGACCAGGTACAGCGCCTTGATCTCGCCGGCGGCGGCCGCCTCGAGGATGCCGCGGGCGTCGCGGCCGGGCGCGGTGGGCACGTGGTCCCAGGCGTCGGCCACGGGGCCCGCCTGCGACTGCGGGCGCCCACCGGGCAGCAGCCCGGGCAGCAGGCCCGCGTCGAGGGCGCCGCGGGCGCCGTTGCGCCGCGGCACCCAGGCGAAGGCGGCGTCGCGGCGCTGGGCGAGCATCGCCGCCGAGGGCAGCGCGCCCGGCGAGCGCGACAGGCGCTCGCCGGCCAGCACCACCACCGAGGTCGCCGCGCCCTCGCCGTCGCCACCCAGGGCCGCGGCGACCTCGTCCTGCAGCTCGCCGGTGGTCGCCCCGGTCGCGAGGGCCGTCAGCACGCGCCCCTCGTCGCCGGCGTCGGTGCGCACCCAGCGCCAGGCGATCTCGGACATCGTGCCCAGCGTCGGGCCGACCACGACGATCCGCTGACCGTGCTTGCGCCACGCCTTGCGCAGGCGCAGGTGGAGGATCGGGACCTCCTCCTCGGGGTCCAGCCCGGCCACGACCACCACGTCGGCGTGCTCGACGTCCTCGTAGGTGGGCCCGGGCGCCCCGGCGACGGCCGCGAGCACCTCGCGCTCGTCGTCGGTGCGCGGCCACAGGCGGAAGTCGACGTTGTCGGTGCCGACCGCGTCGCGCGCGAAGCGGCTCACCGCGTAGGCGTCCTCGTCGGTCAGGCGCCCGCCGGTGAGGACCCCGACCGCGTCGCCGCCCCCGGCGTCCAGCGCGGCCTGGAGGCCCTCCGCGGCGGTGGTCAGCGCGCCGTGCCAGCTGACCGGCTCCAGCGCGAGCAGCGAGCCACGCGCCTGGGGCTGCTGGAGGCGCTCGGGGTGGCTGACCCACGGGAAGCCGAAGCGGCCCTTGTCGCAGTTCCACATCTCGTTGACGGCCATGTTGTCGGCGGCCAGCTGCCGCTCGATGCCGCCCCGTCGCGTGTCCACCCGCAGGTTGCAGCCCGCCGAGCACTGGTTGCAGACCCCGCCGGTGGAGCGCAGGTCGAACGGGCGGCTCTTGAAGCGATAGGAGGTCGAGGTCAGCGCGCCGACCGGGCAGATCTGGATGACGTTGCCCGAGAAGTAGCTGTGGTAGGGCTCGTCCTCGTAGACGGCGACCTGCTCCAGGGCCCCGCGCTCGAACAGCTCGATGAACGGGTCGCCCGAGATCTCCTGGGAGAACCGCGTGCAGCGCGCGCAGAGCACGCAGCGCTCGCGGTCGAGCAGGATCTGCGGGCTGATCGGGATGGGCTTCTCGTAGCGGCGCTTCTGGTCGATGAAGCGGCTGTCGGGCGGGCCGTGGGCCAGCGCCTGGTCCTGCAGCGGGCACTCGCCGCCCTTGTCGCACTGCGGGCAGTCCAACGGGTGGTTGATCAGCAGGAACTCCAGCTGACCCCGCTGGGCCACCGCCGCCATGTCGCTGGTGAGGTGGGTCTTGACGACCATGCCGTCGGTGGCCTTGGTCGAGCACGAGGTCATGGGCTTGCGCATGCCCTCGATCTCGACGATGCACTGCCGACAGGCCGCGACCGGCTCGAGCAGCGGGTGGTCGCAGAACCGGGGGATGGTGATGCCCAGCCGCTCGGCGGCGCGGATGACCAGGGTGCCCTCGGGCACCTGCACCTCCGTGCCGTCGATCGTGACCGTGATCTGATCGTCGCTCATCGCTTCCTCGCTGTCGGGCGGCGCCTCGGGGCGCGGGCGGACCGCGCGCGGCGGGTCACGCGCCCACGAGCTGCTCGGGTCGTCCGTGCCCGCTGTTGCGGTCCACCGCGTCGGTGTGCGCCTCGATGCCGTCGGGCAGCCGGCCGTGCGCGATCAGGTGCTCGTACTCGTCGCGGAAGAGCGCGAGGCTCGACTTGATGGGGCTCACGGCGCCATCGCCGAGCGCGCAGAACGAGCGGCCGAAGATGTTGTCGCAGATCTCGTCGAGCAGGTCGAGGTCCTCGCTCCTGCCGCGCCCCTCCAGGAGGCGGTCGTAGATCTGGGACAGCCAGAAGGTGCCCTCGCGGCAGGGCGTGCACTTGCCGCAGGACTCGTGCTCGTAGAACTTGGTCCAGTTCCGGGCGGCCTCGACGACGCTGGTGCGGTCGCTGAACATCTGCATGGCGGCCGTGCCCAGCAGGCTGCCGGCCTCCATGATCGCCTCGAAGTCCATCGGGGTGTCGGCGTGCGCGCCGGTCAGCAGCGGGGTGGAGGAGCCGCCGGGGGTCCAGAAGCGCAGCTCGCGGCCGTCGAGCATCCCCTGACAGGAGACCTCGACGATCTCCCGGGCCGTCGCGCCCATCGGCCACTCGTAGTTGCCGGGGCGGTTGACCTCGCCGGAGACGCAGAACAGCTTCGGGCCAGGCGACTTCTCGGTGCCCATCGACCGGTACCAGTCCACGCCGTGCTGGACGATGTGGGGCACGTTGGCGATGGTCTCGACGTTGTTGACCTGGGTGGGCATGCCATAGACGCCCGCCTGGGCGGGGAAGGGCGGCCGCAGTCGGGGCTGGCCGCGCCGGCCCTCCAGTGAGTCCAGGAGCGCGGTCTCCTCGCCGCAGATGTAGGCGCCGGCCGCGTAGTGCAGGGTCACGTCGACGTTGACGCCGCTGCCCTTGATGTCCTTGCCGAGGTAGCCGGCCTCGTAGGCCTCGGCGATGGCGTGCTCGAGGCGCACCCCCGGCCACAGGTACTCGCCGCGCAGGTAGAGGAACGCGCGCTCGGACTCCAGGGCGTAGCAGGAGACGATGATCCCCTCGAGGAGCTGGTGGGGGTCGCGCTCCATCAGCTCGCGGTCCTTGAAGGTGCCGGGCTCGCCCTCGTCGGCGTTGATGACGAGGTAGGTCGGCTTGCCGGTGCCCCGCGGGGTGAAGCCCCACTTGACGCCGGTGGGGAAGCCGGCGCCGCCGCGCCCGCGCAGGCCCGCGTCCTTGACCTGGCTGACCAGGTCGGTGGGCGCCTGGTCGAACGCCGTGGCGAGCGACTGGTAGCCCCCGGTGCGCTCGTAGCCGGCCAGGGTGTGGGCGTCGGGGACGTCGTAGCGCTGGGTGAGGACGCTGATGGGCTCGCTCACGAGGTGCCCTCCTGGTCGTCGTCGGCCGCGTCGTCGGCGGCGTCGTCGGCCGGGCCCCCGGTGGCGCCCGCGCCGGGATCGGTGGGCTCCCAGTCGGGGTCGGTGGTGGGGAACTCCCGCGCCTGGGGGCCCGCGCCGGACTCGACGGCGCTCGGGTCCTGGCCGGCGTCGCGCACCGCCTGGCGGGCGCGCTCGCGCTCGGCCTCCTGCCCGGCGCTGAAGGTGGGCTCGATCGTGACCGGCGTCACGCCGGGCCCGGCCTCGGGGATCGGCACCGCGCCATCGTCGGCGCGGGCCTGGTCGCTGGCACGGCCCGCCTGGGCCACCACCGCCTCGCCGTCGGGCGCCGGGCCCAGGCCCGCGAGCCGGTGCTGGACCGCGCGGATGCCCTCGGGCGGGAAGCCGCGCGTGGGGGTGGGGCGCTCCCCGGCCGCGACGCGGTCCACGAGGTCGGCGGCCGAGGCCGGCGTCTGGCCCTCGTAGTTGAGGTAGTCGATCGTGACCACCGGGGCGCCCTCGCAGTTGCCCAGGCACTCGGCGTGCTCGAGGGTGAACCGGCCGTCCTCGGTGGTGCCGTTGTGGCCCACGCCCAGGCGCTCGGAGAGGTGGCGGTACACCGCGGTGCCCCCGCGCACGTGGCACGCGAAGTTGGTGCACACGCTGACGAGGTGCTCGCCCATCGGCTCGCGCTTGTACATCGAGTAGAACGTCGCCACGGCGCCGACCTCGGCCTTGGTCAGCCCGCACAGCTCGGCGCACAGCGTGACGCCGGCGTCGGAGACGTAGCCGTGGGCGTGCTGCACGAGGTGCAGCAGGGGCAGCAGCGCGGAGCGCTTGACCGGATAGCGGCCGACGATCTCCTCTGCCTTGGCGCGGACCTCGGCGGGGATCTCTGGTGCGGGGCCGCTCCCGTTGGTGCTCGGGTCGCTCACCGGTCGACTCCTCCCATCACGGGGTCAAGGCTGGCGACGGCGACGATGACGTCGGCGACGAGCAGCCCGCGCGTGGCCGTGGGCAGCGCGCCGACGTGGATGAAGCTCGGGTCGCGGACCTTGACGCGGTAGGGCTTGTTGGTGCCGTCGGAGGTCATGTGGTAGCCGAGCTCGCCGCGCGGGCTCTCCACCGGCGCGTACACCTGGCCGGCTGGGACCGTGAAGCCCTCGGTGACCAGCTTGAAGTGGTGGATGAGCGACTCCATCGACTGGCCCATGATCTTGGAGATGTACTCCTGGGCGTTGCCGATGCCGTCGGGCCCCATGGCGAGCTGGGCGGGCCAGGCGATCTTCTGGTCCTCGACCATGACCGGGCCGTCGCCGACCTGCTCGAGGCGCTCGAGCGCCTGCTCGATGATTCGCACCGACTGGCGCGCCTCCTCGATGCGCAGCAGGTAGCGCGCGTAGGCGTCGCCGTCCTCGCCGGTGATGACCTCGAAGTCGTAGGTCTCGATCCCGCAGTAGGGATCGGTGACGCGCACGTCGTAGGGGATCCCGGCGCTGCGCAGCCCGGGCCCGGTGACCCCGAGGTCCAGGCACTGCTCGGCGGTGAGGACCCCCACGCCCTTGAGGCGCTCGATCCAGATGGGGTTCTCGGTGAGCAGGTCCTCGAACTCCTGCAGGCGGTTGGGGATCTCGGTGATGACGGTGTTGGCCCGCTCCACGAAGTCCTCGGGGACGTCCTGGGCCACGCCGCCGGGGCGGATGTAGGCGTGGTTCATCCGCAGCCCCGTGACCTGCTCGAACAGGTCGAGCACGGTCTCGCGCTCACGGAAGCCGTAGATCATCGCCGTGGTCGACCCGAGCTCCATCCCGCCGGTGGCCAGCCAGACCATGTGGCTGGAGATGCGGTTCAGCTCGGTCATGATCACGCGGATGATCTGGGCGCGCTCGGGGATCTCCTCGGTGATGCCGAGCAGCTTCTCGACCCCGAGGCAGTACGCCAGCTCGTTGAACAGCGGCGAGAGGTAGTCCATTCGGGTGACGAACGTGACCCCCGGCACCCAGGGCCGGAACTCGACGTTCTTCTCGATCCCGGTGTGGAGGTAGCCGATGATCGGCTCGTTGTCGACGACCGTCTCGCCGTCGAGCGACAGCCGCATCCGCAGCACCCCGTGGGTCGAGGGGTGCTGCGGCCCCATGTTGAGGACCATGAGGTCGTCCTCGACGGCGTCGGGGAGCTCCTCCCAGTCGCCGCCCACGAGGGTGTACTCCGCGGGCTCGCCGCGCGCGGGGACGGTCTCGCCCTCCTGGGTGGCCACCGCCGAGGAGGGCTCGGTGATGGGCTCCTCCTCGCCCCAGGGGGCGCCGGTCTCGGGCGGTCGGTCGCTGTGCTGGTCGCTGCTCATGGGCCTCGGTGCTCCTGGCGTGGGCCTCGGTGTGCGCTGCGCGTGGTCGTGGGGCTGGTCGCTCGAGGGCGGGGGCGCCCGCGGATCGGGTCGGGCGCCGCGCTAGTACTCGCGCTCGTCGGGCGGGGGGATGGTCGCGCCCTTGTACTCGACCTCCACCCCGCCGAGGGGGTAGTCCTTGCGGTGGGGGTGGCCCTCCCAGTCCTCGGGCATGAGGATGCGCTGGAGGTTGGGATGCTCGGCGAACACCACCCCGAAGAAGTCGTAGACCTCGCGCTCCATGAAGTCCGCGGCCCGCCACACCCCGGTGGCGGTGGGCAGCCGCGGGGCCTCGTCGTCGAGGTTCACCCGCACTCGGAAGCGGTGGCCCTGGCTGATCGAGGTGAGCAGGTAGTCCACCTCGATCCGACCCGCCTGCGTCTCGGTGTAGGTGGGCCAGCCGGTGGTCGCCTGGGCGCTGGCCTCGCGGGTGCCGCCGGGCCAGTGGACGCCCGAGAGGTCCGACAGGAGCTCGCACTGCAGCTCCGGGTCGTCACGGCAGAAGGTGAGGAGCTCCACGAGCCGCTCGGGGCTCGTCACGACCGTCAGCTCGCGGCGGTCGGCGAGCACCTCGAGCCCGTCGGGGTCGCCCTCGGCGACGTTGCCGAAGGCCTCGACCAGCCGGTCGCGGACGGCGACCAGGTGGTCGGGCAGCGAGCGGTCCAACGACCGCTCGCGCATCCGCGCCGTCTCGCCGAGGGTGACGTTGGGGTTGCGATCGCGGCTCATGGTCAGCGCTCCTGCGACGGGCCGGGCTCGGCGCCGCTCGGGGTGTCGCGCCGACCCGACCGGGTGCCGCTGCGAGGGGCGAACTGGGCGGCGGCCACGCCCTCCACGCTCGGATCGGGGTCGATCCAGCCGGTGCGGCGACGGAAGTCCTCCATCGACTCGCCCGGCTTGGGGCGCTCGACGAACTGCTCGCTCTTGACCTTGTCCTGCAGCTTGAGGATCCCGTCCATCAGCATCTCGGGCCGTGGCGGACAGCCGGGGACGTACATGTCGACCGGCACCACGTGGTCCACGCCCTGCACGATCGCGTAGTTGTTGAACATGCCACCGCTGGAGGCGCACACCCCCATCGACAGCACCCACTTGGGCTCGGGCATCTGGTCGTACAGGTTGCGCACCACCGGGGCCATCTTCTGGCTGACGCGACCGGCGACGATCATGAGGTCGGCCTGCCGCGGGCTGGCGCGGAAGACCTCCTGGCCGAAGCGGGCCAGGTCGTAGTGGCTGCCACCAGTCGACATCATCTCGATCGCGCAGCAGGCGAGCCCGAACGTCGCGGGCCACATGCTGCCGGCGCGCCCCCAGTTGACGAACTTCTCAACGGAGGTGAGCAGGATGCCGTTGGGGAGCTTGGCCTCTAGTCCCATTCCAGGCCTCCCTTGCGGAGGACGTAGTAGTAGCTCTCGAACAGCAGGAGGATGAAGATGGCCATCGCGGCGACGGCGAACCAGCCGAGGTCGCGGAGCACCACCGCCCAGGGGTAGAGGAAGACCGCCTCGACGTCGAAGATGATGAACAGCATCGCGACGAGGTAGAACTTCACGGGGAAGCGGCTGCCGGCGATCTCGGTCTCAGGGCTGGTGATGATCCCCGACTCGTAGGCCATGGCCTTGACGGGCCCGGGCTTCCACGGACCCAGGCGCGCTGCCACGATCAGCGAGACGCCGACGAACCCGACGGCGATCGCGAACAACAGCAGCAGCGGGAGGTACTCGGCGAGCACGGCGGATCAGCCTCCGGTCGAGCGGGACGCGGCCGGCGCCAGGGGCGCACGCGGCGAGCGCAGCCTAGGCAGGCGCTGCGCCAGGCTCAAGCGCGGGTCGTCGACCATCGCCCGCCTCATGCCGACGGCACCGCCCGCGACAGCCCGTTGATGATGCGGTCGATCCCGTCGGCGCTGCGCCGGTCGACCAGGTGGGCCATGAAGCGGAAGACGAAGCGCATGAGCGCTGGGCGCGGCATCCCGTAGTCGCGGCACAGCCGCATGATCGTCGGGTTGCCCATCACCGCGGCGAACACGATGCCCAGCCGGTAGTAGCCGCCCCACTGCTCGGTCACCGCGCGGGGGTAGCCCTGCAGCAGCGCGTCGTCGCTGTGCGCCAGCGCGAGGTCGGCGGCCTCGGCGGCCATCTCGCCGGCCTCGATGGCGTAGCTGATGCCCTCCCCGTTGAAGGGGTTCACCATCCCGGCCGCGTCGCCGACCAACAGGGCGCCGCCGCGCACCATCGGGCGGCGATTGTGCGACATCGGCAGGCCGGCGCTCTTGGTGCGGCCATGGGAGGTCTCGGCGCTGATGCCCCACTCGGCGGGCATCGAGGCGATCCACTCCTCGAGGATGCCCCGGTAGCTCACGCCGCGGAAGTGGCGGGAGCTGTCGAGCTGGCCCCAGCCGACGTTCACGGTGCCGTCGTCCAGCGGGAAGATCCAGCCGTAGGCCGGCAGGAGCTTGCCGTTGGAGGTGATCTCGAGGAACCCCTCCATCATGTCGAGGTCGGGGCGCGCGTGGTCGTGGTACGCGCGGATGGCCACGCCCATCGGGCGCTTGCGATCCCGGTGCAGGCCCAGGGCGATGCCCAGGCGCGAGGAGTTGCCGTCGGCCACGATGACGATCGGCGCGCGCACGGTGCCCGTGGCGGTCGTGCCGTCCTCGCGCCGCTGCCGCCAGGTCACCCCGGCCACGCGCTCCTGACTGCTGGTCAGCCACACCGGGCCGGTGACCTCGGTGCCCTCCCAGAGCGTGGCGCCACCCGCGACCGCGTGCTGGGCGAGCGTGTGGTCGAACAGCTCGCGCGTGGCGGTCACCGAGTGGGCGGGCCAGTCGGGGAGCTCGGGCCAGGGCAGGTCCAGCACCGTTCGCCCGCCATACATCCGCAGGCCGCGCTGGCGGTGCCACCCCGGGACGCGTCCCTCTGCCTCCTGATGCAGGCCCAGGCGCTGCAGCGCTCGCACCGCGCGGGGCGTCAGGGCGTCGCCGCAGACCTTGTCGCGGGGGAACGTGGCCTTCTCGATCACGACCACGTCGCGCCCGGCGTCGGCCAGGAACCGTGCCGTCGCGGCGCCGGCCGGCCCCGCGCCGACGACGACGACGTCGGCGTGCGTCACCGGCTCCGGCGCCGTCTGCGCGGTCGGCGCGCCAGTCCCGTCGGTGTCGGTCACCCGAACCCTCCCTGATTCTCCGCCCGTGCGGCGATCCGGTGCCTCCACGGCGTTGTGAACGGTATCACGAGGCCTCTCCACTGCCCCGGGTCGTGTCAGGGGTCACGGGGCTGGGGA
>PUKE01000285.1 GCA_003550425.1 Nitriliruptoria bacterium
GCGAGGAGATAGCCGAGCAGGACGGCCTCGTCCTCGTCGAGGCCATCGCCGGCCGCGGCCTCCTCGGCCCCGAAGGCCGCCGAGACCACCGTGTCGCCCGCCTGGATGCTGCCGGCCTCGCGCCAGACGACCTCCCCGTGGTCACCGCGCACGCGCAGCGGGTGGTTGTGGGTCACCTCGAGGCTGCGCCCGGTGCGCAGCGTCAGCCGCACGACGGGCTGGCGGCCGTTGTGGGTGAGCGCGGCGATCCCCTCGAGCGCGCCGCGCTCGTTGACCGCGCGCAGCCCCTGATCGCGGACGTCGGTGACGCGCGAGGCACAGGTGGCGGGCTGGCCGGCGCGCGCGAAGACCTCTTCGATGGTCTCCAGGCCCCGATCGGTCCACAGGGTGGTGCCGGCCACGAGGCACTTGCCGCTGCTCTCGGGCCCGTAGATCTCGGTGACGCGCCCACGGGGGACGCCGCCGATGCCCAGCGCCACGTCCAGGCTGATGGCGCCGGTCGGGATCGCCGAGACGGGCTCGGCGACGCCCTCGCCGAGCTTCATCACCGCGCCCTTGCCGTACTGCTTCTCGATCTGGCCGACTGCCATGTCGAGCGCTTTGTCGCGATCCACCTGGGTCCTCCTCGCTGGCTGCGGGCGCTGGTTCGGTGACTGGAGCCGCACGGTACCGGTGGGGTGGGACACGGCGACGCAGGCGGCGCCGTGGGCTGTGGATGCCATGCTAGCGAACCGGTGTTCGACCGCGGGGGAGGTCGCGCACCGTCCCGGCCTCGCCTCGCGGGCGCGACCCTGCGCCGGGCAGCGGCGCGCGGCACCATCCTCCCAGCCCGTCCACCCGAGCCCCGCGTGGGCTCCGACGGGCCGCGGCGCCGAGCGCGAGAGGAGCGAGGTGGTGAGCGGGAGCCGACCGACGGCGGTGACCCGAGGCGGGTTCCTGCTCGTGGCCGCCGCCGCGGCGCTGTGGGGCACCGATGGGCTGTTCCGCTTCGGACCCGCCGAGGGGCTGCCGGCCAGCACGATCGTCGCGGTCGAGCACCTGATCCTCGTGGTGCTGCTCGCGCCGGTGCTCGTGCGCGCCACGCGCCGCGCCCGCGCGACGTTCGACCGCGGTGACGTCGTCGCGCTCGTGCTGGTCGGCGTGGGCGCCTCGGCCGTCGCGACGGTGCTGTTCACCGCAGCCTTCGCCTTCGGCGACCCCAACACCCCGCTGCTGCTCCAGCAGCTGCAGCCGCTGTTCGCGGTCCTCGGCGCGCGGCTGGTCCTCGGCGAGCGACTGCTGCGGCGCTACCCGCTGTTCTTCGTCGCCGCCGTGGCCGGCGCCTACCTCGTGACCTTCGAGGACCCGAACGACGCCACCATCGCCGGGGCCGCCCCGGCGCTGCTCGCGGCCGCCGCCGCGGGCCTGTGGGGCATGGGCACGGTCCTCGGGCGGCGCCTGACCGCCAAGGTCACCTTCACCGAGCTGGCAGCGCTGCGGTTCGGCGTGGGGCTGCCGGCCGCGATCGCGCTGCTGCCGATCGGCGGCGGCGCGGCGGCCGCGGCGACCCTGGACGGCGAGGCGCTCGCCTCCCTGCTCCTCCTCGCGCTCATCCCCGGGCTGCTCGGGCTCACCGTCTACTACCGAGGGCTGCGCGGCACGCCGGCCTCCAGCGCCACGCTCGCCGAGCTGGCCTTCCCGTTGAGCTCGCTGCTGGTCAACTACCTCGCCTTCGGGGCAACCCTGACGCTCACCCAGGGGCTGGGGGTCGCGCTGCTCGCCGGCACGATCGCCGCCATGGGGCTGGCGCACAGCCGCCGGCCCGAGGCCACCGGCGTGCAGGTGCGCCACAGCGTCGCCGACGCCGGCGGGCGCTGACGGCGCGCGGCGGCGTGGTCGGTCACCGGGCCTCGTCGTCGTACTCGCGGGCCCGGTGGGCCTGGAGCTCGCGCATCCGACGTCGACCCGGCATCGCCAGCGCCGCGACGAGCGCGAGGAGCAGCACCCCGAAGGCGACCTCGAACACGCGGTTGTAGGCCGCCTGGGCGGCCTCCACCTCAGCGGGCGTGGACACCGCCGGCGTGATGGTGCCGAGCTGGGCCACGAGCAGCGCGGCGAGGATGGCCGTGCCCACCGCGCTGGCGACCTGGCGGTTCAGCGAGCGCAGCGCCGAGGCCTGGGTGATCAGTCGGTTGGGCACCGCGTTGATGCCCGCCACGTTCAGCGGGATGCGCATGAGGCCGGTGCCGAGCCCCTGGGCCAGCAGCACGCCGGTGATCCACCACACCGACGTCGTCGGGGTGAGGTTGGCCAGCTGCCAGGTCGTGGCGCACATGATCGACAGGCCGACCAGCAGCGGGCCGCGGGCGCCGACCCGATCGGCGAGCCACCCGCCGACGGTCATGGTCGCCGCGACCCCGATGGCCGAGGGCGCCATGATCAGCCCCACGTCCTGGGCCGAGAGGTCGCGCAGCACCTGCAGCTCGACCGGCAGGAAGTTCAGGCGCGCGAAGGTGACCACGGTGATCATCCAGACCACCAGCAGGGACACGACGAACGTCGGCGTGGCCAGCAGCCGCGGCTCGACGATCGGGTGAGCGCGGCGCAGCGAGCGACGCCCGAGCGCCACCAGCACGACGACCCCGAGCACCAGCGCCGCCACCGTCGGCGGGGCGTCGAAGCCCCAGTCGCCGGCCTGGCGAGCGCCGACCACCAGCAGCGCCACGCCGAGGAACGCCAGCGCCCAGCCGGCGGTGTCCAGCGGTCGGGCCTCGCGTCGCGCCGGGTCGCGCAGCAGGCGCGCGGCCAGCGGCACCGCCACCAGGCCGAGCACCACCAGCCCCGCGAAGATCAGCCGCCAGCTGCCCTGGGTGACCACCAGCCCGCCCAGCGGCGGGCCCAGCGCCGGGCCCGCCATCACCGCGACCCCGCGGATGCCGAGCACCAGGCCGCGACGATGCGGCGGGAACACCGCGAGCACCATCGCCATGCCCAGCGGCATCAGCGCGCCACCGCCAGCCCCCTGCACGAAGCGCGCGGCCAGCAGCGCCTCGAGCGAGGGCGCGAGGGCGCTGAGCAGCGAGCCGAGGGTGAACACCGACAGGCTCGCCACGTACACGCGCTTGTGCCCGAAGCGGCCGGCGAACCAGGCGGTGGCCGGCTGCACTGCGACGACGGCCAGCAGGTAGGTGGTGATGACCCAGTCGACGTCGAGCAGGCCACCGGGCCCGAGGTCGGCGGAGATCTGCGGCAGCGCCACCCCGAGGATCGTGGTGTTGAGCACCACGAGATAGCTGCCGACCAGCACCACGCCCATGACGATCCATGGGCGCCAGCCCGCGCGCGCGGCGCGGACCGCGGCGCCATCGCCCGCGCTGGGGTCGTCGGTAGTCGTGCGGTCGGCGTCCGGGCCGTCTCGGTCTGGGGGTGGCGACGCGGTCATGGGAGCCCCGAGGCTAGCCCGCGGCGGCTGGCCGGCCGCCGCGGCCGCGGCCGCGGCGCGCCCCTATCCGCACGGTGTGTCGGCCGCGCGGCGAGAACACGGCCTTGGACGACACAGCTCGAGCGAGACGCCGGGCGTGGATCGCGATCAGGCCGCGCATCACGGGTGTGACGACACACCTGGGCAGACCGCGGGGCCGGCGGCGACGACACACCTGGGCGGACAGCGGGCGCGGCGGTCAGGCCGGGTCGGCGACCTCGACCTCGGTCGACTCGCCGGCGAGGGCGAGCAGCGCGAGCATGCGGTCGGCCTCGGCGAGCAGCCCGGCGCGGTCGGCCTCGGCCAGCAGCGCGAAGGGCTCCAGGACCACCCTGACGTGGTCGGGGGCACGATCGATGCGCCAGGTGCCCGCCACGAACCCGTCGATCAGCAGGGTGGGCTGCACGCGCGCGCCGGCGCGGAACACCCGCGGGCGTCGCTGCGGCGGGATGATCCGGCTGCGGTCGTCGTGGGCCATGAGGACGTTGTCGTAGGCGGGCAGCAGCCGCGGCGGCGCGGGCTCGTCGCCCGCGGGGCGCGGGGCGCCGGGCACGTCGAACAGCTCCAGGCCCCGCTCGTCGCGCAGGACCTCGAGGTGGGGGCGCAGCTCGGGCAGCACCGCCTGCTGGCGGGTCATGCTCGTGAAGGCCTGCATGTCCACGACGCCGGCCGGGCCATAGGCGGCGAGGTAGCGCCACAGCAGCGTGGCCTCGTGGGAGACCGAGGCCGGCTCGGCCTCCAGCCAGTCGGCGGCGGTGGCCAGGCGCGGGGCGTCGTCGTGGTCCCACGTGCCGGCCGGCGGCAGGTGCACCAGTGGCAGGGCGGTGGCCACCGCCCAGGTCAGCCCGGCCGGGTCCTCGTCCGGCGCATGCGCGGCGAGCACCGCGCCGAGCTCGGCGTCGGTCAGCGGGTCGGATGCCAGCGCGGCGCGCGCGACCTCCACCAGGCGGGGAACGTCGACGCGCTGCCACACCTCCCCGAACAGCCCGCGCGTGGCCCGCTCGAGGGCCGGCTGGACGGCCACGGCCAGCCGCAGCAGGTCCCGCGCCGACACCAGATGCGCCGCCGCGCGCACGAAGGGGGCCCGCACGAGGCGACGCTGGGCCAGCAGGTCGGCGACCTCGTCGGGGTGATAGGCGCTGAGGCGAGCCCACAGCCCGAGGTGGGGCGGCTCGGCCTCCTGGGCCTGGACCGCCACCAGGTGCTCGATGGCGGCCAGTGGGTCCAGCGTGGCGCGCTCCAGCAGCAGTTGGCGCGCGAGCAGCGCCCGGTTCAGCTCGCGGCGGGTGAGGACCGTGTCGGACATGGCGGCGCTCGGGGCTCGGGGGTCTGGGGTCGGGATCAGGGCGCTGGGCGCTGGGCTCTTGGCTCGAGGTCAGGTGCGCGGGGGGTCGGTCTCGCCGGCCAAGACCCGGCGGGCGAGGTCGAGCGCCGTGGCCGAGGCCATCCGCTGGATCTCCACCCGGGTGCGGGCGGGCACCTGACGGCGACGGTGCCGCTCGGCCGCGGGCTCCTGCCGTCCGTCCCAGACCGCGGCGATGACGGTGCCGACCTCGGCGTCGCCCTGGGGCTCCGGTCCCGCGACGCCGACCAGCCCGAGGCCGACGTCGGCGCCGCACCGCTGCGCCGCGCCACGCGCCAGGGCGGCCGCCACCGCCTCGTCGACCGGGCCCCTGGCGGCGAGCAGGTCGCGGTCGACCCCGCCCAGCGTCGCCTTGAGGTCGGTGGCGTAGCACAGCAGCCCGCCGCGGAACCAGGCGCTCGCGCCGGGCACGGCCACCAGCCGCTCCCCCACGCGCCCGGCGGTGAGCGACTCGGCGACCGCGAGGGTGTGCCCACCGGCGGCGAGGAGGCGGGCGACCTGGTGCTCGGGCCCCTCGTCGTCGATGCCGGCCACCGCCGGGCCGAGGCGACCCGCGATCGCGTCGACGACCGGCTGCGAGCGGGCGACGGCCTCCTCGCGGGTGGCGTCCTTGGCCGTGACGCGCACGCGCACCTCGCCGCCCGAGGCGAGGAACGCCACGGTCGGGTTCGCGCGACCGTGCTCGTCCTCCAGGCCGGCGACGAGGTCGCCGAGGCGGTCGGCGACGTCGGACTCCCCGATCCCCGACGTGCGGACCAGGCGGCTGATCGTCGCGCCCTGACCGGCGGCCTCGGACAGGGCGGGCAGCAGATCGCGGTGCGCGAGCTCGTGAAGCTCCCATGGCGGCCCCGGCAGGCACCAGACCTCGGTGCCATCAGCGAGCGTCACCACGAAGCCGGCGGCCGTGCCGGCGGGCCACAGCACCCGCGCGCCCGCGGGCAGGTCGCACTGGACGAGGTTGCGCTCGGGCATCGACCGGTGCATGCGGGCGAAGCGCTCGCGCAGGTGGTCCACGAGCCCCTGGTGGCGCTCGAGGGGCACCCCGGCGAGGTCGGCGACCACGAAGCGGGTGAGGTCGTCCTGCGTGGGGCCCAGCCCGCCGCCGACGATCACGACGTCGGCCCGGTCGGCGGCCTCCGCCAGGGCCGCGGCGAGCCGCTCGGGGTTGTCGCCGACGACGGTGTGGCGGTGCACGTCGACGCCGATCTCGGCCAGGCGGCTGGTCAGCCACGTCGAGTTGGTGTCGACGATGTCCCCCAGCAGCAGCTCGCTGCCGACGGCGACGATCTCTGCGCGCAACGGGGCCTCGGAGGGGTGGCGGGGCGGGCTCGGGCGGCCGCGCAGTATAGGCCGCCGTCGTGCGCGCGCCCCGCGGGGGCGCTGTGCACCCAGTGGCCCCCTGGCCTGCGCTCTGGGTGCAGATCCGACCACCACACGGCCGCTGTGCACCCAGTCGCCGGCGGGACGCCCGAACGGAGGGCCGATGTGCACCCAGTGGCCCCCTGGCCTGCGCTCTGGGTGCAGATCCGACCACCACACGGCCGCTGTGCACCCAGTCGCCGGCGGGGCCAGGGAACGAAGGGCCGATGCGCACCCAGTGGCCGCCTGGCCTGCGCTCTGGGTGCAGATCCGACCACCACGCGGCCGCTGTGCACCCAGTCGCCGGCGGGACGCCCGACCGGGTGCACGAACGACCACATGTGGTCCGATGTGCACCCAGTCGTGGGCAGCGGGGCAGCGGGGCGGCGCGGCAGCGGGGGCGGGCAGCCGGCGGCGCGGCGGGCGGCGGGGCGGCGCGGCGGGCGGCAGGGCGCCGGGGGCGGCGACCGGCCGTCAGCGCTCCGCGCCGCCGCTGGAGGGCGGGGCCTGCGCGGCGTGGGGATCGGGCCCCGCGGGGCCGCTGGCAGCGTTGGGCTCGCCACCGGCAGCGCGCTCGCCACCGGAGTCGGGCTCGCTAGGAGGCCCTGGGTCGCCGGCGCCGCCGGCGGGGCCCCCGGCGGCGGCGCCCCCGGCGGCACGCCCGCCACCGAGGCGCTGCTCCAGCTCCTCGACGGTCATCAGCACCTGGCGTGCCTTGGGGCCCTCGCTCGGGCCGACCACGCCGAGCTCCTCGAGCTCGTCCATCAGCCGCCCGGCGCGCGCGAAGCCGACCTTGAGCTTGCGCTGCAGCATCGACGTCGACCCCAGGCCCGAGCGCACCACGAGCTCCATCGCCGCGGTGGTCAGGTCGGCGTCGCTCGCGTCGTCGCTCTGCACGTCGGCCCAGCGGGCGTCCTGGCCCTGCTTGATGACGCCGGCGCGGTAGTCGGGCTGGCGCTGGGCGGTGCAGTGGCCGACCACGCGCTCGAGCTCCTCCTCGCCCACGAACGCGCCCTGGAGCCGGTGGGGCTTGCTGGCGTTGGCGGGCTGGAACAGCAGGTCGCCGTCGCCGACGAGCTTCTCGGCCCCGTACTGGTCGAGGATGGTCTTGGAGTCGTGGCCGGTGGCCATCGACAGGGCGATGCGGCTGGGGATGTTGGCCTTGATCAGCCCGGTGACCACGTCGACCGAGGGCCGCTGGGTGGCCACGATCAGGTGGATGCCCACGGCGCGGGCCATCTGCGCGATGCGCACCACGGCGCTCTCGACGTCGCGGGGCGCGACCATCATCAGGTCGGCGAGCTCGTCGATGACCACCATGATGTAGGGCAGCTCGGGCCACTCGGGCTCCTCGCCGCGCGCGCGGGCCGCGGTCTGCTCGGCGGCCAGCCGGCCGCCGGCGGGCGGCTCGTTGACCGTGCCCTGGCGCACCGCGGTGTTGTAGGCGTCGATGTTGCGGTAGCCGAGCTCCGACAGGCGCTCGTAGCGCTGCTCCATCTCCTCCACGACCCACTCGAGCGCCTCGGTGGCGCGCTTGGGGTCGGTGATGACCGGCGTGATCAGATGGGGCGCGCCCTCGTAGTGGTTGAGCTCGACGCGCTTGGGGTCGATCAGCACCATCCGCGCCTGCGCCGGCGTGGCGCGCATCAGCACGCTGGTGACGATCGCGTTCATCAGCACCGACTTGCCCGACCCGGTGGCCCCGGCGATCAGCAGGTGCGGCATCCGGGTCAGGTTCGCCATCAGGTGGTTGCCGCCGATGTCGATGCCCACCGCCACCGCCAGCGGGTGCGTCTCGGCGCGGGCGGCGTCGCCGCGCAGCACGTCGCCGAGGGTGATCAGGTCGCGCTCGCGGTTGGGCACCTCGATGCCGATGGCGCTCTTGCCGGGGATCGGCGAGACGATGCGGATCTCGGGCGTGGCCAGCGCGTAGGCGAGGTCGTCGCCGAGCTTGGTGACCGCCCCGACGCGGACCCCCTCGCCGAGCTCGATCTCGAAGCGCGTGACCGTGGGGCCGCGCCGCACCCGTGCCACGCGCGCGTCGACGTTGAACTGGCGCAGCGTGTGCTCCAGCGCCCGCGTCATCTGGTCGAGGCTGTGCTTGTTGCCGGTGGCGATCGTGCCGGTGGCCAGCAGCTCCAGGGGCGGCAGCTCGTAGTCCGCGTCGGTCGCGCCGAGCTCGGGGCCGCGCGCCGCGAGCCCGGTCGGCAGCGTCGCGGTGTCGGCAGGCCCCTCGGCAGGCCCCTCGGCAGGCCCCTCGCCAGCGGGCCCAGCGCCGCCAGCCCCCGCGCCGGCGCGCTCGGCCCCGGCCCGCTCGGCACCTGGCTGGCGCGGCGTGCCCTCGTCGCCGTCGGCGGCGGGCGCCTGCTCGCCGTCGTCGATCAGCCCCTCCACGATCGGGCCGTCGTCAGCGCGCCCCTGCCCGGCCTCGCCCTCCCCGCCGGGCGCGGGGGCATCCCCGGGCGCGGCGGCGTCGTCGGCCGCGGACCCCGCCGCGGTGGCCTGCGCCTGCTGCTCGGCGCGGGCGGCACGGCGGGCCGCGCGGCGCTCGCGCAGCCGCGCGAGGCCGGCCTGGCCATGGTCGAGCAGCCACGCCGCCAGCGGGCGCGGGCTGCGGCCCACCGCCAGCAGGATCCCGGCGAGCACCGCGACGAGCAGCAGCACCGTCGCGCCGGCGACGCCGGCCACCGTCGTCACCGGTCCGACCAGCAGCGCGCCCAGCCACCCCGAGGCGGCGTGCAGCGCCTCGGTGGTCGCGTCCAGGCGTGGGGCGCCACGGGCGAGGTGCCACAGCGCCAGCACCCCCAGCACGGCCAGCATGACCCCGGCGGTGAGGCGGCCCGGCGGCCGACGCTGGGCCAGCACCGCCAGCCCCGACAGCACCAGCAGCGGCGGGGCCACCAGTCCGAACACGCCCAGCGCGCCCCGCACCAGCGCCTCGAGCCAGGCGCCGAGCGGGCCAGCGGCGTCGAGGTAGGCGCCGAGGCCGGCGAGCACGCCGAGGATGACCAGCAGGGCCCCGGCGAGGTCGCGCAGCAGCTCGCGGCGCGCCGCCGCGCGCCGCGCCGCCTTCGAGCGCGGGTCGCGCTTCTTGCCGCGGGGGCTGGAGCGGGTGGAGGCCATGGCGCTAGTGGTCGACGATCACCGGCAGGATCACGGGTCGGCGGCCGGTCTGCTCACGCCAGTAGCGTCGCAGGGTCTCGACGGCGACGCGGCGCACCAGCGAGGGCTCGCTGCCGCGCTCCTCCTCGCCGCGCAGGGTGCTGGCGAGCTCCTCGGCGGCCTTGGTCACGAGCGGCTCGGCCCGGTCGGCGCTGACCACGCCCTGCTGGACCACCTGTGGCGAGCCGACGAGCCGCGCGTGGGCGTCGACGGTGATGACGGCCACGCACACGCCCTCCTCGGACATCGCGCCACGGTCGCGCAGCACCGCGTCGCCCACGTCGCCGATGCCCAGGCCGTCCACGAACACCCGGCCGGAGTCGAAGCTCGGCCCGGGGCGCACCATGCCGTCCTCCAGCAGGACGCTGTCGCCGTTCTCGCAGACGTGGATGTGCTCGCGGGGCACGCCGCAGTCGGCCGCGATGTCGGCGTGGGCGACCATGTGCCGGTACTCGCCGTGGACGGGGACGAAGGCGCTCGCCCGCACGATGTTGTGGAAGAACGCGAGCTCGTCGGCTGCGGCGTGACCGGAGACGTGGACGTCGGCCGAGCCGGTGTGGACCACGCGGGCGCCCTGGCGAGTGAGCCCGTTGATGGTGCGGAAGATGGCGCTCTCGTTGCCGGGGATGACCGAGGAGGCCATCACCACGGTGTCGCCGCGCTCGAGCGTGACCTGGCGGTGGCGCCCGGCGGCCATCAGCGACAGCGCCGCGAAGGGCTCGCCCTGCGAGCCGGTGCACACCAGCGCGACCTGCTCGGCGGGCAGCCGCTCGACCTCGCGGAGGTCGACCACGTCCTCGTCGTCGTAGTCCAGCACGCCGAGGTCGCGGGCGATCGGCATGATCCGCAGCATCGAGCGGCCGACGAAGCACACCTTGCGGCCAGCGTCCACCGCGGCGTCGACCACCTGCTGGACGCGATGGATGTGGCTGGCGAACGTGGTCACCACGAGCCGACCCTGGGCCTCGCCGAAGACCTGGCGCAGCGTCTTGCCGACGGTGCGCTCGGAGGGCACGTGCCCAGGGGTGTCGGCGTTGGTCGAGTCGGCCAGCAGCAGCGCCACGCCGTCGTCGCCGAGCTCGGCGAAGTGCGGCAGGTCGGTGGGCTGGGCGTCGATCGGCGTCTGGTCGAGCTTGAAGTCGCCCGAGTGGAGGATGGTCCCGTGCGGGGTGTGCAGCGCGGTGGCCAGGCCGTCGGGGATCGAGTGGGTGACGCGCAGGAACTCGAGGTCGAACGGGCCGACCTGGTGGCGCTCGCCGGCGGCGACCTCGACGAACTGCCCGCTCACGCCCTGGTGCTCGGCGAGCTTGGACTCGGCCAGGCCGTTGGTCAGCGAGGTGCCGTAGACCGGGACGTCGGGGAAGTCGCGCAGGAAGAACGGCAGCGCGCCGAGGTGGTCCTCGTGGCCGTGGGTGAGCACGAGGGCCTCGAGGTCGTCGGCGCGCTCGCGCAGGGCCGACCAGTCGGGCAGGATCACGTCGATCCCGTGGTGCTCGGCGTCGGGGAACGTCAGGCCCGCATCCAGCACGAGGATGCGGCCGTCCACCTCGATCGTGGCCATGTTGGCCCCGATCTCGCCGAGCCCGCCGAAGAAGCGCACCTGCACCGGGGGCGAGGTCATGGCACTGGGTCCTTCCTGGTCATCGGAGGCGAGGCGCGCCCGCGTCCACGTCCGCGTCGGTGTCCGTGTCCGAGGTCGGCCTGCCGTCGTCCGGCCGACGGCACCGCGATGCCGCCCCGTGGGGGCAGCGCCTCGTGCCGGGTCGACCCCGCGGGGCCGACCACCCCACGAGGGCGGTCGGATGGTCGCACGCCGAGCCTAGGCGGCGACGCCCACCTGTGACAGCGCCTCGCGCACGCGCGCCACGACGTCCTCGTCGGCGTCGGCCAGCGGCGGGCGCACCGGGCCGGCGGGCAGCCCGAGCTCGTGCAGGGCGGCCTTGAGCGGCACCGGGTTGGTGTCGGCGAACAGGGCGCCGAACAGCGGCAGCAGCCGATGGTGCAGGGCGCGGGCCTGGCTGGGCTCGGTGGGGAATCGGGCGATGAGCTGCGCGAGCTCCTCGCCCACCACGTGGGCGGCGACGCTGACCACGCCGAAGCCGCCGACCGACAGCAGCGGCAGCAGGTCGATGTCGTTGCCGGCCCAGATCCGAAAGCCCTCGGGCACCGAGGCCGCGATCGCCGCTGCCCGATCGAGGTCCTTGGTCGCGTCCTTGATGCCGGCCACGTTCGGCGCGGCGTCGATGACGCGCAGCAGCGTGTCGCGGTCCACCTTGCAGGCGGTGCGCCCGGGGATGTCGTAGACGATCACCGGCAGCGAGGTGGACTGGGCGACGGTGGCGAGGTGGGCCTGCAGCCCACGCTGGGAGGGCTTGTTGTAGTAGGGCGTGACCAGCAGGATGCCGTCCACGCCGAGGTCGGTGACCTCGCGGGTGAGCTCACAGGTGGCGGCGGTGTCGTTCTTGCCGGTGCCGGCGATCACCGCGGCCTCGTCGCCGATCGCCTCCCGCACCGCGCGGATCAGGTCGAGGGTCTCGGCATGGGACAGCGTGGGCGCCTCGCCGGTGGTGCCGCAGACGACCACCCCGTCCGACCCGCTGTCGACCAGGTGGCGCGCCAGGCGCTGCGCACCCTCGAGGTCGAGGCTGCGATCGGCGTGCAGCGGTGTGGCCATCGCGGTGATGAGTGGTCCGAACGGCACGGCGACCCCCTTGGACGCAGCGGCAGCGCAGGCGCAGTCTACCGAGGGCGACCCGGCTCCTCGTGCGAGGCTCCGCCGGCCGTGCCCGCCGCGGGCGACTCGTCGCGGCTCGGCGCCGCCGAGGGGGCGAGCCGGAAGGTGACCAGGAAGCGCGCGCCGCCGCCGGGCGCGGGCTCGTAGCGACACGAGGCGCCCATCTGGCGGCACAGCTCGGCGGCGAGCGGCAGGCCCACGTGGGCCTCCGAGGGTCGGTCGGCGTCGAACAGCCCCTCGCTGCGCTCTGGGTCGATGCCCGGCCCCTCATCGGTGACCGCCAGCACCGCGTGGGCGCCCCAGGGCACCGCGTGGACCCGGGCGGGGGTGCCCGGGGGCGTGTGCTCCACCACGTTCTCCAGCAGCAGCAGCGCCACCCGGCGGGCAGCGCGCGGATCGCCGACCACCTTCAGCGGCGGCACGTCCACGGCCACGGGGTGCTCCGACAGGCGCGGGCCCAGGCCCGCGAGCGCGTCGACGACGACCGCCTCGAGCGCCACCGGCTCCAAGCGACGATCCTGCTCGGTGCCGAGGACCCCGAGGTCGGCGAGGCGGCCGACCTCGGCGTCCAGCCGCGCCGCGGCGACGCGCAGGCGCCCCGCGATGCGCTCGCGCTCGGCGCGCTCCTCGGCGGCGTCCAGCCCGTCGGCCGCCTCCTCCACCTCGCGCAGCACCGGCCGGACGTCGTCGCTGGCGCGGCGCACGAGCCGGCGCCGGCGGCGACCGCGGCGGCGGACCTGGGCGGCCTCGGCGCCGGCGCGGTCGATCAGCTCGTGCAGGCGCGAGGCGTAGATGTCGGTGAGGAACCCCACGGCGAGCAGCACGCCCACGCTGATGGCCAGCACCACGGCCCGGTCGCCGAGGTCGGCGCGGTGCAGGAACAGCGGCTGCACGCCCAGCTCCTCGGCGGCCAGGTGCGTGAGGGCCACCGCCACGGCGAGGCCGGTGAACAGGCGCGCCCCCAGCGGCCCCAGGAGGATCCCCGCCGACACGATGACGATCGTCTGCAGCATCACGGTGCCCGAGCCGGTGCCCCCGACCACGGCGGCCGCGGCGGCGAGCACCACGAGGTCGGCCAGGAGGCTGCCCACGGTGGTCAGCCGCGGCAGGCGCGGGGAGCTCGCGAAGTACCAGGCGGTGGCCGCGAGCAGCACCGGCAGCCCCACGAGCAGGGGCCACACGTCGGTGCCGTAGATGAGCCACAGCACCACGACCGCCACGAGGTAGGCGATGCTGCCGACGGCTCGGACGAAGCCGAACCGGCGCAGGAGCACCTCGTCAGGGGTCAGCAGCGCGCGTCCCATCGCCGGGATCCTAGAGGCCCCGTCGACCGGCCAGCGACCGGGCCGCGCGGGCGCGGCGGGCGAGCCCGGCCGCGAGGCGCTCGGTGGCGCCCGGCGCCAGGCGCAGGAACAGCGACGGCTCGGTCAGCTCGACCTCGAGCACGCGCGGGTGGCCGGCGTCGTCGTCGACGAGGTCGACGCGCGCATAGGCCAGGCCGCCGGCCTCCAGCGCGTCGAGGGCCGCCTGCGCCACGGCGCGCTCGTCGTCGCGGGGCGCCCTCGGGGACAGGTCCTCGGGCGCGTGGAGGCCCTCGATGGGACCGGCGTCCGGCGCGAGGATCGGCCCCTTGCGCACGCCGTGGCTCACCGCGCCGTCGAGCAGGATCACCGCGGTCTCCCCACGCGCGTCGACGCTGGCGAGGTAGGGCTGCACCATGACCGTGCGACCCTGGACATGCAGCGACCGCGCGAGGGCGAGGGCGCGGGAGCGCTGCCCCGCCTCGACCCGCAGCGTGTCGCGCGACCCCGCCGAGACCGACGGCTTGACCACGACGGGGCGATCAGGGGGCAGGGCGAGGTCCTCGCCGGGCTCGGCGAAGGTGGTCGGCACCACCGGGACCCCAGCCCGCTCCAGGCGGGCGAGGTAGCGCTTGTCGGTGTTGCCGCGCACCACCGACGGCGGGTTGACCACGGCCGTGACCGCGGCGACCTCGTCGAGCCAGGCATGGAAGTCCGACAGGCGCTCGGGGTAGTCCCAGGTGGATCGCAGCACCACGAGGTCCCAGGCGGACCAGTCGGCGCGCGGGTCGTCCCAGGCCACCGGGGCGGCGGTCACGCCCTGCGCGGCGAGGGCGGCGAGCAGGTCGTCCTCGTCGGGATCGGCGCCGAGCGCGACGGTGGCGGTGGCCAGGGCGAGGCGGGTCATGGGGCCAGTCTGCAGCGCCGCGAGCGCGGTGCCCTAGCGTGTCCCCGCGACGCCCCGCGCCCACGAGGAGGTCCCCCGTGCTGTGGCACATCGTGCGCTTTCGCTTCCCCGCTGACGTCGACCCCGCCGCCCGTGCCGACCTGGAGGCTCGGCTCGCCGGCCTGGACGCGATCGACGAGGTCCGCTTCGTCCGCGTCGGACGGGACCTCGACGACCCGCAGGTGACCGGCCTGCTGACCGGCTTCGCCGACGAGGCCGCGCTCGCCGTCTACCGCGACCACCCCGAGCACGTGCCGGTCGTGGCGCGCGCCCGCGAGCTGTGCGAGGACATCGTGCGCCTGGACGTGGTCACCGACGACCCACCCGACGCGCTGCCGCGGACGATCTGACCGCCAGCACGGATGAAAGCGCTTGCGCGACGGCCGCGCGTGCGATTGGCTGGCCCCATGCGATCCTCACGCCCTCATCTCGACGCCCTGATCTTCGACCTCGATGGGGTCCTGACCGACACCGCGGCCTTCCACGAGGCCGGCTGGCAGCGCCTGGCCGACGAGCAGGGGTGGGCCTTCGACGCAGCGCTCGGCGACGCGCTGCGCGGCGTGTCGCGCATGGAGTCGCTCGAGCGGATCCTCGCCCACAACGACGTCCAGGCCAGCGAGGCCGACAAGCAGGCGTGGGCCGACCGCAAGAACCGCTACTACGTCGAGGCCCTCGACGCGGTCAGCCCCGACGACGCGCTGCCCGGCGCGCTGGAGCTGGTGCTGGCCGCCAAGGAGCGGGGCCTCGCCGTGGCGATCGGGTCGAGCTCGCGCAACGCCCGCACCGTGCTCGCGCGCCTCGACATGCTCGAGCTGTTCGACGCTATCAGCGACGGCGACAGCGTCGAGCGCGCCAAGCCCGCCCCCGACCTGTTCCTGCACGCCGCCGCGCAGCTCGGCGTGGAGCCCGCCCGGGCCGCGGTCATCGAGGACGCCGAGAGCGGGGTCGACGCCGCGCTGGCCGGCGGCATGCTCGCCGTCGGGGTGGGGCCCGCCGAGCGGCTGGGCCATGCCCACCACCGCTGGGACACGGTGGCCGAGCTCGACCTGGACGTCCTGGTCCAGCCTCGCGGCCCGGTGGAGCAGCACCTCGAGAACAACGTGATCACCGCCGACGGCTGGACGGTGCGCGAGCGCGTCTTCGAGCCCGGCCAGCTGCTGACCACCGGCTCGAACTACCTGATCGGCAACGGCTACCTCGGCTACCGAGGCACGTTCCCGGAGTGGACCGCCGACCAGTACGTCGGCTGCATCGTCTCCGACACCTACGACTGCGCCGACGGGCGCTGGACCGAGCTGTGCAACGCGCCCAACGCCCTGCACAGCCAGGTGTCGATCGCCGGCGAGCCGGCGGTGATGCTGCCCGGCGCCACCGACGACGTCGCCGAGTACGAGCGCGAGCTCGTCACCCGCTACGGCGTGCACCGCCGATCCTGGCTGGCCCGAGGCCCGCGCGCGGTCGCCGCGCGGCTGTCCGACGAGCGCTTCGCGAGCGCCGAGGACCTCCACGTGGTGCCGATGCGCCAGGTCGTGGAGGTCGACGAGCCCACCGAGGTCACCGTGCGCACCGGCATCGACGGGGTGGTGTGGGACCTCAACGGCGATCACTACCGCGACATGACCAGCGAGCGCGACGGCGACGAGCTGGTGATGACCGCCTGGACCACCGAGCACGGCCTCGAGCTGGTCGTCGTGCAGGCGCTGCGGGTGGTGCGCGGGCCGGCCCCCGACCACGAGGCCGACCACGCCGAGCCCCGCCGGCACCTGCGGGACCTGACCTTCCAGCTCGCCCCCGACGAGCCCCTCGAGCTCGAGATCGTCATGGCGGTCTGGTCGGAGAACGACGGGCCGGAGCCGCGCGCGTCGGCGCTCGCCTCGGCGCGGCGCACCGCCGAGCTCGGCTACCAGCGCGCCAAGGCGCGCCACATGGTGCGCTGGGACGCGCGCTGGCGCTCGCTGGACATCGCGCTGGAGGGCGACCCGGCCGCCCAGGCGATGCTGCGCTACAACCTCTACCAGGCCGTCATCGCCACCCCCACCCACACCGATCACCTGCCGATCGGCGCCCGCGGGCTGTCGTGCCAGGCCTACCAGGGCGGGGCGTTCTGGGACCAGGAGATCTTCAACATGCCCATGTGGCTGCACACCGACCCCGAGCAGGCGCGCCGCCTGCTGGTGTACCGCCACCGCACCCTCGACGGCGCGCGGCGCAAGGCCGCGAGCCTCGGCTTCGAGGGCGCGTTCTACGCCTGGGTGACCGGCCTGACCGGCGACGAGCTGTGCCCGAGCTACTTCTTCACCGACGTCAACACCGGCCGCTCGTTCAAGAACCACTTCAACGACTGGCAGATCCACATCTCCCCCGACGTGGCCTACGCCGTGCAGCACTACGAGCGCGCCACGGGCGACTGGCAGTTCATGGTCGACCACGGCGCCGAGATCCTGTGCGAGGTGGCCCGGTTCGTGCGCTCGCGGGTGCACTGGCGCGTGGACCGCCAGCGCTACGAGATCGTGCGGGTGCTCGGCCCCGACGAGTACCACGAGGGGGTCGACAACAGCGCGTTCACCAACTGGATGTGCGCCGACGCGGTCGAGGCGGCGCTGGAGGTCCGCGAGCGCCTGGCGACCCACGCGCCGCAGGCGCTGGCGGCCCTGGACGCGCGGCTCGGGCTGACCGAGGACGAGGTCACCGACTGGCGCCACGTCGCCGAGCGGCTGTACCGCCCCGCCCCCGACCCCGACAGCGGGCTGCTCGAGCAGTTCGACGGCTACCTCGACCTCGAGGACACCACCCCCGAGGTGCTGCGCGAGCGCCTGCTCGACCCCAGCGAGTACTGGGGCTGGCCGAGCGGGGTCGCGGTGGAGACGCAGGTGCTCAAGCAGGCCGACATCGTCCAGCTCGCCCTGATGCAGCCCGAGGTCCTCACCGACGCCCAGGTCGCGGCCAACTACGACTACTACGAGCCGCGCACCCAGCACGGCTCGTCGCTGTCGCCACCGACCCACGCGACGGTGGCGATCTCCCGGCTGGGGCGGGTCACCGAGGGGCTGCGCCTGTTCCTGCGCACCCTGGGCACCGACCTGTTCACCCGCGCCTCGAAGGTCTCCGGCGGCACGTTCATCGGCGGCATCCACACCGCCGCGGCGGGGGCGACCTGGGACGTGATCGCCCGTGGGTTCTGCGGGCTGCGCGAGCGCACCAACGAGCTCGTCCTCGACCCGCGCATCCCCGGCCACTGGACGCGGCTGTCGCTGCCGCTGGTGTGGCGCGGTCGCCGCCTGCGGCTCACCGCCGAGCCCGCGTCGGTCACCGTCCGCGCCGACGACGACAACGCCGAGCCGCTGCCGCTGCGCCTGCGGGGCGAGGCGATCACGCTGCAGCCCGGGCAGGACGCCCGCCGCGACCTGGGCTGATGCGGGGTCGGTCGCGCCGCCGTGAGGGTCTCGCGGGGGCGCGACCACCGGGCGCGGTCACCGAGACCCCCGCGGGAGCGGGCATACTGCCCCCATGAGCTCCCAGGACCCCCGCAACCCGCCCGACCCCGACCACGAGGTGCGCGACGACGAGACCGAGTGGCTCGGCGAGGAGCGCGGGGAGAGCGATGACGCCACCCGCGCGCTCGGCGGCGACGACGCGACCCAAGCGCTCGGCGGCGACGACGCGACCCAAGCGCTCGGCGGCGACGCGACCCAGGCGCTCGGCGGCGCAGGGCGCGTCTACTCCTACGAGCACGACCCCCAGGCCGCCGGCGAGCAGGAGCCCCTCGCCGAGGAGCCGGTGGCCGACGAGCCCGGTCCGGCCGATCCCGAGCCGCGCCGCGGGCGCGACGTCGCGATGGCCGTCATCGGCGCGCTGGTCGGGTTCATCCTGGCGTTCGTGATCGTCGCGCTCGGCACCGGCGAGGCCGACGGCGTCGACCCCGCCGAGGTCGAGGCGCAGATCGCCGCGCTCGAGGCCGAGGTCAGCGCGCTGGAGGACGAGCTCGAGGCCCGCGACGAGCAGCTCGACGAGCTCGCGGCCGAGCGCGACGAGGCGCTGGAGGAGGCCGTGGAGGGCGCCGACGAGCTCGAGGAGCGCCAGGAGGCGCTGCTCGAGCGCGAGCGCGACGTCGAGGAGCGCACCGCCGAGCTGAACGAGCGCGAGGCCGAGCTCGACGCCCGTGCCGAGGAGCTCGACGCGCGCGAGGCCGCGATCGCCGAGCAGGAGGACGGCGCGCCCCCGCCCGAGGCCGACGACGAGAACGGGGAGTTGCCGCTGCCCGACGTGGACGGCGAGGCCGCCGAGGGCTTCGTGGACCGCGTGCTCGACGGCATCCGCGACCTGTTCGGCGGCGACTGACCGCGGCTGACCGCGACGCCCCGGCCTGCCCTCGGCCCGCCCCGACCGACCCCGAGGAGGCCGGGGCCCTCTAGCCGCCGGTGCCGCCCTGACGGCGCTCGGTGCGCTGCTCGGCCTCGAGGCGCTCGAGCTCGGGGTCGGAGTGGTCCACGAACCGCATCATCTCGGCCACCGCGTGGTGGCCGGCGCGCTGGGCGATCGCCTCGTGCATGCGCTGGGCGACCCTGCGGTAGGAGGGGTGGCCGGCCGGCTGGGTGCGCAGCTCCAGCATCTGCATCGCCGCGCGGGCGTTGAGCTGCAGGGCGTAGCGCAGGCGCCACGCGAACCCCACGGCGTACTGGGACTGCCGCGGCAGGTCGGGGTGCAGCCGCGCCCACAGGTCGGCCTGGCGCTGCAGCGCCTCGTGCCAGGGGGCCTCGAGGCCGGCGTCGACGAGCTCGGCAGGCGTGTCGTAGCCATGCCGCGGCGACAGCTCCTGCCAGTCGATGGTGAGCATCCGGTGGCGCTGGAGGTCGCGGAAGGCGCCGTAGTCGCTGAGCACGTCGAAGCGGTACCACACGCGCTCCAGGGCGCGCGCCGGCTTGTGGCGACGGTTGCCGCGCTCCCCCACGAAGGCGCGCAGCACGCGGGCGCGCTCCTCGCCGGTCATGTCCAGCACCTGCTCGCGCAGCTGGCGCTCGGGCAGGTGCGTGTGGGGGTACAGCGCCCCGGTGACCAGCTCGATCTCGGCGTCGGGCTCCCAGTCGACCAGCTCCACCTCCGCGGCCGGCGCGGGCTCCTGGTCGCCGATCAGGTCCGCTGCGACCGCACGGGTGTCCTCGCGGGTGCGGCGCTGGTAGTCCGCCCACGCCTCGCCCCGGTCGGGGCGGTCCACGCGGGTGAGGAACGCGGGGATGACCTGGCGCAGCTCGGTCAGCAGCGCGTCGCCGGTCGCCCGGGCCTCGGCCAGCTCGTGGCCGCGCAGGCGCAGCAGCATCTGCTCGTAGGCCTGGCCGCTGGCGAACACCCCGACGTTCGACACCGTCGCGGCGGGCAGCAGCCCGCGCAGCACGTCGCAGGCCTTGGCGCTCAGGCTGCGCTGCCAGGCCCGCTCGCTGACCTCGGGGTCGCGGGGGTGGCGCGTGGCGAGATGCTCGCGCAGCGCCGGCAGCAGCTCGGCGTAGGTGGCGAACACCGCGTCGAGGGCCTCGACGTAGGCGGGACCGTGGCGTGAGGCCATCACGTCGGGGTCGCGGTAGTAGCGCCAGCGGCCGCCCGGCTGGTCGTCGTAGGGGACGTAGCGGGTGGACTGCTCCAGGTAGGCCGCCAGGCGCCCCCACTCCACGATCTTGGTGAGCAGGTTCGAGGCCTGCTCGATGGCCACGTGCGCGCCGCCGAGCTGGGCCACCGAGTCGTCGCCGTACTCGACGAACACTCGCTCGTAGAGCCGGTCGGCGCGGCCGTGCTCGGCGTCGGCGCCACCGTCCTCGGGCAGGTCCTGGGCGAACTCGTCGAGCAGCAGGCGCCGCAGGCTCTTGGCGCTGCGCGAGTAGCGCGCGAACAGCGCGCCCTTGGCGACCTCGGGCAGGCCGCGCAGCGCGAACACCGGTCGGTCGAGGTTGGTGACGTGGCGCGCGAGGATCGCACGCTCGTGCTCGGTGAAGGACTCGACCACGTAGGGATGGGCCGGCCCGGCGGCGGGATCGGCGGGGCTCATGGCGTGACAGTCTAGGGCCCTGCCCTGCTCAACGGACCCGGTGGAGGGGGCGCAGCGGCTGCACTAGGCTCGCCCGCACGCTGCCCGCGCGCGGGCGGCGGCCGCCGCGGGGCATCGTGCGAGCACGCGAGGCCCCGAGCCGCCCGCGCGATCGTGCCGCTGCCGAAGGTGCCGGGGTGACCACAGGAGCCGTGACGTTGCAGCGCCTGGCCATCGTGAACCGCAGCGAGCCGGCCGTGCGCGTCATCCACGCCGTGCGCGAGCTGGAGCAGGCCGACCCGCAGGGTCGGGTGACGATCGCGCTGCACACCGAGGCCGAGCGCAGCGCCATGTTCGTGCGCGAGGCCGACGAGGCGGTGCGCATCGGTCCCGAGGCCGGATCCGCTGGCGCCGGCAACCCCTACCTCGACTACGACGAGCTCGAGCGGGCGCTGCGCGCCAGCCGTGCCGACGCCGCCTGGGTGGGCTGGGGCTTCGTCGCCGAGCACCCCGAGTTCGCCGAGCTCTGCGAGCGCCTGGGCATCACGTTCGTCGGCCCGCCCGGGGCGGTCATGCGCCGGCTCGGCGACAAGATCGCCGCCAAGCGGCTGGCCGAGGAGGCCGGGGTGCCGGTCGCGCCCTGGAGCGGCGGGCCGGTGGAGGACCTCGCAGAGGCGCGCGAGCACGCGCAGCGCATCGGCCTGCCGCTGGCGGTCAAGGCCGCTGCCGGCGGTGGCGGGCGGGGCATCCGGATGGTGCACGCGCCCGAGGAGCTCGACGCGGCCGTGACCCGCGCGCGCGAGGAGGCGGCGAGCGCCTTCGGCGATCCGCGCGTGTTCCTGGAGCGCGTGGTCGCCGACGCCCACCACGTCGAGGTCCAGGTGGTGGCCGACGCGCACGGCACCGTGTGGCCGGTGGGCATCCGCGACTGCTCGACGCAGCGACGCAACCAGAAGATCCTCGAGGAGTCGGGGGCGCCGAGCCTGTCGTCGCGCCAGCAGGCCGACCTGTGCCGGGCCGCCGCCGACCTCGCCCGCGCGGCGGGCTACCGCGGCGCGGGCACCGTGGAGTTCCTCCACTCGCCCGATGAGGACCTCCTGGCGTTCCTGGAGGTCAACACGCGCCTGCAGGTCGAGCACCCGGTCACCGAGCTGGTCACCGGCCTGGACCTCGTCAAGCTGCAGCTGCACCTGGCCGCCGGCGGCCGGCTGGAGGGCGAGCCGCCACCGGCGCTGGGCCACGCGGTCGAGGCCCGCCTGAACGCCGAGGACCCCGAGCGCGACTTCGCGCCCGCGCCCGGCGCCATCGAGCTGCTCACGCTGCCCGCCGGACCGGGGGTGCGCGTGGACCGCGGCGTGGCCGAGGGCGACGTCATCCCCCCCGAGTACGACTCGATGATCGCCAAGGTCCTCGCGTGGGGACGCGACCGCGACGAGGCCCTGGCGCGCCTGGGTCGGGCGCTGTCGCAGACCACGGTGCTGGTGCGCGGGGGCACCACCAACCGCGCGTTCCTGCTGGGCCTGCTGTCGCACCCGCGCGTGGTGCAGGGCACGGTGACGACCGGATGGCTGGATGCCGGTGGGACCGCCGAGGTCGGCCAGCCCGCCAGCCGCCCGGACGTCGCGCTGGCCGCCGCCGCGATCGAGTCCTTCGAGGACCTCGCCGAGGTCGAGCGGTCGCGGTTCCTGTCCACCGCGGCGCGCGGGCGCCCCGAGGCCACCACGGACATCGGCCGCGACCTCGACCTGCGCCACGGGGCCCACCACCACCGGGTCACGGTCGCCCAGACCGGCCCGAGCCGCTACCGGGTGACCGAGGGCGACCACGCCGCGACCATCGACGTCGAGCGGCTCGGTCGCCTGCAGCGGCGCCTGACCGTGGGCACCGACCACTTCCGGGTGGCCTCCATCACCCACGGCGCCGAGCGGCTCCTCGAGGTCGACGGGGTGCCCCACCGCGTCTCCCAGGACGACGCGGGCGTGGTGCGCACCCCGGGACCGGGGCTGCTCATGTCGGTCACCGTCGCCGAGGGCGACGAGGTCGAGGCCGGCAGCGCCGTCGCGGTGATGGAGAGCATGAAGATGGAGACGGCGCTCACCGCGCCGTTCAGCGGCCGCGTGCGCGAGGTGCTGGCCACGAGCAACCTCCAGCTGGAGGCCGGCACCCCGGTGGTGCGCCTCGAGCCGCTGGCGTCCGACGCCGGCGACGCGGACGCGACCGACGGCGCCGACCTCTCGCTGCTGGCCAAGGCCACCCGCAACGCCGCGGAGACCGATCCGGTGCGCCGCGCCCGCAGCGACCTCGACGCGCTGCGGCGCGCGCTGCTCGGCTACGACGTGGCGCCGGAGCTGGCCACCGAGGTCGTCGAGGACCTCGAGCGCACCGCCCGCCCCGAGGACGGCGACGACGCCGAGACCCTCGACGCCGAGATCGCCATCCTGGCCCTGTTCGGGGACCTCGCCTCGCTGTCGCGCAACCGCCGGCTGGGCGACGAGGAGGACCGAGCCGAGGAGCGCGCCGCGCGCGAGCACCTCCACGAGCTGCTGCGCTCCCCCGACCTGGAGGCCGAGCGGCTGCCGGAGAGCTTCCGCTCCAAGCTGCGCCGGGCGCTGTCGCACTACGGGGTGCACGACCTCGACCGCACCCCGGCCCTGGAGGAGGCGCTCTACCGCATCCACCTCGCGCAGCAGCGGGTCAGCGACCATCTGCCGATCGTGCTCGGGCTGCTGGAGCGCCGCCTGCGCGCCGGCTGCGCGCCGCCCGACGAGCGCGGGCGCGCGCTGCGCCGGACCCTCGACCGCCTGATCCGCGCCACCCAGGTCCGCCACCCCGCGGTGGGCGACCTCGCGCGCCGGGCACGGCACCGCTGCTTCGAGCAGCCCCGCCTGGACCGCGAGCGCGAGGAGGCGCACGAGCGGGTGCGCAGCCATCTCGCGGCGCTCACGGCCACGCCGCACGCGCCCGACCGCGACGAGCGGATGCAGGCGATGGTCACCACGCCGCAGCCGCTGCTGCCGCTGCTTGGCGAGGCGCTCGAGGGCGCCCACGACCTCACGGTCACCCTCGAGGCGCTCACGCGGCGCTACTACCGCGCGCGCCAGCTCCACGCGGTGCGCGCGGTCTCGCCACGCGGGCGCCCCGCGGTCGTGGCCGACGTCACCGACCGCCGCGGGCGCGGCCTGGTGGCGGCCGTGGCGGCGCCCCGCGCCGAGGCCGCCGAGGCGCTGCGCGCCGCCCACGAGGCGACCCGCGACGAGCCGCCCGAGCTGCCGGGCCTGGCCGTGGCCGACCTGTACCTGTCCTGGCCCGAGGCGCCCGAGGACGCCGACGCGCTGGCCGCCGAGATCGCGCCCGCCCTCGAGGCCCTGCCCGCCGACACGCGCCTGCGTCGCGTGACCGTCTCGGTCCTGCCCGACGCGCGGCACCGAGGCCGGCACCTGACGTTCCGACGCGACGACGACGGCGGCTTCTCCGAGCGCGACCACCTGCGCGACATCCACCCGCTGATCGCCGGGCGACTGAACCTGTGGCGGTTCCAGCACTTCAGCCTGACCCGCCTGCCCTCCACCGAGGACGTCTACCTGTTCCGCTGCGTGGCGCGCGAGAACCCCGACGACGAGCGGCTCGTGGCCATGGCCGAGGTCCGCGACCTGACCCCGGTGCGCGACGGCGACGGGCGGATCGCGAGCCTGCCGGAGATCGAGCGCGTCTTCGCCGCCTGCGTGGCCGACCTGCGCCAGGCGCGCGCCGCCTACCCCGCGCGTCGTCAGCCCGACTGGAACCGGGTGGTCCTCTACGTGGTCCCGCCGGTCGACGTGCCGGTCGCCGACCTCGACCCGGTGATCCGCGGCCTCGCACCGCTGACCGAGGACCTCGGCCTCGAGCAGGTGCTGGTGCAGGCCCGGCTCGCTGACGCCGACGGGGGGCTCCGCGAGGTCGTCGCTCGCCTGTCGCGCCCGCCAGGGCAGCGGCTGACGCTGCGGCTCACCGATCCCCCCGACGAGCCGCTGCAGCCCCTCGACGCGCTGACGCAGCGGATGCTGCGCGCCCGCCGACGGGGCACGCTGCATCCCGCCGAGCTCGCTCCCCTGCTGACGCGCCGCCCCGACGCGGCGCCCGAGCAGGCGCCGGAGGGCCACTTCGTCGAGCACGACCTCGACGCGCACGGTCGCCTCGAGCCCGTCGCGCGCCCCCTCGGCGACAACCACGCGAGCGTGGTGGTCGGCACCGTGGCGACCCCGACCGACCGCTACCCCGAGGGCATGGAGCGCGTCGCGATCCTCGGCGACCCCACCAAGGGGCTGGGCTCGCTGGCCGAGGCCGAGTGCCGGCGCATCATCGCCGCCCTCGACCTCGCCGACCAGCGGGGCCTGCCGGTCGAGTGGTTCGCGGTCTCCTCGGGCGCGCGGATCGCGATGGACTCGGGCACCGAGAACATGGACTGGGTCGCGGCGGTGCTGCGACGCATCGTCACGTTCACCCAGGACGGCGGCGAGATCAACGTCGTGGTCACCGGCATCAACGTCGGCGCCCAGCCGTACTGGAACGCCGAGGCGACGATGCTGATGCACACCCGCGGCATCCTCGTCATGACCCCGGCCAGCGCGATGGTGCTGACCGGCAAGCGCGCCCTCGACTACTCGGGCGGCGTCTCGGCCGAGGACAACTTCGGCATCGGCGGCTACGACCGCGTGATGGGCCCCAACGGCCAGGCGCAGCACTGGGCGCCGGACATCCACGGCGCGCTGGAGGTGCTGTTCGCCCACTACGACCACGCCTACGTCGCCCCTGGGGAGCGCTTCCCGCGCCCCGCGGTCACCACCGACCCCGCCGACCGCGACGTGCGGCCCTACCCCCACGCCGTGGAGGGCAGCGACTTCACCCGCGTGGGCGAGATCCTGTCGCCAGAGACCAACCCGGACCGCAAGCGGCCCTTCGACATCCGCACCGTCCTGCACGCGGTGCGCGACCAGGACCACGAGCCGCTCGAGCGCTGGGCGGGCATGGCCGACGCCGAGACCGCCGTGGTCTTCGACGCCCACCTCGGCGGCCGCCCGGTGACGCTGCTGGGCTTCGAGTCCCGGCCGCTGCCGCGCCGGGGCCTGCTGCCCGCCGACGGCCCCGACCAGTGGACGGCCGGGACGCTGTTCCCGCAGTCGTCGAAGAAGACGGCCCGCGCGCTCAACGCCGCCAGCGGCGTGCGCCCCGCGGTGGTCGTGGCCAACCTGTCGGGCTTCGACGGGTCCCCCGAGTCGCTGCGCGAGCTCCAGCTGGAGTACGGCGCCGAGATCGGCCGGGCCGTGGTCAACTTCGACGGGCCGATCGTGTTCTGCGTGATCTCGCGGTACCACGGCGGAGCGTTCGTGGTGTTCTCCGGGGCGCTGAACGAGGACCTGGAGGTCGCCGCGGTCGAGGGCTCCCACGCCTCGGTGATCGGCGGGTCCCCAGCCGCCGCGGTGGTGTTCTCCGGGGAGGTCCGCAACCGCACCGAGCACGACCCTCGGGTGCGCGAGCTCGAGGAGCGTCGGGCCCGCGCCGGGGAGGTCGAGGCCGCGCAGCTGCAGGCCGAGCTCGACGCGCTCCGCCCGCAGGTGCGCTCGGAGAGGCTGGCCGAGGTCGCCGCCGAGTTCGACGCGGTCCACAGCGTCGAGCGGGCCCGCGACGTCGGGTCGGTCCACCAGATCATCCCGCCCGAGCGCCTGCGCCCCTTCCTGGTCGAGGCCGTCGAGCGCGGCGTGGCCCGCGCGGTCCAGCGCGCCGGGCCCGGTCCGCGCGGTGCCAGGCGGCGCTGAGGGCGGTCGCGGCGACGAACAGGGCGAGCACGAGCCCCCAGCCGGCGTCGTAGCCGCCCGTGACGTCGACGAGCCAGCCAAAGACCAGCGGCGCGACCACGAAGCCCGAGTAGAACGCGGTCTGGTACACCCCCGAGGCCCAGCCGGTCTTCTCGCTGCGCACCTCGCGCACGATGCCGAGCATCGCCACGGTGTTCCAGGCCACCGCGCTGGCGCCGTAGGCCACCACGCCGACCCACAGCAGCGACCGCGGCCCCGCGCTCGCGCCCCACATCAGGGCCAGGGAGACCACCGCGGCCGCCGCCAGGGCCACCAGCGGCGCGGTCACGGTGGCGCGCCGCTCGGCCAGGCGGCCCCACACCACGCGCGAGATCACCCCGACCAGCCCGATGACGGCGGCCGCGAGCCCAGCGACGTCCTCGGGATAGCCCAGCGCCTCGACCGCGTACAGCACCACGAAGGCGCCGACGATGGCCAGGGCGCCCCCCATCAGCAGCGCGTAGCCGGCCAGCCAGCGGCCGAAGCGCCGCTCCTCGGCGGTCGGCGCGGACGCCGAGCGCTGGCTGCGCGCCGCTCGGCCGACGGGGTCGGGCGGGACGACGGCCACCGCGGCGGCGATGCCCGCCAGCAGCGTCAGGGCGGTGGCGACCAGCGCGCCCCGCCAGCCCAGCGCGAGGGCCAGGCTCGGCAGCGCCAGCCCGGCCAGCAGGGAGCCCATCTGCACGCCGGACTGCTTGACGCCCATCACGACCCCGCGGCCGCCGACCGGCAGGTGGTCGGTGATCAGCGCGTTGGTGACGGGGTTGGTGGTCGCGGTGGCCACGCCGCCGAAGGCCACGGCGGCCACGACCACCGGGTAGGAGGGCGCGGCGGCGACCCCGAGGACCCCCAGACCGGCGATCGCGAACAGCGCGAGCAGCAGCCGACGCCCGCCGAGCCGGTCCACCAGCGGACCGGCGATCGGCGACCCCAGGGCGCCCACGCCGAACAGGACGCTGGTCAGCAGCCCGATCTGGGTGCGGCTGAGGTCCAGGTCGGCGGCCAGGAAGGGCGCGAGCACCCCGACGGCGAACTGCAGCAGCGTCGCCGCGGTGGTGGCCCACAGCAGGGTGGCCGCGAAGCCGACCCGCCAGCCCCGCCCACCCGTGGCCGGCGCGCTCACTCCAGCAGCGCCTCCAGCCCGACGGTGAGCCCCGCCAGCGACGGCACCTGCCGCACCGCGAGCAGGACCCCGGGCATGAAGGCCGAGCGGTCCAGCGTGTCGTGGCGCACCGTCAGGGTCTGCCCGGTGGCGCCGAACACGACCTCCTGATGGGCCAGCATGCCTGGCAGGCGGACGCTGTGGACGGGCACGCCGTCCACCGTGCGCCCGCGGGCCGGCTCGTCGGCGGGGCCGGGGACCGCGGGGTCCGAGGGCCGAGCCTGCGCGATGAGCCGGGCGGTGCGCGCCGCGGTGCCACTGGGCGCGTCGACCTTGCCCGGGTGGTGCAGCTCGGTCACCTCCGCGTCGGGCAGGTGACGGGCGAGCTGGGCGGCGGTGCGCATGAGCAGCACCGCGCCGAGCGAGAAGTTCGGGGCCACCAGGCAGTTGGCGGGCCCCGTCCGCGCCCGCAGCTCGGCGAGGTCGTCGTCGTCGAGGCCGGTGGCGCCGACCACGACGTGGACCCCGCGCTCCAGCAGCCAGAGCGCGTTGCCCCTGACCGTGGCAGGCGTGGTGAACTCCACGGCGACGTCGGCGCCGGCGTCGAGGACCTGCTCCAGCGAGTCGGTCGCCTCGACCTGCGCCACGAGCTCCAGGTCATCGGCCTCCTCGACGGCGCGGCACGTCACCGTGCCCATCCGCCCCTGCGCTCCCAGCACGGCCACTCGCAGCACGTCGTCTCCTGTCAGGCCGGTCAGGCCGCGCACCAGGCGGCCAGGTCGTCGGCGGCGTCCTCGTCGACCGGGCCGCCGACCGCCAGCGTGTAGGGGCCGCCGAGGACGGCCTCGGTGGCCTCGCCGACGGCGTCGGCGTCGACCGCGTCAATGCGGGCCAGGACCTCGTCGAGGGTGCGGAAGGGCTGGCCGGCGAGCAGCGCCCGGCCGAGTCGGGCCATGCGGCTGCCGGTGTCCTCCAGCCCCATCACGACCCCGCCGGCGAGGCTCGCCTTGGCCCGCTCCAGCTCCTCGCGGCCGAGCCCGTCGCGCCGCACCGCGTCGAGCTCGCCGCGGACCGCCGCCAGCAGCTCCTCGAGGCGCTCGGGGGCGGTGGCGGCATAGACGTCGAAGATGCCGGCGTCGCGGTGCTGCTGCTGCTCGCTGCCCACCGCATAGGCCAGGCCGCGGCGCTCGCGGACCTCCTGGAACAGCCGGCTGGCCATGCTGCCGCCGAGGGCGACGTCCAGGACCGCGGCCGCCCAGCGACGCTCGTCGTGACGGGGCAGGCCCGGCCCCCCGAGCACCACGTGGGCCTGCTCGATGGGCTTGTGCTGGACGACCGCGCGACGGGGGCCAGGCTGCGTCGGCGCCTCGCGCGGCCGGGCGGGGGCGGGGCGGCCGGCGGCGCCGCCGAGCGCCTGCGCGACCGCCTCGACCACCTGGTCGTGCGCGACGTTGCCGGCCGCGGCGACCACGAGGTTGCCAGGCACGTACTGGCGGGCGTACCAGTCGGCGATCGCGTCGCGGGAGACGCGCCCAACGGTGTCGAAGGTGCCCAGGACCTCCCGGCCGAGCGGATGGCCGTCGAAGTGGGCGCCGCACCACAGGGAGTGGCACAGCTCGTCGGGCAGGTCCTCGTGCTGGCGCAGCTCCTCGAGGATCACCCGCCGCTCGGCCTCGACGTCCTCGGGCGCGCAGCGGGCGCCGCCGATCATGTCGGCGAGGATGGCGATCGCCTCGTCGACGTGGCGGTCCAGCACGCGCGCCAGGAAGCAGGTGTGCTCCTTGGTGGTGAACGCGTTGCTGTCCCCGCCGATCGCGTCGAACGCCTCGGCGATCTCGCGGGCGCTGCGCCGCTGCGTGCCCTTGAACAGCAGGTGCTCGAGGAAGTGGGTCGCGCCGGCGAGCCCGGCGTCCTCGTCGCGCGAGCCGACGTCGACCCACCACCCGACCGTCGCCGAGCGCACGTGGGGCATGCGCTCGGTGGCCACGCGCAGCCCGGAGGGCAGCGTGGTGACGTGGACGCCCTCGGCGAGGGCGACGGTCTCACCCGCCGCCCCCGAGGCGGCAGCGGCCGGCGTCACGAGCGGCGCCGGCGGCGGCGACCACCGCCGCCGTCGTCGTCACCCCCGCCGCGACGCGAGCGCGACTCGCCGCCGCCCTCGTCGCCGCCGCGACGCCGCGAGCGCGTGCGGCTGCGGCCGCGGCCACCGCCCTCGCCCTCCGAGGAGCCCTTGGGCTCGGCGTCCTCGGGCTCGGGGCCGGTCGAGGCCTTGGCGGCGGGCTCGGGCGCGGGCTCCGGGGCGGCCTCGGGCGCGGGCTCGCCGCCGCCCTCGGCGCCCTCGGGGTCGGCGAGGACGAGCGAGAACTTGCCGTCCCCGCGGACCTCGGCCACCTCGACCCACAGCTTGTCGCCGACGCTGACGGCCTCATCGGCGTGCGACAGCCGCTGGCCACCCGGCTTGGGCAGCTTCGAGATGTGCAGCAGGCCATCCGAGCCGGGCGTGAGCGACACGAACGAGCCGAAGTCGGCGTTCTTGACGACCGTGCCGTAGTACCGCTCGCCCTCCTGGGGCACCACCGGGTTGGCGATCGCGCGGACGCGGTCCAGCGCCGCCTGGGCGGCGATCCCGTCGGAGGAGTAGATCTGGACCAGGCCGCGGCCGTCGACGTCCTCCACGGAGATGTCGGCGCCGGTCTCGTCCTGGATCTCGTTGATGATCTTGCCCTTGGGCCCGATCACCTCGCCGACCTTCTCGAGCGGGATGTACTCGGTGAGCACCCGCGGCGCGTTCGGGTTCATCTCGGCGCGCGGCTCGGCGATGGCCTCGGCCATCGCGTCGAGGACCTCCAGGCGCGCGTCGCGGGCCTGGCCCAGCGCCTGGCGCAGGATGTCGGCGGAGATGCCCGCGAGCTTGGTGTCGAGCTGCAGGGCGGTGACGAACTCGCGCGTGCCCGCCACCTTGAAGTCCATGTCGCCGAAGGCGTCCTCGGCGCCGAGGATGTCGGTCAGCGTCTGGAGCTTGCCGTCCTGGCTGACCAGGCCCATGGCGATGCCGCCGACCGGCGCGTAGATCGGCACGCCGGCGTCCATGAGCGACAGCGTCGAGGCGCACACGCTGGCCATCGAGGTGGAGCCGTTGGAGCTCATCACCTCGCTGACCAGGCGCAGGGCGTAGGGGAAGTCCTCCTTGGGCGGCACGACCGCGGCGACGGCGCGCTCGGCGAGGGCGCCATGGCCGATCTCGCGGCGCTTGGGGCCGCGCATGAAGCCGGCCTCACCGGTGGAGAACGGCGGGAAGTTGTAGTGGTGGATGTAGCGCTTCTCGGTGTGGGGGTCCACGGTGTCCAGGCGCTGGGCCTCGCGGGTCATGCCGAGGGTGAGGATGTTGAGCACCTGGGTCTCGCCGCGGGTGAACAGCCCGGTGCCGTGCATCCGCGGGATCAGCCCCACCTCGGCCGACAGCGGCCGGATGTCGCGCGGCCCGCGGCCGTCGATGCGCACGCCCTCGTGGACGATGCGCTTGCGCACCGTGGTCTTCTCCAGCGACTTGAAGGCGTTCTTGGCCTGCGCCTCCAGCTGGTCGTCGGTGACCTCGACGGCGCTGGCCTCCTCGTCGTCGAACACCGCGTCGATGGCGGCGTCGCGCAGCGCGTCGATCCGCGCCTCGCGCTCGGCCTTGTCGAGCTGGTCGTCGCCGACGATGCCGGCGAGCTCGTCGGCCGCCCGGCGCTCCACCGCGGCGTAGACGCGCTCGTCGTAGTCGGGGTAGACGGGGAAGGTCTTCTCCGAGGTGGTCCCGACCTGGTCGACGAGCTCGCGCTGGGCGTCGCACAGCTGGCGCAGGTAGGGCTTGGCCTCGTCGAGCGCGTTGGCGAGCACCTCCTCGGTGGGGGTGGCGCCGCCGGTGTCGGCCGAGACGACCGCGTTCTCGGTGGCCTCCGCCTCGACCATGAGGATGTCGATCTCGTCGGTCTCGTCGTTGAGGCGGCCGGCGACCACGAGGTCGAAGATCGCCTCGGACGCGAGGGTCGAGAAGGTCGGGAAGGGCGTCCAGCGCCCATCGCGGTCCATGGCCATGCGCAGCCCGGCCACGGGGCCGTCGAAGGGCAGGCCCGACAGCATCGTGGCGACCGACGCGCCGTTGATCGCGGCGACGTCCGGCGGGTGCTCCTGATCGGCCGACAGCGTCATGATCACGACCTGCACCTCGTTGCGCAGGCGCTCGTCGAAGGTCGGCCGCAGGGGGCGGTCCACCAGGCGGCAGGTCAGGATCGCGTTCTCGCTGGGACGGCCCTCGCGCTTGAAGAAGCTGCCGGGGATCCGCCCGGCGGCGTACATCTTCTCCTCGTAGTCGACCGTCAGGGGGAAGAAGTCGAGGTGCTCCTTCGGCTTCGACGACGCGGTGGTCGTGACGTTCAGGACGGTGTCGCCCATCCGCACGACCGCGGAGCCGTCGGCGAGCCCGGCCAGCTTGCCGGTCTCGAAGGTGATGTCGGTGTCGCCGACGCGGGTGTGCGCGTGCTTCGTGCCGAGCGTGCCCATGGGTGCGCTCGCCTCCTCGTGATCGGGGTCAGACGGCTCCCGGACGCCAGCGGCGCCCGGGCTCGTCGGTGACCGGGGCGAGGGAGCGACGCCGGCATGGCTGCCAGTTCCCAGTGGTCGCGGCTGCGCGCGGCGCGCCTCGGCGCGGTGCAGCCGCGGCCACTGACAACTGACGGTCCATCGACGTCGGCTCCTCGCGGGGTCACCGTTGGTGCTACGGGACGCGCGTGCGGGTGCCCGCCCCAACGCGACGACGCCGAGCCCTGCGGCTCGGCGTCGTGGTCAGCGGCGGATCCCGAGGCGCCCGATGATCTCGCGGTAGCGCTCGATGTCGCTGCGCTGGAGGTAGTCCAGCAGCCGCCGGCGCTGGCCGACGAGCATCAGCAGCCCACGGCGCGAGTGGTGGTCCTTCTTGTGGGTCTTGAGGTGCTCGGTGAGGTGCTCGATGCGGGCGGTCAGCAGCGCGATCTGGACCTCCGGGGAGCCGGTGTCGCCCGGCTCGCGCTGGAACTCCTCGATGATCTGCTGCTTGTTCTCCAGGACGGCCTTGGCCACGGATCAGTCTCCTTGTCGCACGTCTCCCGCCGGGTGGACCAGGCGATCGGGGGTCGGCCTGCCTCGGGGACTTCGACCCTCCTCGCGGCCACGGACCGCGGCACCCGCGCGCGGGCACGATTGCGTGCCGCCCGTCGAGGCGGCTACCGAGCAGTCTGCCACGCGCCGCACCCGCGGACAACGCGGCTAGCGGCCGCCCCGACCGGCGGCGAGGAGGCGCCGCACGCCGGCGACGATGTCGTCCTCGCCGAGCAGGACGTGGTCGGCCGCGGGGCCGAGCGGCACATAGCTGTCGGCGCTGCGCGCCGAGCCCACCGGCCGGTCGGCGAGGCCGCGCTCGGCGAGGTCGCCCAGCACCGCGTCGGCGATCCCCCCGCCGGTCGCGCGGGCCTCGTCGGCCACCAGCACCGCGCCACACGCCCGCACGTGGGCCCGCAGCGCCGCCAGCGGCAGCGGGGCGAGCCAGCGCACGTCGACCACGCGCGCGCCGACCCCGTCCTCGGTGGCCAGCCGATGGGCTGCCCGCAGGCCCAGGCGCAGCCCGTTGCCGTAGGTGACGATCAGCGCGTCGCGGGCCTCGGGATGCCACACGCCGACCTCGCCGGGCAGCAGGGCCGTCCCCGGCGGCGTGGGCTCGCACAGCCACCCCTCGTCGCCGTCGACGTGCAGGTCGCGCTCGTGGTACAGCGCGATCGGCTCCAGGAGCGCCACGACGCGCCCCTGGGCGGCGGCGAGGGCGAGGCAGCCGCGCAGCATCGCGGCCGCGTCGTCGCCGCGCGCGGGGCAGGCGACCACCAGCCCCGGGATGTCGCGCAGCGCCCCGACGCTGTTGTCGTTGTGGAAGTGCCCGCCGAACCCCTTCTGGTAGGCGAGCCCGGGAACCCGCACGACCATCGGGCTCTGGTAGGCCCCGGATGAGAGGAAGGCTTGCGAGCACGCCTCGCCGCGCAGCTGGTCGAGGGCGTTGTGGAGGTAGGCGAGGTACTGGATCTCGGGCACCGGCAACAGCCCGAGCAGCCCCGCGCCCTGGGCGGTGCCAAGGATCGTCGTCTCATCCAGCGGGGTGTCGAACACGCGCCGGGCCCCGAAGGCGCGCTGCAGGCCGCGGGTCACGCCGTAGACCCCGCCCTTGGCCCCGACGTCCTCCCCGAACGCCAGCATCGTCGGTCGGCGGGCGAGCTCCTCGGCGAGCACCGCGTTGAGGTGGCCGGCCAGCGTGCGAGGCTCGCCGGACCGCGGCGGTGGCACCGCCGCTGCGCCGGCCTCGGCCTCGGCGCCGGCCTTGGCCTCGGCCCGCACCCGGGCGTCGTCGAGGGGGGTGGCCAGCGGCGCCATCACGGCCTCGGCGCTGCCCAGGGGCGGCTCGCCGGCCACGTCGTCGGCGAGGCGGGCCACCTGGGCGCGGGTCTCGGCGACGACCTCGCGCAGCTCGGCCGGGGAGGCCGCCCCCGCCGCGGTCAGCGCTCGTGCCAGAGCGAGCAGCGGGTCGCGGGCCTCGTCGGCCTCGATCGCCGCGCGCGAGCGGTAGGCGTGCTCGACGTCGCCGCCCGCGTGGCCCCACAAGCGCACGACGTCGAGGTGCAGCACCACGGGCTGGCGTCGCTCGCGGCAGGCGGTCACGGCCTCGGCGACGGCGTCCCAGGCCTCGGCGGGCGTCCCGGTGGCGTGCACGTAGCGCAGGTGCGGCCAGGCGCCGAGGGTCTCGGCGACCCACCGCCCGGGGGTGTCGACGCTGATGCCGAGGCCGTTGTCCTCACAGACCAGCAGCACCGGGGCGGGGGCTCCGCGGCGGGCGGCGTAGCGGGCCGCGTTGATCCCGGCCAGGGCGGTCGCGTGGTTGATGGCCGCGTCGCCGAACGAGCAGCACACGATGCTGTCGTGGGGCACCGGCAGCGGGAGGTCGAGCCGGCGGGCGCGCTCGAGGGCGAACGCGGTCCCCGTCGCCTTCGGCAGGTGGCTGGCGATCGTGGAGGTCTGCGGCGGCATCCAGCGAGCCGCGCTGCCCCAGACCTTGTGGCGGCCCTGGGCGATCGGGTCGGCGGCGCTGGTGACCAGCGAGCGCAGCACGTCGCGCAGCACCGTCTCGCGGTCATCGCCGGCGATGCGATGGCGGGCCAGCACGAGCGCCCCGGAGCGGTAGTGCAGCAGCGCGGGGTCGGTGGGGCGCAACTGTGCGCCGAGCAGCGCGTTGCGCTCGTGGCCGGCGCTGGCGATCGTGTACCAGCCGGCCCCGCGAGCCTTGAGCTCGCGGGCGGCGAGGTCCACCTGCCGCGAGGCGACCATGTCGGCGAACGCCGCGCGGACGGCGCCGGCGGTGAGCCCCGAGCCCGGCTCGAGCGGTGCGTCGGGCGCCAGCCGCGCCGCGGGCTCCGGCGCGCTCGCGAGCAGCGCGTCCAGCCGCGCCTCCGAGGCAACC
>PUKE01000241.1 GCA_003550425.1 Nitriliruptoria bacterium
CCAGAGTCCCGGCTCCTCGGGCAGGGCACGGTCGATCCAGCGGATCTCCGCCTCCCCGCGATCCGCGAGGAGCGTCAGCCCCCGAGCACGAACCAGTCGTGAAGCCCGATGGGCTCGCGCTGGACGTGCAGCGCCCAACGCGGGGCATCGGTCTGATGCTGGTCCTGGTGCTGGCCCATGCGACTTCCTCGGTGCTCGCACTGGCCCACCCATGGAACCGCTGGACGCTGGCTTGATCGGGCAAGATGTCGCTTGGGGCGCACGTCCGGCCTGGCAGGAGCAATGGGACAAAGCTAAAGCCTCCATCATCCCCTCGCCAGCGGCGCTCCGCTCGTGCGCCCTCGGACCGTGAGCGTACTGGAGGACGGAGGACGGGAGCGGTCATCGGTAGCAGTGCGACCTTTGCGAGGGCCCCTACACCCTATTTCCAGAGTCTTGTCCTTATGAATGGTGCAAAGGTCGCGCCATAGCGCGCGTAGTTCTTCAGCCGTCTCGGCGCTCCCCTGATCGCGGCCCAATAGAGGAGCCGCGCACGTGAGTACTCTTGCAATGCAGCCGCGCTGTACCCACCGACACCAGCCAGGTCAGCGCGATGTGCTGGATCCTTGGAGAGCCGCCGAGCATGCCGGGCCAACTGCCGCTCGACCGCCTCGACGCGACTGTGATGGTACGAACGACGCACCGCGAGGCTTCGATCGTGGCGCTTCAGCACCAACGAGCGGGGACTCGACTCGATGGTCAACCCTCGCGACAGACAGTGAGGGATGAGCCGCAAGGCCAGCTCGTGATGCTCACCGTAGGGAATATCGCCAGCAAAGCCCCCGACCTCTCGGAATGCCTCCGTGTTCACCGCATAGCTACCGGGCAAGAAGCTCGCGACCTGATCAGCGTAAGCAGGCCCCATGCCCTTCGGTGGACGGTCGGCTCGCCTTCCGGTCTCGACGTCCTCTACGACCGTGCCGCAACACACGACCCCTACGGCGGAACCCACCAACGCGCCCATGGTGTCGACCCAGCCTGGTAAGAGAGCGTCATCGTCGTCGAGGAAGGCCAGGTACTGACCCTTGGCGAGAGCGACGCCTGCCATCCGCGCACCCGACGGCCCCTGGTTGCGATCCAGCCGCACGATCGTGACACCAGACGGTGCCTGGGCAGGCTCTGGGCTAGCGTCATCGACCACGATGCACTCGACTCGGTCGCCTTGACGCTGCACGGACGCCACAGCCTCACCAAGGCGCTCGGGTCGACCATGCGTAGGAATGACCACCGAGAAGAGGACCACAACGCCTCCTGGCACTTCACTCGCGACGGGCGACTGCTTCCGCCCGCCCACTGGCACGCGCTTGATGACGCCCCACCCTGATGGACGAACCCGAGACGGCTCGCACGCTTCGCGGCCGCTGCGGCCGCGAGAGCCGCACCATGCATCGGCGGCCTATCTTAGCAACCGGCCTTGTCGCAGTGAATCCAGGCGAGCCCGGCACGATCACCGTGGCAACCCCTCGCACGCTGTCTGACCATTGCCTCGCATCGCACCGACGGAATTGCTGCGGGCACTTCGCGAGCGTCCGGATCGACGGCCTCCCCTAGCCCCATCCCGCAACCTGGTGCAGGAGGCTACTCACGCCTCCTCGATGGTGACCGCCTACGCAGTCACCGCGAGTGCTGCGGGTTCATCCTGCGGGTCTGGCGCGCGCCGCATCTCCCCCTATCGCGTCTCTGGCACATTGACCCTGCCCGCGGCGCACGGTCTACTGCAGTCTGGTGGCCCAGAGCATGCACCATCGCAGCCGCGCGGATCGACACGGAGGTGGCCGGTCCTCGCCCGACGCTGCGGGGCACGCACAGACCGCAGACCGGAGCCGACGCCCCATGACCAACCGGATGCCCCAGGCCTCGGTGGTGATCCCCGCACGCGATGCCGAGGACACCCTGGCCACGCAGCTCCAGGCACTCGCGGCCCAAGATTTTTTGCAGTCCTTCGAGGTGATCGTGGTCGACAACGGCTCGCGGGATGCCACCCCCGAGGTCGCGGCCTCCTTTCACGCCACGATCCCGTCCTTGCGCGTCATCGACGCCGGGGACGTGGCCGGGGTCAGCCACGCCCGCAACGTGGGAATCTTGGCTGCGCGAGGCGACCTGCTGGCCTTCTGCGATGCCGACGACCGCGTGTGGCCCAACTGGCTGCGCGCGCTCGCCACGGCCGCGCAGGACGCAGACCTCGTCACCGGCTTCCGCGACTCCGCGGCCCTCAATTCGCCGCGGCAGCGCGCCTACCGCTGGAACCGTGACCCCTCCAAGCCCCTGACGCTTGCAGGCTACGAGTTTGCGCCAGGAGCAACCATGGCCGTATGGCGCGACACTGCCATCGCCGTTGGAGGCTTCTCCACTTGCTACCGCCAGGGTGAGGACGCCGAGTTCAGCATCCGCCTCCAGCTCCACGGCCACTCCTTGGCTGCTGCCACCGAGGCCGTGATCGACTACCGCTTCCGCGGGTCGACCCTTGATCTCTGGCGCCAGCAGGTGCGCTATGGGCGCGGGGCAGGGAAGGCGGCGGCAGCGTATGCCGACCTTGGCGCGACCCCGATCACTTGGGGTCAGATTGTCAGAGCAGTGGGGTGGCTCGCGGTCCGCGTCCCCACGCTCGCGACCACCGCACGACGCCGCGGCATCTGGCTTCGCAACGCGGGCTCATGGCTGGGCCGCGCCCAAGCCCGGCTTCGGTACGGCGGCTCCGCACCTTACCTGCGTGGCCCCCACGCGGGGCTCGCGCAAGCCGCTCGGACGCTGCGCGCGCAAGCGCGCGACCAAGGAGCGAGCAGATGAGCGGGCGCCGCCGCCGATCCGTGGCGGGGCACCTCACGCAATGGGCCCAGGCGCCGCTGCCCCGCGAGTACCAGAACTGGATCTGGCACGCGCTGGAGGAGCTCCGTCCGAGCCGGCGACCGCCGGGCGTCACCACGTCAGAGGCCCTGCGCGCGGTGCGCCACGGCTTCTTGCCACAGCGCTGCCGACAGCTCCCCTTGCACGACGCACGCGCCCGTCGCCGGTACCTGACCGACCTCGAGCACCGCCGCATCAAGCTGCGGGCTCCAGGATGGCTCCCTCCCTCCGAGGACAAGCTGCTCTTCTCCCTGCTCTACGGTCACCTGAGGCACGGGCCGCCCCGCGCCTACGGGATGCTGATCGACGGTGAGTACTACGCGCTCTCCGACGAGGGGCGCGACGAACCCGGGCTGCTCGCCGAGGTGCGCCGACGCGGCGCCATCGTCATCAAGCCCACACGGCTCAGCGGCTTCGGCCACGGCGTCATGGAGCTGGAGCACTCCTCCGGCACCATCACGTGCAACGGCCAACCGCTCACGGCCGATGCCGTCGAGTCCCTTGCGCGACAGCAGACGCACAGCGCGGTGACCGAGACGCTGACGACCGGCCAGTACGCCTCGCACGTCCTCCCGGGCACCCAGCACTCCATCAGGATCATCGCCTGCCGTCACCCCGACCGGACGCCGCATCTCGTCGCCGCAGCCCATCGCTTCGCTACTCGCGCGACCTTTCCCAGCGATGCTCCGGATCAGGGAGCACTCACCGCGCGAATCGATCTCGCGACAGGCGTGCTGGGCACCGCTCGGCGCCTCACCTCGGATCGCACCGTCACGACCCACGACGCCCACCCCGACTCAGGTGCCGCCATCACCGGCCTTCAGGTGCCGCAGTGGCAACGCGCCTGTGACGCTGTTCGCGACCTCATGGAACGCACGCCACAGCTCGCCCTCGCGGGCTGGGATCTCATCATCACCGACGACGGGCCCCGCGCCATCGAAGGCGAGAAGGAGGGCGCCGTGTCGCTGGAGCACGACCTCCACCAACCCATCCTAGCCGACCCAGTCCTCCAGGACGCGTTGCAGCGAGCCGGCTACCGCACCCGTCGCCACCGCTTGACCCCAGCGACATGAGGGATCCCTCTACGACGCCCGCATGTCTGGCTAGGCCGGGGAACGCACTCTGTTCCTGCACCAAACAAGACCTTCCGGCGCCGCAGAAGTGATCAAGAGTCGATGAGCACACCCGACATCCCACCCGGAGTCGTCGGTGATCGCCCATTGCGACCCGACCCTGAGCTCCTCCGACGCGGGCACGACGAGGTGTCTCACCGGCTTGGGCATCAGCCAGGTCCCTGGCAACTCATCGGCCGCTGCACGCGCCGCAGATCAACGCTCTTCGTCCTTCGCTGCCGCCATGCCGAGGGCGCCATCAACGCGGTCGCCAAGATCGACTATCTCCAGAGCGCCGGAGAGCAAGCGCGTCGCCGCGAGACGCTCCGTCGCGTCGAGCGACGTCGCCGCGAGCTCACCCGAGAACGAGAGCTTGCGCCTCAATTGGCCGACATCGTTCAAGCACGACACCTAGCACTGAAGATCGATGAACCACTAGCGATCCAACCAGACCGTCTGAGTGCGCTCCGCTTGATGGTTCCGGGAAAGAACCTGGACCGGCTCGCAAAGGCCATAGCCCGCACTGGCATCCGCCAAGCGATCGACGCCTTCCATGTCCTCGGTCAGTTCATCAGCCTGATGGAGGGGGTGGGGGAGCGCGGGGACCACCCAGACCAACGTGCGCGCAGGAGCCAATTCGAGAGGCTGGATCGGAGCGTGCAGCGCCTTCGAAGCGTGGGCACCTTCCCTGACCCAGATGGGCTTCATCAACGAGCCATGGTCCTGCTCCATCGCGAGCTATCCAAGAGAGACTCCGTGGTGCTCACTCATGGCGATCTCAGCCCCTCGAATATCCTTCTCCGCAACAAGAGCCTTGGCGTCATCGATTTCGGCTGGACTCACAGGATCCGTGGTCATGATCTCGCGCATCTTCTGGCGCGAGTCGAGGTTGAGCGGCCGCAGCTTCCCGGCCTCGCCGCGTCCGCTCGGCGGGCACTGCTGGACGGCTACGGCCAGCGTCATGCCGACGACAGGAGCCTCGAGCTTGCCTACCTGGATCGAGCCAGCTCCGCAGCGGTGAGACTGGGAGGGGCAAGGGGCCACAGGGCTCGGCGGCGCTTGCGCCGCGTGTGCGAGGCCCTCATGGATGACCGCCCCTTCCTGCGGTGACACCAGCACAGCGCCGGGCAGGCAGCGCTCGTTCTCGTGAGGAGGCTGCTGCCCCAGGGTCAGTCGTCCATGAGGGTGTTGTCCCACTCCTCGAGACTGGAGGACTCGTCGGTCTCGGCGATGCCGACGACCTGCCCATGAAGCTGGTTGCCGTAGATCCGGGCGTGAGAGTCCGTGAGGTCAGCCACCTGCGAGTCGCGACGCGAAGCGAAATGGATGTCGTTGTTGCGAATCGTGATGTCGTCGACCTGTTGGAAGCGCATCCTTCCCTCACGAGGCGAGCCCCGGAAGCGCAGCGTCGAGTCCTCGATCAACACGGGGCCACGCCGATGCTCGTCGCGGGCCCGGATCTGCAGCGCGCCCGCGCCGTCGTTCATCTCGAGGCCACGAACGTGGATGTCGCCGACGTTCCCACCTCGGCCGAGGCTCGCAAAGGCCGTCAGGCGCACTGGTCCTGTCTCGACATCCTGGATGGAGAAGCCTTCGGCACGTCCGGAGGAGCTGTTCGGTTCGAGGTCGAACAGCGAGCGCCGCACGTCGCCGAGGTACCCGTCTCGGATCTCTACACCATCCCCGGCGGTGACGGCGATCCCTTGCCGACCGTTCCTCTCGAAGTTGAAGCCCGCGACGGTGACCTGCTTGGCGTCCTGCCGAGTGTCGCTCCACCCACTGGGTGTCGGCCCCACGTCCACGAAGTCCCCATAGACGTCGTAGGCCTCGACGTCGCGCAGGCTTACGTTCTGAGCTCCCCGAATGTCAAAGGCGTGCTGGAAGGGGATGTCTGAGTTCCATGCATCGCTTCCGATGCCGGCGTCGGGGTTCGCGCCATCGATGCGAAGGCTGTGGACGTCCACATCATTGCCGTTGATGATGCGCAGATGCCCGCGATCCAGGTCCGAGTCGTCCCCGGCGAACAGCCGTGCCCCGTTCCCGTCGAGCTCGAGGCCACGAGCCTCGGCGATGATCACAGAGCCGTCGATGCGGTAGTCCCCATGCTCGGCCAACCGCAGCACCGCTCCGTCCGGGGCGCTCTCGATCCAGTCATTGAGCTCGTCGGTCACGTCCTCGGAGCCGTCGTCGGCGATGTCGTCGGGCACGTGGTGCACATCCCCGGAACGGGGCGTGAGCTCGAGATCGACCGAGTGCTCCTCGCCTGACCCGACCTCGACCTCGACGGTGGCATCCTCGTGACCTGCATGCGACGCCGTGAGCTCGTGGGACCCGGGCGCCAGGCCGTTCAGGTCGAACGAGCCGTCCTCGCCGGCGGTCACCGCGGTGTCGCCGACGCTCAGCTCGGTTCCCGGCAAGGGCTGGCCGCCCTCACCACACTGCACAGAGCCGCGCAACGACGCCAGCCCCTCCTCGTCGCCGTTGCGGACCTCATCCAGCCAGCCCTCAAGCACCCGGGCGAACCAGCCGGTGAGGCCCTCGCTGACCACCGTGCTGCCGCCGAGCGCCACGACCCGCGCTGGCTCGAGGCGCTGCAGCTCTGCCTCCACGACCTCCTCGCCTGCGTCCCCCTGCGCGAGCAGGAGGGGCGCGCCGCTCGCGGCCGCCGCGGCTCCACCAGTCAGGGCATCGGGGAAGTCCCAGGCCGTGGCCACGTAGACGGCGTCGGCGGCCTCGGTGCGCTGCGCCAGCTCGACGGCGGTCTCGATGCGATCGCTGCCGGCGATGCGTTCCTTGACCGCGTCGGCCACCTGCGCGGCCTCATCGGCGACCTGCGCTCCAAGGGCGCCCTCGCCCCCCACGACCACCAGCTCCTCGGGGTCGAAGCGCTCCAGTGCCTCCGCGGTCCGCTCGGCCAGCTCCTCGCCACCGGTCAGCAGCAGGGGAGCGGCCTCGGCCGCGGCTGCCGCCGCGGCAGCGAGCGCGTCGGCGAAGTCATCGGAGGTCGCGAGGTAGACGCGATCCGGGTCGTCGAAGGCTGCCTCGGCGACGCGAGCGGCGGTCTCCCACCGGTTCGCGCCAGCGACACGCTCGGCTCCCGGACCGGCAGACGCGAGCACCCCGTCATCGACCACGGACTCGCCACCCACCGTCAACACCTGGTCGGGGTCGAGCTCGTCCAGCGCCTCCCGCGTGGCTTGAGGCAGCTCGCCAGCGCGCGTCAGCAGGACCGGGGCCTCCTCGGCACCAGCGACCGCGCTGGCGGCCAGCGCATCCGGGAAGTCCTCCCCGGAGGCCAGGTAGGCGCGCTCGGGATCGGTGAAGGTCGCTCGTGCCACCTCGGCAGCGGTCGCGAAGCGGTCCTTGCCTGCCAGGCGCGCGACCTCCCCGACGGACGCGCCTGTCGCCTCCTCGGCGACCGACGACGACGCAACGCTCGACGAGCTCGATGACGAGTCCTCCGCGGAGGTCCCGCCCAGCGTTGCCACCTGCCCCGGCGCGGCCGCGGTCAGCGCGGTCAGCACCAGCATCGCGAGGGCTCGCGTCAGCGGTCGCATGGTCTGGGCTCCTGGTCGCGTCCGTCGCCACGACGCTCGCGGCGGGGTGTCCCTCGAGGCATCGACCAGTTCGGCGGGGGACTTGAGCGCGAAGTCGGCAAGCGAGTGCCCCACGCAGGGAATGGCGCTCCCGCTCGATGTCGGGTTCCATGGACGCCATGGCCCACCCAGCCACCGACCACGACCGCCGCGCCCGGCTCAAGGACGGACTGGCGCGCCTCGGGCGCGGCACGCCGCGCGGCGCGACGCTGCTGATCTATCACCGCGTCGGCGGCGGCTCGGGCGAGGAGCTCGACTGCCCGACCGCGACGTTCACCGAGCAGGCCCACGAGCTCGCCGCCCACCACGAGGTCGTGGCGCTGGACGAGGCCCTGGATCGGCTCGCCCGTGGCGACGACCGCCCGTGCGTGGTGCTCACCTTCGACGACGGCTTCGCCGACCTGGCCGAGGTCGCGTGGCCGGTGCTCCGCGCGCTCGACCTGCCCTTCACCGTCTACCTCGCCACCGCCTACCTGGGGGCGCCCATGCGCTGGGAGGGCGCAACCGCGACCGCTACAGGCAACGGCATGACGTGGGAGCAAGCAGCGGCGCTGGCCGCCGACCCGCGCTGCGCCATCGGCAACCACACCCATCACCACGTCCCGCCCGCACGCCTGACCACGGCCGAGCTCGACGCGGCCACCGCGACGATCCGTGAGCGCCTCGGCACGACCCCCCGCCACTTCGCCTACCCCTGGGGCGTGCCGGTGACGGCAATGGAGCCTGAGCTGCGCGCTCGCTTCCGCTCGAGCGCCACCGGGGAGGTCGGACGCAACCGCCCCGGGGTCGACTGGCATCGCCTGCGCCGCGTGCCGGTGCGCGCCAGCGACCCGCTCGCGTTCTTCCGCGCCAAGGTCGACGGCTCACTGCTGCCCGAGCGGGCCTACGCCGGGATCGTGGCAGCGGCCAAGCGGTCCGGGGTGACAGGGTGAGCGCGGCAGGCCGGTGGGAGCCCGAGTCGCTGCGCCCGGCGCTGGCCGACGTCGCGCAGCGGTTCGCCTGGCCACTGGCGCCCGACGCGTTGACGCCCGTGGCGACGTGGGACAGTCGCACCGCGCGCTTGAGCCGTTGGCAGGGTCCGCACGGAGAGCCCGACCTCGTGGTCAAGCAAAGCGCCGAGGCGACCCCTCGCCCGAGACAGCATCACGAGCGCCTCGCCTGGCTCTCCGAGGCGGCAGCGCGCGCCAGCGGCGAGTGGGCATGCCCCTCACCGTGGGGTTGGACCGCGGACCCACCGTTGCTCTGCCTGGGCTTCGCGCCGGGACGGCCGTTGTCGGACGCGGTTGCACAACGCCGCCCAGCGATCGACCGAACGACGGCCCTCCGCGCGGCTGGCGCGCTGCTCGGCACCTTCCACGTCGGCTGGGTGGAGACCGGCTCGTGGGAGCACGCGCGCGAGGCCGCCGACGCGCTCCTGACCCAGGCCGGCATCCGACCGCGCCAGTACGCCCACCACCCCGCTCCGATGCGTGCTGAGCGCTACACCGACTTCCGGCCCTCCAACCTCCTGGCCGACGACGCGTCGCGCGTCTGGGTCATCGACCCTCCATGGGCGCGCGGCATGGACCTGGTGCACCTAGACCTGGCGCTGTTCCTGTCCGACCTGGACGCGGGGCTCCGGCGGGCACCAGGTGCACGCCGCGCCCGGAGGAGGCTGCGTGCAGCGTTCCTGGAGGGCTACCTCGCCAACGGGCCTGTGCCGGCGTGGACCCGGCTGGATGGCGCCCTGCTGGCTGCCGCCGAGGCCAAGGCCCACCTCACGCGCGCCCACAGCCTCCGTCGCAAGCGTCGGACTCGTGAGGCCGTCCCGCGAGCCGGACTCGCGCTGGCAGCGCGCGGGCGCGTCACGCTGCGGCGCGACCGTCGAGGAGGACCACGGTGAGCCGACCAGCCCGGGTGGCGCACGTCACCACCGTCGACATGAGCCTCGCGCTGCTGCTGGCCGGCGAGCTCCGCGCCCAGCGCGCGGCCGGCCTCGACGTGGTGGGGATCTCGGCGCCCGGCCCCTACGTGCCTCGGGTCGAGGCGCTTGGTGTGCGCCACGTCCCCGTGCCCTCGCTCACGCGGTCATGGCACCCGCGGCGCGACGTGGCCGCCGCGGGCGAGCTCGCGCGCGCCCTGCGCCGTGAGCGCCCCGACGTGCTCCACACCCACACCCCGAAGACGGGGGTGCTGGGCCGCGCGCTCGGGCGCCTGCTGGGCATCCCCGTGGTGGTCAACACCTGCCACGGGCTGTGGGCGGGCACCGCCCGCCACCCGGCCGTCGCCGCGGTGGCCACCGCCGTGGAGGCTGCGGCGGCCTGGTGCAGCGACGTCGAGCTCTACCAGAACGACCGCGACCGCCAGACGCTGCGGCGCCTCACCCCAGCGCGGCGGGCACGCACGGTCGGCAACGGCGTCCCGCTCGACGTCTTCCGCCCCGACCCGGCGGGGCGGCGACGGGTGCGCGCCGAGCTCGGCGTGGCCGACGACGAGGTGCTCATCGGCGGCGTGGGCCGCCGCGTGGCCGAGAAGGGCATCGCCGAGCTCGCCAGCGCAGCCGACGAGCTCGGCCACCGCGCACGGTTCGTCTGGGTGGGACCCGCCGACCCGGTTAAGCCCGACCACCTCGACGACGCCGGTGCCGCCCTCACCCTGCTCGGCGAGCGCCACGACATGCCCGCGCTCTACAGCGCGCTGGACGTGTTCGTGCTGCCGTCCTACCGCGAGGGGTTCAGCCGCTCGGCGATGGAGGCGGC
>PUKE01000159.1 GCA_003550425.1 Nitriliruptoria bacterium
CCGGCCCCCGAGATGCCCACGCGCCGCTCGGCGGTGCGCTTCACGAGGTAGAGCGCGGTGGCCATGAAGCCGATGATGAAGATGGTCGAGGCGCCCATCGCCGCGCTGGTGTGCACGTTGATCCACCAGCTCTGCAGGCTCGGCACGAGCGGGGTCGGCTCGGTGAACAGCAGCAGCGCCGAGGTCATCGACAGGATCGCCAGGGCGAGCACGAAGCCCATGAGGTGCCCGTAGCCCAGGCGCTGCTGGACCACCACGAGCCCCACGACCACCGTGCCGAACGCCAGGAACGAGGAGTACTCGTACATGTTCGACCACGGCACGTGCCCCGCGGCGAGCCCGCGGGTCACGATCGAGCCGAGGTGCACCGCCGCGCCCCCGAGGGCCAGGGCCGTGGCGCCGCGGCCGGCCCACAGCCCGGCGCGCCGGGTGGCCAGCGGGGTGCCGCTGGCGCCCACGCGCGTGAACGCGAGTCGGGCGAAGGCCAGCACCATCGCGATCAGGTAGGTGATGAACGCGACGTTGAACAGCGTGTTCGACAGGTCACCCATCGCCATGTCGGGCATCAGCGCGGCTCCTCTGCGGGCGGGCGAGCGTGGTCGGGGACGTCGTCGTCGGCGCGCGGCGCGCGGTCCTGCTCCTGGGAGGCGCCTGGCTCGCGCCCCTGCACGGCCTCGGCGAGGTCATCGGCCAGTCCGGGCCACGCCTCCGCGAACGTGTCGGCGCGCTGGCGGGCGACGCCGGCGATCGTGATGCGCGAGCCTCCGTGCCCGTCGGGCTCGGCGTCGACCCACACGCGCCGCCGGTAGGCGAACAGCGAGGGGACGAGCGCCACCAGCAAGAGGCCGGCACCGGCCAGGAGCAGGCCATGGCCAGGCTCCTGGGCGACCTGGAAGCCCGACCAGTAGGGCAGGTCCTCGAAGGTGAGCTCCAGGGGCAGCGCCTCGAAGGCGTCGGTCTCGCCAGGGGCGAGCAGCAGCGACTCGTCCAGGCGGGTCCCGGCGTCGCGGTCGAACTCGGCCGGCGGTCGGTTGCGCTCCAGCCCGAGTGGCCCGTACCAGAGCGTCACGGCCAGCAGCGGGTTGTCCGGCTCGTTGCTGGCGCTGCCGAGCCGCCCCCCGTCGGTGGTGGCATCGGGCAGCAGGGCCAGGTCGAGGGCGATCTGGTTGTCCACGTCGGTGCGCTCCACCGCGGCGACGCCGGTCCACACGAGGTCGTCGCTCTCGATCAGGTTGGTGGTGTCGGCGTGCAGCTCGGTCCCGCCCTCGGTGCGCACCGTGAGCTCCGGGGCGAACCCGAAGCGGATCTGGTAGATGGCGGTCGCGCCGTGCTGGAACGGCTCGTTGACCGCGACGGTGCCCTGCGAGACGACCTCGTCGCCCTCCCGCACGTTGATCTGCGAGGCGAACTCGCTGGCGATGAGCGAGGACTGCGGGCCGTCACCGGTGTCGCGACCGGGGTGGTACTCGGCGGCGAACGCGTCGAGCTCGACGGTGAAGCCCTCGTGGTCGGCCTGGTCGAAGAACCGCCCGGGCTCGTAGCGGTCATAGCCCACCGGGGTGTCGGCGAAGGAGCCGCCCTCCACCACGTTCACCTGGCTCTCGAAGCCGAACCAGACCCCGACCATCGCGCCGATGGCCAGCAGGTAGAACGACAGGTGGAACGCGATCGAGCCGCCCTCCCGCGCGTGCCCGCGCTCGGCCGCCGCCTGCGGGTGACCGGTGGGGCTGTCCTGCGCCGCCAGCACCCGCGCCCGCAGGCGCCGGCCCCGCAGCGCGCGGGCGCCCGCCGCGGCGGCCTCCTCGGGAGGCAGCGGGCTGGCGAGGACCCGGTGGTGGGTCAGGCGCGTGAGGTTGCGGCCCGGGGCAGGCGGCCGCGTGGCCTGGCGCACGAAGGAGCGCACCCGCGGGATCAAGCATCCGGTGAGGCTCACGAACAGCAGCACCACCAGCGTGGCGAACCACCAGGAGCCGTAGATGTCGAACAGCCCGAGCGCGTCCAGGCCGGCGGCCACGTCGACGCCGGGTCCCTCGGTGCCGGCCCGCCAGTCGGCCACCGTGGTGGGGATCACGGGCTCCTGGGGCACGAAGGTCGCCACCACCGACACCGCGGCCAGCGCGAGCAGCAGGTAGAGCGCGGTGGACATCCGGCGCAGGCGCCGCCACAGCAGGACCACGGTCTCGCCGGGCCCGGGGATCTCGGGCAGCCGCGAGGGGCTGGCCTGCTGGCGCGGCGGGCGGGGCGGGGCGGTGGTCATGGCGACGCGCTCACAGCGGCAGGGTCCAGCTGCCGATGAACGGCTGCAGGAGCACCATCAGGTCCCACCACCAACCGGTGGCGATCGCCACGCCGACGGCCATGAGCAGCCCGCCGCCGAGGCGCTGGACCAGCGTGGCGTGCCGGCGCAGGAACGCGAGCGCCCCGCTGGCGCGGTGGAACAGCAGGCCGAACGCCACGAAGGGCACCCCCAGGCCGAGGGCGTAGATGAAGGCGAGCGTCGCCCCGCGCACCGCCTCCCCGCCCGCGGTGCTGGCGGCCAGGGTGAGGATGCCGGTCAGCGCCGGGCCGATGCAGGGCGTCCACCCGACCCCGAACACGAACCCCAGCGGCAGCGCGCCCAGCACGCCCCCATCCAGCGCTCGATCGGTCACGCGCCACTCGCGCTGCAGCGACGCCAGCGGCAGCAGCCCCGCGAAGGCAGCGCCGAGCACGATCACCAGGCCGCCCAGGACCGCGCGCCACACCGGGTCGGACAAGAGCTGGCCGATCTGGGCGCCGATGACGCCCAGCAGGGCGATCGGCACCGCGAAGCCGAGCACGAACAGGCTCGACCCGGCGGCCACGCGGGCACGTCCGGCCTTGCCGCTGGCCAGCTCCCCGCCGCTCAAGCCCGTCATGTAGGAGAGGTAGCCGGGCACCAGCGGCACCACGCAGGGCGAGGCGAACGACACCAGGCCGGCCGACAGCGCCACGGCGGCCGCGACCAGGAAGTTGGCGTCGGTGACGAGCTCGGCGGGGCTCATCGCGCGGCCTCCGCGGCGTCGTCGACCTCACCTCGGGCCTCGGCCACCAGCGGCTCGAGGTGCTGCTGCACCTGGCCGTAGCTGACCGCGCCGAACATCCTGATGGCCACCCGCTGCTCGTCGTCCAGCAGCAGCGTGGAGGGCATCGCCTGGGGCCCGATGCCACCGAAGGCCGCGGCGATCTCGCCGGGCGGGTCGAACAGGGAGGGGAAGCGCTTGTCCTGCTCCTCGACGAACCGCTGCGCCCCCTGCTCGCTGTCGCGCACGTTCACGCCGAGGAACGCCACGCCCTGGTCGGCGTAGTGCTCGTGGAGCCGACGCAGGTCGGGAGCCTCGTCGACGCAGGGGCCGCACCACGAGCCCCAGAAGTTCACCAGCACCGGCCCCTCGAGGTCCGACAGCGCCAGCTCCTCGCCCTCGAGCGTCTCGCCGCTGACCTCCGGGGCGGGCTCGCGCTCCTCGACCGGCAGCAGCACGCCGGCGCGCTCCTCCTCGGTGCACGCCACGAGCAGCAGGGCGAGCACGGCAACGAGCAGCACGGGGCGCATCACCCTCCATTCTGCCAGCGCTGGCCTCGGGATCCCCGCGCCGGAGGGGGCCCTCGTCCCTCCGCGCGCGGCGCCCGGCGCGGCGGATGCCCAGCCAGCGACCCCTCACACGCCCGCGGGCACCCGCGGCGCCTCCTCCAGCTCCTCCAGCTCCTGCTGGGCGCGGCGCTCCAAGCGCTCATCGCGATCCAGCAGCCAGGCATGGAGGACGAACAGCACGAACGCGATCGCGGCCATCGCCAGCCCCGGCAGCTGCAGGGCGCCCTCGTCATAGAAGCCGAAGGCGGTGTAGGCGTAGCCGTCCTCGACGAGCTCGAACTCCTGCTCGTCGAACTCCGCGTAGGTGATCGCCACGAGCAGCGTGCCCTCGACCTCGGTCCAGCCGATCTCCACCGGCTCGTCGAGGTCGCCGAGCTGATCGATGCCGGCCTCGTCGTCCAGCGGCCCGAGCCCCTCGGAGAACACCTCCTCGTCGGCGAAGAAGTTGCGCAGGTCGCCGACGGCCTCGTCGAGCAGGTCGAGGGTCTCCTCGTCGACCATGCCCTCGATCTCGTCGAGGATCGCGTCGCCGTCGTCGCCCTCGACGACCTCGAAGCCCTCCGGGAAGTCCTGCACGGCCTGGAGCTCGGGACGCTCCTCCACCAGCCGCGCGTCCTGCGCGAAGGGCACCCAGCCCGGCTCGAGCTCGCCGATCGGCTGCCCGGGCAGCTGGCGCGGTCCGGAGGCCTCGTCGCTGCCCATGCCGCCGTAGGTCCAGAACAGCGAGAACAGCGAGATGAAGCCGAAGAAGACCGTGGCCAGCACCAGGTACCCGCGCTTGGTGCCGAGGTTGGAGCGCAGCAGCAGGTAGGTGCTGCCGAAGAACACGAGGATGCCCAGCGGCGCGGACAGCTGCGCCCAGATGCTCTCGGGCGGCACGAACTCCGCGGCCAGCGGGATCACGAGCAGCGGCTCCGTCATGACGCGCGGTCCTCCGTGATGGGCGGCGGCGGGCAGGGGCTGGCGCTCACGAGCCCTCGTCCTCCGGCTCCTCGTCGGCGTCGTCGTCGGCGTCGTCGTCGTCGGCGAGCGCCTCGATCTCCTCCAGTGAGCGCGGGTCGCGCTCCTCCTCGGGGAGCAGGTCCTCGGGCTGGCGCTCGCGCAGGTAGTCGATGATCGCCACGAGCTCCTCGTCCTCCAGGCGCTCGTTCTGGTAGCCGTCCTGGTAGGGCGGCATGATCGTGGCGCCCGGGCGGATGATCCCCTGACGCAGGATCCCGAGGATGCCGATCGAGGTGTGGCGCTCGAAGACCCCGATCAGCGGGTAGCCGGGGCGGGCCTCCTCGCCGTCCCAGCCCTGCAGGTCGGCACCGTGGCAGCGCATGCAGTTCTGGGTGTAGAGCTCCTCGCCGTCGGCAGCGGCGACGGTGCCCGCCGCCTGCTCGGCCGAGGCGACGTCGTCGGCCTCGTCGAGGTCGTCGGCGTCGTCGTCCTCGGCCTCGTTGGCGTCGTCGGCCTCGTCGTCCTCGGCCTCGTCGTCGGGGTCCTCGGCCTCGTCCTCGGCCTCCATCTCCTGTGCCTCGTCCTCACCGACCTGGTTGAACAGCATGAACGCCTTGACGTCCTCGATCTGCTCGTCGGTGAAGGGGCCGGCGGCCTCCTCGCCGTAGGCGGGCATCGGCGAGCCCGGGCGACCCCAGTAGAGGGTCTCCCAGAGGAAGCCCTCGATGTCGTCGACGTTGGGGTTGTCCTCGTAGCGCACCACGAAGTCGTTCAGCGCCGGGGCGGGCCAGGCGTCGTCGCCCTCGAAGGGGCTGGCCGCGGCGCCGCCGGCGAGGTTCGACCCGTGGCACTCCGCGCAGTTGGCCTGGTAGAGCTCCTCGCCGCGCACGACCTGCTCGACGAAGCGCTCGTCGGTCGCGCCCTCGATGCGGTTCATGTCGTAGACGAGGTACAGCGGGATGAACAGCGCGAAGAAGACCGTCAGGACCAGCCCCCAGCCCATGTGGCGCTCCAGCACGTTGCGCTCGAGCTGGTCGTCGCTGTAGGCGGGCCGCATCGCCGGCGGCAGCTTCTCCCGGGCGCTGCGTCGCCGCGACGACTGCCACGACAGGAACGCCAGGATCGCCGCGCCAGCCAGGGCGAGGAGGCCGACGGTCAGCGTGGTCGCGTCCACTGCGGTGGGTCCTTTCGCGCTCGGTCAGGTGGGGTCGGGTCGCGGACGGGCTCGGCGCGTCCGGGCCTCACAGGCAGCTCGCGCCCTCCGGCGGCTGGTCGAGGACGGCGGCGGCGCGAGACGGGCCGTCGATGATCTCGGAGGTGTCGACGATCACGCGGCCGTCGTCGGTCACCTCCAGCGGGAAGCGGTCCATGCCCCGGGGGGCGGGGCCACCGGTCCACTCGCCCCAGCGGTTGTAGCGCGACTGGTGGCACGGGCACTCGAACCACTGCGAGGACTCGCAGAAGGGCACGCGGCACCCGAGGTGGGGGCAGGTCCAGAACAGCGCCATGAGGGGGGCGCCACCGGTGATGTCGGCGTAGGACCCGTCAGGGTCGAGGTCGGGGTCGTACTCGATGACGTAGGTGCGGCCAGCGGGGTCCTCGAAGGGGGCGTTCTGCTCCTCGATCTCGGACAGGATCTCGTCCTGGGTCCCGAGGTCGAGCTCGGCGCCGAAGCCGCCGCGCAGGTCGGGCCACAGGTAGGCGAGCGTGGCGCCGCCGAAGCCGCCCAGGGTCACCAGCCAGGCGCCGGCCATCGAGTTGCGCAGGAACGCCCGGCGGGTCGGGCCACGGCGCGTCGCGCGCTGGCCGGGCTGGGTGGGGCCATCGGCGCTGTTGGCCATCAGCAGCTGCTGGCCGAGGTCGCAGCCCGGCGCCACGCGGCTGGCCAGGGGGCTGGGCCGCGTCGCCAGGTTGCAGCGGCGGATCCACCAGCCGGCCAGCACGACGAGGGCCACGAGGACCGTCAGCAGCGTGAGCGCGAGGGTCATGGCAGATCAGCTCCTCGGACGGCGACCCGGGCAGGGGGCCGCCGCTCGGCTGCGGGTCCGTGCGCGGTGCACGGGGTGGTCGGGGGTCATCGGCGCCTCACAGGTTGAACCAGATGCCGTCGACCCAGGGCCACACCCAGTTCAGCCCCGGCCCGCGGAAGAACGAGCCGGTGATCGTCAGGGTCGCCCAGAAGACGAGGAACAGGGTGTAGATCGTCAGCGCGGTCCGTCGGTTCTCCGGGCGCTGGGAGGGGTTGCGGTCCAGGTAGGGCAGGGCGATCAGGCCCGTGATGATCGCACCGGGCAGCGTCACCCCCGCCACCATCGGGTGGAAGTAGAGCAGCAGCTCCTGCAGGCCCAGGAAGTACCAGGGCGCCTTGGCGGGGTTCGGTGACTCGGTGGGGTTGGCGAGCTCCTGGAGCGGCGCGTCGACCAGCGAGCTGAAGACCAGCAGGAACGCGAGGATCGACAGCAGCGCCACGAACTCGCTGGAGATCAGGTGAGGCCAGGTGTAGACCTTGTCCTCCTGCTTGCCCTTGATCGTCTGGATGCCCGGCGGCGTGGTCAGCCCCAGCCGTCGGCGGGCGGGCTCCCCGGGAGCGGCCGGCCCGTCGGCGCCGGCGCCTGCGGCGGCGCCACCAGAGCCGGTGGCGGCCGCGCCCTGGGTGGCCAAGGCCTGGCGCACCCGCTCCTGGCCGGCCGGTGCCGCCTCCGCGCCGGGCGAGGGCCCCGAGGCCGGCGCGTCCCGGCCGCCGGTCTCGCCGCCGGCGGCCGGGACGCCTCCCTGGGCGCGGTCGTCGGCCTCGGAGCCCTGTGGTGCCCCCTGGCGCTGCTGGCGCAGCGCGGCGGCGCGGGCCTTGGCGAGCGCGACGCGCTCGCTCTTGCCCTGCGCGATCAGCTCGTCGTAGACCTGCTGGTCGATCGGCGCGTCGTCGGCCATCAGCGCATCCTCCCGCGACGGTGGCTCCCGGCTCCCGGCACCGCGCTCACAGCGGGCCCGAGATGCCGCCGTCCTTGCGGATCCGCCAGAAGTGGACCGCCAGGAAGATCGTCAGGACGAAGGGCAGCGCCAGCACGTGCAGCACGTACCAGCGCAACAGCGTGTCCGGTCCCACCTCGGCCCCGCCGAGCAGCAGGAAGCGCACCTCCTCGCCGAACACCGGGGTGAAGCCGGCGATGTCGGCGCCCACGACGATGGCCCACAGGGCCAGCTGGTCCCACGGGAGGAGGTAGCCGGTGAAGGCCAGCAGCAGCGTGAGCAGCAGCAGGATCACCCCGACCACCCAGTTGAACTCCCGGGGCGGCTTGTAGGCCCCGTGGTAGAAGACCCGGGCCATGTGCAGGAACGTGGTCAGCACCATCAGGTGCGCCGACCAGCGGTGCATGTTGCGCACCAGCTCGCCGAAGGGCACCGACGTGGTCAGCTGCTGCATGTCGGCGTAGGCGAGCTCGGTGCCGGTCCCAGCCGCCGGCGTGTAGAAGAACATCAGGAAGATGCCGGTGATGGTCAGGACGATGAAGAGGAAGAAGCTCGACCCGCCCAGGCAGTAGGTGTAGGACAGCTTGAGCCCGTGCCGCTTCACCTTCACCGGGTGCAGGTGGTAGAGCACGTTGTTCATCGCCGCCAGGGCTCGCTCCCGCGACGTGTCGCGGTGGTCGCCCCGGTAGATCGACCCGGGGCGGAAGATCGACCGCCAGACGACGCTGCCCTGCACGCCGCGCTTGACGTCCTGCGCGCTCGGGATCCTGCTCACCGTCGCGTGTCCTCTCTCGTCCTGCTGCCAGCCGGCGCGGGCGGCGGCGGTGCTGGTCCGCCGCCCGATCGCCGGTCAGGGCCCCCGGCCCTCATCGGTAGCCACCGGTCGGGGCGCCCTGGTCCTCCTCGGGGGTGAGGCTGCGGGGGAACCGTCGCTGGATCCACACCGCGGCGACGCCGAAGGCCAGCAGCCCCACGCCCAGCAGCCCGACCGTCACGAGGTCGCGCACCACCTCGTAGAGGTCCTCGAAGGGGCCCACGGGCCCGGGCAGGAGCGTGCCCTCCAGCAGGTCGCGCTCGCCGTCGGCGAAGAACATCCAGCCGGACGGGACCATCCCGAACACCAGCCAGAAGGCGATGAAGCCGGCCTTGACGCCGAGGATCGCCGACAGCCAGCCGTGGGCGTCGCGCCAGCGCAGCGCCAGGAAGCCGAAGACGGCCATCAGCACGGTGGCCCCGATCAGGACCCCGACCGTGCGCCAGCCGTCCCCGAGCTCCCAGAGCGCGCTCGCCGCCTCTGGGATGGCGCCGACGAACTGCTCGGCGAACTCCACGATGCCGGCCCCTTCCTGCGTCCTGCTCGCCCCGGCAGCGCCGCCCTCGGTGGGCGGCCTCGCCGGCGCGTCTCGCATCCGGTGGGAACCCACGATGTGGGTCGGGAGAAGCGTAACCGGGAGAACAGCCAGCCGCCAACTCGCAACGGACCATCGGCCCGACCCTGAAGGGACCTTCGGCCAGCGTGATGAGGGCGAGGCGACCCGCCTGCGCCCGATCCTCAGTCGGTCGGCGCGACGCCCAGCGACGAGGCGATCCGATCGCGCAGCTCCTCGGCGCTCAGGACGCCGGCGTGCGCGTCCTCGATCTCCCCGTCGGGGCCGACGAACAGCGTGGTCGGCATCGCGAAGCCACCGGCAGCCTCCCACCAGCTGCCCGGCTCGTCAACGGCCAGGTCGTAGGTGATGCCGAGCTCGTCGACGAAGGGCTCGGCGTTGCTCGGCGCGTCGCGCACGTTGACCCCGAGGAAGGCCACGTCGCCCTCGAGCTCCTCGTGGACCGCCTGGAAGTCGGGCATCTCCTCCACGCAGGGGGCGCACCAGGTGGCCCAGAAGTTGACGACCAGGGGCTGCCCGGCGTAGTCCTCGGCCACGTCGACGGCGCCCTCGTCGCCGCCGAAGGGCTCCAGGGGCTCCTCGGGGAGCGCGTCGGGGGTCTCGGGCTCCGCATCGGGCTCGAGCCCCGCGGCGAGCTCGGCGTCGCCGGGCTCGTCGTCCTCGCCGAGCGACATCGCCACGACGCCCACCACGAAGGCGGCCACCACCAGGACGGCCAGGCCGAGCGTGCGCAGCACCGGCCCACCGCGTGGGGCCACGCGGGGGCTCGCGCGCTGCTCGCCGCTGCCCTCGGGCGTTGCCATCACCGCGAGCGTACCGGTGGGCGATCCCCCGCCGCGGCGGCGGGCTGCCCACCAGGGACCACCCGCGTCGCGTCAGTCGGCGCCGAGCACCTCGCGGGCGGCGGCCACGGTGGCGTCGACGTCGGCCTCGGTGTGCGCCAGCGACACGAAGATGGCCTCGTAGCCCGAGGGTGGCAGGTGGATGCCGCGCGCCAGCATCCCGCGGAAGAAGGACGCGAAGCGCTCGTGGTCGCAGGCCCGGGCCCCGTCGAAGTCCCGCACGCGCGGGTCGCGCTGGTCCACCGCCCCCAGCCCGTGGACGGCGACCTCGTCGGACGCGGCGAGGAAGAACACGTTGAACAGGCTGTTGGCGCGCTGGATGGCCGCGCCCACGCCCGCGTCGCGACAGGCCTGGGCCAGGCCGTCGACGAGGCGGTCGGCCAGGGCGTCGAGCTCGGCGTAGGCCTCGCTGTCCAGCGCCCCGAGCTGCGCGAGCCCGGCCGCGACGGCCACGGGGTTGCCGCTCAGCGTCCCTGACTGGTAGACGGGCCCCTCGGGGGCCAGCAGGCGCATGATCTCGCGGCGCCCGCCGAACGCGGCGAGGGGGAAGCCGCCGCCGAGGACCTTGGCGAAGGCCCA
>PUKE01000281.1 GCA_003550425.1 Nitriliruptoria bacterium
CGCCTGGCGGTGGCGCTGCGGCACCGCTGGCTGCAGGTCCTGCTGGTCGTGACGATCCTGGCGATCGCGATCTCCCGCTGGTGGGTCGGCGCCCACTTCCCTGCCGACACCGTGGCGGGCCTCGCGGTGGGCGCGGTCCTGCTGGTCCTGGCGGTGCGCGTCGTGGAGCCGCGGCTCGTGGCCTTCGCCCGACGCGCGAGCGCCACCGCCCAGGCGCTGGCCGTGGCCGCGGCGAGCGCGGCGCTCGTCGTGCTGCCCCTGCTCGCGCGCCGCTCGCCCTGGGCCGGCGAGCCGCCGCAGGCGTGGGAGGAGCAGGCCGCGGCGGCCGCGCCCGAGGCCACCGCGATCGACCCGACCGCGGTGGGCTCGGCCATGGTGCCCGCCGGCGCGCTGCTCGGGGTCGGACTCGGGCTGGTGCTGCTCGAGCGTCGCGGCGGGTTCAGCGCGCGCGGCGCGTGGTGGCAGCGGGCGCTGCGCTACCCCGTCGGGCTGGTCGGCCTGGCGGTGCTGTACCTCGGCGGCGAGGCCGTGCTGCCCGGCGGCGACGATCCCCTGTCGCTGGCCCTGACCTACGCGCAGTTCGTCGTCATCGGCCTGTGGATCGGGTGGCTCGCGCCGCGGCTGTTCATCGCGCTGCGGCTCGCGGCTGCGCCCGCCAGCACCGGACGAGACCGCGCGAGGCGGAGCACCTAGCCCGTTGGGCCCGTGTCGGCGGTGACCGGCTGCGCCGCCGCCACTCGCCGGGCCAGCCACCGCTGCCACAGCAGGACGGCACCGAACCCACCGAGCCCGAGCGCGTCGGTCAGCGGCTCGCCGTAGATGAGCAGCAGCCCGGCGGAGGCCAGCACCAGCCGCACCAGCGCGTTGATGCGCTGCGCGGCGTAGCCGGCGATGGCGATGCCGACGCTGAACACCCCGACCACGGCGGTGAGCACCACCCACGGGGTGGTCGTCCAGCTCGCGTCGATCAGCAGCAGCTCGGGCGAGAACACGAACATGTAGGGGATCAGGAACCCACCGAGGGCGATGCGCGCCGACTGCACGCCGGTGCGCATCGGGTTGCTGCGGGAGATCCCCGAGGCCGCGTAGGAGGCGAGCGCCACCGGCGGGGTGATGTCGGCCATGATCCCGAAGTAGAACACGAACATGTGCGCGGCCAGCACGGGCACGGGGTCGAAGGCGAGCAGCGCCGGTGCCGCGAGCGTCGCGGTGATCACGTAGTTCGCGGTGGTGGGCAGGCCGATGCCGAGGACCAGGCACGCCACCATCGAGAACAGCATGGTCAGGATGAGGGTGTCCTGGGCCAGCGACAGCAGGCCGGAGCTGAGCTGCAGCCCGACGCCGGTCAGGGTGATGACCCCGGCGATCAGCCCGGCCGAGGCGCAGGCCGCGATGATCGGCAGCGCGATCCGGGCGGCGTCCACGAAGCCGTTGAGGATGCCCGCGAGCGTCAGCTTGTCCTCGAGGTCGTGCCAGCGGCGCAGCAGCGCGGCGACGGCCTGGGCGAGCAGGTTGACCGCGATCGTCGCGCCGATCGCCAGCGTCGCCGCGCGGATCGGGGACTGGCCGGCGAGCAGGATCGCGAAGATCACCGCGATCGGCAGGATCAGATAGCCCTTGGTCAGCACGAGCCCCGGCACCGAGGGCAGCTCGGCGCGGGGCAGGCCCATGATCCCCAGCCGCTTCGACTCGAAGTGGATGACCACGAACTGCGCGACGAAGAACAGGACGGCCGGGATGATCGCCGCGGTGATGATGCTGCCGTAGGGCTCGCCGGTGAAGTCGATCATGATGAACGCCGCGGCGCCCATGATCGGCGGGGCGAGCTGCCCGCCGGTGGACGACGACGCCTCCACGGCGCCCGCGAACTCCGACTTGTACCCGGCCCGCTTCATCATCGGGATCGTGAACGCGCCGTTGCTGACGGTGTTGGCCACCGAGCTGCCGGTGATCGTGGCCGAGAAGGCGCTGGTCAGCACCCCGACCTTCGCAGGCCCGCCGGTCATCCATCCGGTGGCCCCGAAGGCCACCTGGGTGAAGAAGCGCTCCATGCCGCTGCGCTGCAGCATCGCCGCGAAGATCATGAACAGGAAGATGAACGTCGACGAGATCTGGATCGGCGTGCCGAACACGCCCTCGGTGCCAAGGAACGAGCTCGACAGGATCCGATCGACGCTGTAGCCGCTGTGGCCGAGGAACCCCGGCAGCTCGGTGCCCCAGTAGGCGTAGGCCAGGGCGACGCTGGCGACCACGACCAGCGGGGTGCCGACCACCCGTTGGGTGGCCACCAGCACCATGAGGATCCCCACGGTCGCGGCCGCGAGGTCCCACTCGGTGTGGATGCCGGCCCGCCGGCCGATCTCGTCGGCGAACCAGAAGAGATAGAAGGCCGAGCCGAACCCGAGGCCCGCGAGCACCAGGTCGGCCAGCGGCATGCCCTTGATGGCGACGGGCACGTGACGCGCGAGCTGGACGACGCAGAGCACGCCCGCGGCCGGCAGCGCGGCATAGGCGCCGAGCTCGTCGGCGGCCACCAGCCAGGAGAGCAGCCCGAGCCCGGCGAGCGTGAGCGCCCAGCTGCGCCCGATCTCGCGGCGCGACAGCTGGGTCTTGGCTGGGTAGAGCAGGAAGATCAGCCCGAGGCCGAGGGCCAGGTGCAGCGGTCCCTGCTGGCGGCTCGGCATGGTGCCGAACAGCGCGGTGTAGAGGTGGAAGGCCGAGAAGCCCACGCCGACGACGAACACCACCCACCGCCACAGGCTGGCCATCTCCGCGCGGGCCCCGGGGCTCGCATCGGAGAAGCGCTGCTGCGGGAGCGTGGTGGCGTCGCTGCTCATGGTTCGGGCTCCGGTCGCTCGAGGGGTTGCGGGGGCTCGGGCGCGATGGCGAGCTCGACGAGGGTGCCGGCCTCCACGTGCTCCAACAGCACGAGCTCCTCGCCGTTGGGGAGCAGCACGCGGTGGTCGACGTCGGCGCTGCCCGTGGCCACGGGCACCGATGGCTGCGGCGTGCTCGGGTGGATGACGCGGTAGGCGCCGTCCTCGGCCGTCCACTCGGCCTGTGGCGGCACCTGGTCGGGGCCGGCCGGGAGGTTGGGCCCGTGCGCGTCGAACCACAGCTCCTCGAGGGCCAGGCGCTCGCGATCCAGGACCGAGAAGCGCTCCCGGATCGGACGGCGGGTGACCGAGTGGCGGTGGCGCAGCTCCACCTCGTCGCCGACATGCACCTCGCGGGCCGCGACGACCTCGTCGGCGCCCACGTCACGGACGATCAGCGCGGCCCCGGTCGCTGCCTCGCCCCGCGGGCTCGTCGCGGGGCCAGCCAGCGCGAGCGCCGCGAGCACGACCACGAGCACGAGGGCGAGCACGCCCGCGACGCCGGCACCCACGACGCCCAGCCGCGCGGCCGCCCCCTGGGCGACCGCGCGGGTGGGCCTCACGCGCCGCAACGCCTCGCGCACAGGTTCGCGGCCTAGTCGAGCACGCCCTGCTCGTCGAAGTAGGCCTCGGCACCGGGGTTCAGCGGGATGGGCCCGAGCCCGTCGACGGCGGTCTCGGCGTCGATCTGCTCGCCGACGGCGATGGTGTCGGCGATCTCGTCGGCGGACTCGTACAGGGTCGCGGCCAGGTCGTAGCCGAGGTCCTCGTCGAAGCCCTCCTCCACGTACAGCGTCGCCCAGTTGGCGAGGGTGACGGCGTCCTCCTCCTGGCTGCTGTAGGTGTCGGCGGGCACGTCGAGGGCCGAGTAGCTCTCGTCCATCTCCAGCATCTGCTCCTGGATCTCGCCGTCGATGTTGACGATGGCGATGTCGGTGCTGCTGGCGACCTCCTCGATGCCGCCGGCCGGCAGCGCGAGGATCGCGAAGGCCGCGTCGACCTGGCCGTCCTGGAGCTGGTCGGTGGCGTCGCCGAAGGTCTCGCTGAACGCCTCGATGTCCTCGTCGGCGTCGAGCCCCGCGAGGTCGAGGAGCTCGCGAGCCGCGACCTCGGTGCCGCTGCCGGGCGGGCCGATCGCCACGCGGGCGCCCTCGAGGTCCTCGATCGTCTCGATCCCCGCGTCGGCGCGGGCGACGATCTGCAGCACCTCGGGGTAGACGTTGCCGAGCGACTCGATCGCGTGGTCGCCCTCCTCCTCGAACTCCCCGGTGCCCTCGAAGGCGTCGAAGCCGACGCCGTTGACCGCCATGATCAGGTCGAGCTCGCCGGCAGCGAGCAGTCGAAGGTTCTCGACCGAGGCGCCGGTGGCCTGGGTCGACAGCGAGACGTCGAGCTCGCTGTTCCACGCCTCGGTCATCGCCCCGCCGAGCGGGTAGTAGGTGCCGCCGGTGGACCCGGTGCCCAGGGTGAGGGCCTCGTCGGTCGCGGCCGCCTCCTCGGCGTCGCCCTCGGCGTCGGCGTCAGCAGGGTCCTCGGCAGCCTCCTCACAGGCCGCCACGAGGACCAGCAGGGCGAGCATCAGGGACAGCAGGGTCAGGGAGCGGCCACGGGGGCCGGCGGGCAGTCGCATCGTGCGTCTCCTCTGCGGGTTCGACGGTGGTGGTCGGGTGCCAGCGGCGGCCGCGGCGGGTCGGCGACGCCGCCCGACTCGCCCCTTCGTGAGCACGCGCGCCGGTCTACCCTCGCAACGACGTCGATCGCAGCACCAGGCTGTGAATTCCTGTGACACAGCAGTTAAATCGGCGTTTCGCCCTCTCCGCGCGCCCCATGCACGCCCGTTATGACACGCTTCGGGTTCTTTGCTCTCCCCGCGGTCAGGCGCGGTGGTCCCAGGGCGGGCCAGGCGTACAACGGCGCGGACCGTTTGCCCCCTCCCGCCAAACCGTGCCATGTCGTACGCTGTGGCCGCGGTTCTGGGACGACGCCCGCGCCGACGCGCCGCCCTTGGGGGGACGCGGGGGGACGCGCGAGGATCGGCTCGGCACCGCGGGAGGTGCCCCGCCGGTGGGCACCCCAACTAGGGAGCCGATGACCCACATGGCCGATTCGCCCTCGCGAGCGCTGGACGAGGAGGGGCGGGCAGCGCTGCTGGACCGCTGCCTGGACGTCGTCACGGCCTTCGATGCCTCGCTGCGCTGCACCTACGCCAACCAGGCCGCTGCTGCGCTCGCGGGCGTGGCCGCCGAGGACCTGCTCGGGCGGACCAGCCGCGAGCTCGGCCTGCCCGATCCGATGGCCTCGCGCTGGGAGCGAGGGCTGCGGGAGGTGCTGCGCACGGGACGGCAGGTGACCGTCCAGCTCACGGTGCCCACGCCGGAAGGCGATGCCGAGACCTATGAGCAGCACCTGCTGCCCGAGCGGGACGCGCACGGCGCCATCATCGGGGTGCACGCCTACGGGCGCCGCGTCACCGATCGGGTGCGCATCGAGCAGGAGCTGCGCGCCCGGGAGGCGCACTATCGCGCGGTGACCGAGAGCTCGGTCGACGTGATCGGCCGCTACGACGCCCAGCTGCGCCTGGTCTACCTCAACCCTGCCGGCGAGGCGGTCTTCGGCGTCGACCGCGACGAGCTGGTGGGCCGGCACGTCAGCGCGGTCGATGCGCCCCGCGAGGTCATCGGCGCATGGGCGAAGGCGCTGCGCGAGGTGCTCGAGACCGGCGAGCCCCGCTGGCTGCGCCATGCCTTCCCGGCCCCGGACGGCCAGCGGTGGTTCGACACCCAGCTGTCGCCCGAGGCCGACGAGGACGGCGTGGTGCGCTACGTGGTGTTCGAGTCCCGTGACCTCACCGACCTGCGGGAGGCGCAGGACGAGCTCGCCGCCCAGCTCGACCAACATCAGGCCGTGGCGTCCCTGGCGAACGAGGCGCTGCGCGTCCACGACCTCGACGCGCTGTTCCAGCAAGCCGCGACGATGCTCGCCGACATCCTCGACGCCTCGCTGGTCAAGGTCCTGCAGCGCGATCCCGACGGGGCCTTCCACATGCGCGCCGGGCACGGCTGGGCACCAGGCGTCGTCGGGCGCGGCCGCGTCGAGGCCGACAGCCAGGCCGGCTACACCCTGGAGGGCCACGAGCCCGTCGTGGTGACCGACCGCGAGACGGAGGACCGGTTCCCCCTCGCGCTGCTGCTGCGCGAGCACGGGGTCCGCTGCGGCATCAGCGCGCCGATCCACGCGCCCGAGCCCTGGGGCGTCATGGCGGCGCACACCACGACCCCGCGCGCGTTCAGCGACGACCATGGGGTCACCATCGCCGCGGTCGCCGGGATCCTCGGCAACGCGATCCGTCGCGTGGAGGCCGAGGCCGAGACGCGGGCGCTGGCCCTGCGCGACCCGCTGACCGGGCTCGCCAACCGCGCGGCGCTGACCGAGCACGCCGAGGCGGCACTGGCGCGCCTGGCACGCGAGGGAGGAGCGTTGGGCCTGCTGTTCATCGACCTCGACGGCTTCAAGCCGATCAACGACCGCTTCGGCCACGAGGCTGGCGACGCGGTGCTGCGCGAGGCGGCCGAGCGGTTGCGGGCGGCGATGCGCCCCGGCGACACGGTGGCGCGCTTCGGCGGTGATGAGTTCATCGTGGTCTGCCCGGACCTGCGCAGCCCTGCGGAGGCGACGCCCGTCGCCGGTCGGGTCAAGGACGTGCTGGAGCGGCCCTTCGCGATGGGCGAGGGCGAGGCCGTGCGGCTGACGGCCAGCATCGGCGTGGCCACCACCGAGCGCCCCTGCCGGCCCGGGGAGCTGCTGCACCGCGCCGACCAGGCGATGTACGTGGCCAAGCAGGCGGGGGGCAACGGCTGGCACGCTGCCACGCCGTGATCGCCGATCGGCCGTGCTGGGTCACGGTCGCCACGCGAAGGAGCCGATCATCGGCGAGGTCTGGTACGCCGCCTACGGGTCCAACTGCGACGACGCGCGCCTCCTGACCTATCTGCAGGGTGGCGTCCTGCCGGAGACCGGCCAGGACCATCCCGGCAGCGCGCAGCCCGCGCCGCCGCGCGACTGGCTGCCGCTCACGGTCGCGCGGGCGCTGGGGTTCGGTGGTCACAGCGCCGCGTGGGGAGGTGCTCCCGCGGTGCTCACCACCACGCCGGGGCTCGCCCTCGGCCGGGCCTGGCTGCTGTCGTGGCGCCAGCTGGAGGACGTGGTCGCCCAGGAGAACGGTGAGCCCCACGAGCCGCTGCCGCTCCCCCACGACCGGGTGACGGTCCATCCCGACGGGCTGTACGGCAGCCTGGAGCGGCTCGGCTCGCTGCGCGAGGTGCCGGTCGTCACGTGCGCGACGCCGCCCGAGCGACTGCCGTCCGCCGCCGCGCCGAGCGGGCGCTATCTCGGGGTGATCGCAAGGGGCCTGCTGGCGACCTATCGGCTGACCCCGAGCCGGGTCGCCACCTACCTGGCCGAGGCGACCGGTGGGACGTGGACCGCCGACGAGGTGCGCGCGTGGCTGCCCCTCGAGCAGGGATGACCGACGAGCAGCCCGGAGGCGCGGGGTAGGGGACGCGGCCGCGGCAGGCGGGAGCGCCACGCCCGCCGCCCTCACGCAAGGATCACGCCGCGCTCACGAGCACGACCCCTTGTGGGCACCACGCCGGCCTCGTAACTTAACAAGCGTTAAGTGGCGGCCGCAGCGCGGCCTGGCCTCGAGAGGGAGGACGCACGGTGAACGAGCGCGGTGACATGCCGAACGAGCCGGCCACCCCCGCGACGGAGGCGACCGGGCCCGACGCGACCGGACCTGCGCCGGAGGCCGCGCGCGGGTCATTGGCCACGCAGGCACGGGCCCTGGCTGGCGGCCTCGCTCTGCTGGCCGGAGGACTGGCGCTGTTGGCCAGCCAGCTGGGATGGATCGAGCTGCCCATCGGCGCGCTCATCACGTCGTGGTGGCCGGCGCTGGTCGTCGCCTACGGCGTGGGCGCGCTCATCGATCGCCACCTCGCCGAGGGCACGATCGTCGTCGCGGTAGGGCTGGCGCTCCTGGCCTCCACGACCGGGGTCGGGCCATCCGTCGGGTTCGCAGGGCTCGTCGCGATCGCGTTGATCGGGGCAGGGCTGGCCGCGGTGGGCGAGGCCCTCACGCGCCGCTCCCGCCAGGCGCACTGACCGCGGACCCGCCGCGCTCGCCAGCGTCACAGGCCCCCGGCGCGGCGCTGGCATCGATCCCGACGACGCCCGCCAGCAGGTCGTCCACCAACGCCTCGCTCGGGGGCCAGTCGAAGCGGTCGTGGAGCGACCTCAGCGTCGCGAGCCCATGCAGGGCGGCCCACACCAGGGTCGCTTGCTGCCAGGCGTCGCCGGGCGGGGCGACGCCCTCCTCGTGGCACCACTGCACCGCGGCGACGAGCCCATCGAAGGCGGGTGAGCCCACGGTGCCGTCGGGCCGCTCCAGTCGCGTCGCGCGACGAGCGGTGAACAGCACGGCGTAGCGGCCGGGGTTCTCCTGGGCCCACACGAGATAGGCGCGCGCACCGCAGCGCAGCGCCGCAGCAGGGTCGCCGGCCTCGGCGTGCGGCTCGGCTGCGGCCGCGGTGGCGCGAGCGAGATCGGCGTAGCCACGGGCGACGATCTGGCGGACGAGGTCGTCCTTGTCGGCGAAGTGCAGGTACAGCGATGGAGGAGTGACGCCGGCGCGGCCGGTCACCGCGCGGACCGTGAGCGCGTCCTCGTCGGCGGTCTCGGCGAGCAGCTCCTCGGCGACGTCGAGCAGGCGCCGCCGCAGGGCCGGTCGGCCGCTGCGGCGGTCGGATGGTGGTGCCGTCATGGGTCGTGAGCCCCTCGGCGACAGGCGAGAGCGACTGTGGGCTCGTGCTCCAGTGGCACCGTAGCGCGGTGGTGGGCGCCCGGAGGCGCCCACGACCGCGTCAGACCTCGTGGTCGCGCAGGATGATCGTCACGAGACTCGCGACCTCCTCGTTGGGGTCCTGGTTGATGGTGACGCGACCGTCGACCCAGTCGCCGCCGGCGAACTCCCAGTGGCCGGTGTCGCCGTCCTCGCCGATCTCCTCGACGTCGACCTCGTAGTGCTCGGCCAGCTCGGTCGCGTAGCGCTCGACGAGCTCCGCGCCGTCGATGTCGGTCGCCAGGTCGAGGTAGATCTCGCGGCCGTCCTCGGAGTCGCCGGAGAAGTCGACGCGCACCTCGTGGTCATCGGGCACGGGCACGTCGTCGGGGAAGTCGCTTGGCAGCCCCCCGTCGGCGTCGTCGTCGAGCGCGTCGAGGTCGGTCTCGGTCTCCTCGGCGCCCTCCTCCATCGCGGCCTCGAGGTCGTCGTCGGCGGCCTCCTCTGCGTCGACATCCTCGAGGTCCTCGCTCACCGCGTCCTCGGCGTCATCGCCACAGCCGAGCAGGGCCATCGCTGCCATGATCAAGAGCAACCACTGTGACAAGGCTCGCATCGTGCCTCTCCTGACCGGCACGGGGCCGGCGCTGTGGGCCGCGGTCGATCTCCGCCGCCCTGGAGCGCATGACGCTAGGCCACCGCGATCCCGCCACGATCACGCCGCGACGCACTGGCTCGGCGTGCTGGATGACCTCGTCCTCGAGGCGACCGGAGGGACCTGGCATGCTGACCACGTCAGGTCCTGGTCGCATGACGGACACGACGCTGGAGGGACCATGGTCAAGGAGCTCACCGACGGCACGTGGGGCGTGGGCACCGCGGGCGAGGTCGAGTTCGCCGCGCACGAGGACGGCATCGACCTGTTGGCGGTGCGCCCCGAGGAGGGCTGGCGCTACTCGGCCAAGCAGAAGCGGCCCAACCGCCTGGACGTGACGTTCAAGCGCGGCAACGAGGCCTACGAGCTGGAGCTCCGCGCGCGCAACGGGGTCCTGTGGGCCGAGCTGGAGCACGAGATCGAGCACGCCGAGCCGGGCCGCTGGCCGGTCGCGCAGGCCGGCGTCGTCGAGCTCGCCGTCGAGGACGACCGCCTGCGCCTAGTGGGTGTGGAGCCTGCGCAGGGCTGGACGCACCGGGTGGCCAAGCAGGCCCGTGACGACGTCGAGGTGGTGTTCAGCGCCGGCGGGGAGGACTGGGAGCTGGAGGCCGAGCTGGACGACGGGGCACTGGAGGTCGAGACGACCTATCGGGTCGTCGGACCGCTGCGAGGCGCGACGGCAGCGACGACCGAGGACCGCTAGGGGCGTCGTCGAGGGGCACCGTCTGGGTGCGGCCCGGCTCCGCTGCCGTCTCGCGCTGGGCGGCGGCCACAGGAAGGGGCGATCACGGCCGCTGGCAGGTTGTCACGATGATGGCCTCACGCCGACGAGGCTCCAGCCCGGGGCCCAGTGAG
>PUKE01000017.1 GCA_003550425.1 Nitriliruptoria bacterium
CGCGCGCGCGACAGTGTGACCACGGACCTGGCGCGAGGACGCGCCGCGATGCCCCCAACGGTCGGGACCATGGCCCACGACGTGCGCAGCCGCTTCGCGCGCCTGGTGCGCGAGCCCGACGCCGACCTCGCCGAGCTGGCGCTGTGCTGCGGCGCCGCGCTGACCGGCGAGGTCGACGTCGACGCCGAGCTCGCCCGCGTCGACGAGCTCGCGGGGCTGCTCGACCCCGCCGAGGTCACCGGGCAGCCGCGCGCCGAGGCCGCCGCCCTGTCGGCGCTGCTGGCCGGCGAGCTCGGCTTCCACGGCGACCAGGACACCTACCACGACCCGCGCAACGGCCTGCTGCACGAGACGCTGGCCCGGCGCCGTGGCCTGCCGATCACCCTGGCGATCCTCTACGTGGCGGTCGCGCGGCGCGTGGGCATCCCCGCCCACGGGTGCAACACGCCCGGGCACTTCCTCGTCGCGGTCGGCGAGGGGTCGCCGCCGCCGGTGCTGATCGACGCCTTCGACCGCGGGGCGCTGCTCGACCCCGCGGACGTGGCCGCGCGCATCCCCGCCGTCGGCGAGGTCGCCGGCGGGCTCGCGCGGGTGCTGCGCCCCGCCAGCCCCGTCACGATCCTGCGTCGCGTGCTCGCCAACCAGGTGCGCGACCTCCAGGCAGCCGGCGAGCTGGGGCGCGCGCTGACCGCCGCCGAGCTCACCCGTCTGCTGCCCGACTCGGGCAGCGCTGATGTGGACCAGCACGCGCGGCTGCTGCTCGGCGTCGGGCGCTTCCAGGACGCCGCGGCGCTGGTCGACGACCATCTCGCCGCCGCCGAGCCGCCCGAGCCCGCTGCCACCGAGCTGGCCCGGCTTGCGCGCGCCGCGCGCGCCCGCCTCAACTGACCACGCCCAATCGAGGACCCGCCGAGGAGCCGATGTCCCCAGCCGACCGCGATCCCCGCGATCCCCTCGCCGCCGCGGCCGCCGGGGCTCGCGACCACCGGCCCGGCGCCCCACCGGCGGGTCCGCCGCCCGGCCCGTCGTGGCTGGACGCGCCCGGCCACCATGCCTGGCTGAAGGCCGAGCTCGCGCGCCTGCTCGCCTTCCCCCACGCCGACCGCCACCCCCAGGGCGGGTTCGCCTGGCTCGACGCGCGCGGGCGCGGGCAGGCCAACGCGCCAGTGCGCACCTGGATCACCGCCCGGCAGACCCATGTGGCCGCGCTGGGCCACCTCCACGGGGTGCCCGGCCAGGCGCCGCGCATCGACCACGGCGTCGCCGCGCTCACCGGGCCGCTGCACGACGCGCGCCACGGCGGCTGGCACGGCGGGCTGGCCCCGGACGGCGCGCCGCTGGAGGAGCCCAAGAGCGCCTACGACCACGCGTTCGTGGTCCTGGCCGCGGCCAGCGCCGCCGCCGCCGGCCGCCCCGGCGGCGACGCGCTGCTCGAGGCGGCGCTGACCACCCTCGACGCGCGCTTCTGGGACGACGCCGCCCAGCGGTGCGTCGAGTCGTGGGACCGCGCCTGGACCACCTGCGAGCCCTATCGCGGGGCCAACAGCAACATGCACGCCGTCGAGGCGCTGCTCGCCGCCGGCGACGTCACCGGCGACCCGCAGTGGCATCAGCGCGCCCTGGCGATCGCGACGGCGCTCATCGACGACGTCGCCCGCGCCCACGGCTGGCGCGTGGTGGAGCACTTCGACGCCGCGTGGACCCCGTTGCCCGAGCACCACGCCGACCAGCCCGACCATCCCTTCCGCCCCTACGGCACCACGGTGGGCCACTGGCTCGAGTGGGCGCGGCTGCTGCTGCACCTCGAGGCGTCGCTGCCCGACCCGCCCGCCTGGCTCCTGGAGGCCGCGACCGCGCTGTTCGACGCGGCGGTCAGCGTCGGCTGGGCCGCCGATGGGCGCCCGGGCTTCGTCTACACCCTCGACTGGCACGACCGCCCGGTGGTCGCGGGCCGGCTGCACTGGGTCGCCGCCGAGGCGATCGGGGCGGCCGCCGCGCTGACGCGGCGCCTGGGCGCACCGAGCCACGAGGCGTGGTACCGGGCGCTGTGGGACCACGCCGCGTCGGCCTTCCGCGACCCGACCGACGGCAGCTGGCATCACGAGGTCACGCCCGACGGTGACCCGGCCGGCGGGGTGTGGTCGGGCAAGCCCGACCTCTACCACGCGGTGCAGGCGACCCTCCTGCCACGCCTGGCGCTGGCCCCCGCGCTCGCCCCGCAGCTCGCGCAGCGCTGACCGCAGCGCTGACCGCAGGGCCGCCCGCCGCGCCGCCCGCGGTCGTCAGGAGGGGCGGTCGTGGCTGGCGCGGCGACGCCGCCGCCGACCGCGGCCCGCCAGCGGCAGCCCCACGAGACGGTCGCCGCGGCGCAGCCGACCGAGGGCGGGGTCGTCGTAGCGCAGCAGCGTCCCCTCGCGCTCGACCGCCACGGTCCGCTGGCCGCCGATGTCCTCGAGGCGCTCGCCGATCTCGGACTCCTCCACCTCGCGCTCGTCCAGCGCGAGCCCGCCGGTGGTGTGCAGCAGGTCGCTGACGACCTCGCCGACGCTGGGCTGCAGGCTCGTGATGCCCAGCAGCCGGCCGGCGGTCTCGGCGGAGACGATGACCTCGTCGGCGCCGCCCTGGCGCAGCAGCCCGGCGTTCTCCTCCTCGCGGGCGGCGGCCACGATCATGGCCTGCGGCGCGAGCTCGCGGGCGGTGAGCGTGGTCAGCACCGCGCTGTCGTCGCGGTCGGTGGCCACGATGATCGCCTTGGCGCGGTCGGCGCGCGCCTCGCGCAGCACCACGGTCCGGGAGGCCTCGCCGACCACCGTCGTGTAGCCGGCGTTGCTGGCCTCGGCCGCGGTGTCGCGGTTCTCGTCGACGATGACCACCTCGTCGCGCGGCAGCCCGTCCTCGCACAGCGCGCGCGCCGCCGCGCGGCCCTTCACGCCGTAGCCGCAGATCACGTAGTGGTCCTTGACCCCCTGACGCCAGCGGTTGCGGCGGTGGGCCTCGCGCCAGCGCTCGGTCAACAGCTCCACGGTGGTGCCGACCAGCAGCAGGAGGAACGCCACGCGGGCCGGGGTGACGATCAGGGCGGTGGCCAGGCGCGCGCCCGGCGTGACCGGCGTGATGTCGCCGTAGCCGGTGGTGGTCACCGACACCGACGCGTAGTAGACGGCGTCCAGGAAGGAGATCGGCCCCCCGGCGTCGTCGGTGAAGCCCTCGCGACCCACCCAGACCGTCAGGGCCACCACCAGCAGCAGCGCGAGGCCCATCAGGACGCGCCAGGACAGGGCGCGCACCGGTCCGACCTCCCGGCGGGGAGGTCGTGCTTGGATCAGGTCCACGGCTCCTCGACCTCGTCAGCGACCGCCTCGGCGGCGACGGCCCACCGCCCTACCGTAGCAACGGCTCATGGCTGCAGTGACCGTGGGCGCGCCACCAGCACCGGGCAGGGGCTGTCGCGCACCAGCGTGATCGCCGTCGAGCCGATCCGCAGGCGCCGCAGCCCGGTGCGCCCGTGGGTGCTCAGCGCCGCCAGGCCCGCGCCGCGCTCGCGCAGCGCCGCGACGAGGTGGGGCACCGGCTGGCTGGGGTCGGGGGCGGCGACCGCGTCGCTGCGCACCGTCTGGCCGGCGGTGCGCAGCCGGGCCGCGAGGCGCTCGGTGTAGCCGCGCGGGCAGCCGGGCGTCTCGGCGCAGTCGGCGTCGGCGTCGCCCGCGGCGCTGGCGGCCCAGCGCTCGGGCACCACCTCCAGCAGCCGCAGGTCCATGCCGAACCGGTGCGCCCAGCTCGCGGCGGGCTCGAGGATCTCCTCGGACAGCTCCGAGCAGTCGACGCAGGCGATCACCTCGCCGGTCGTGGGCACGCGGTCGGGCTCGCAGGTCGGGCCGACGAGCAGCACGGGGCCAGGCAGGCGCCCCAGCGCCGCCTCGGCGACGCTGCCCAGCGCCGGCCCGCCCCGCTCGGCCGCGCGACCGTGGCTGGACAGGCACACCAGCGCGCCCTCCTCGGCGCTCGCGGCCGCCTCCAGCCCCGTCACCGGAGAGGGCGCCACCTCCACGCGCACCTCGACGGGCACCTCGGGGACCGTGGCGGCGAGCTCCCGCAGCGCGGCGGCGCGGCGGCTGCCCGCCGGGTCGCCGTCGGCCTCGCTGGGGTAGAGCTGGCTGTACAGCAGCAGCCCGACGCCGCTGGCGCGGGCCACCGCCGCCGCATGCGGCAGCGAGCGGGCGGCCAACGCGCTGCCGTCCTGGGGCACGATGACGCGGGTGAGCGGTGGCGCCTCGGTCGTGGCCGGCATGGCGGTCCTTTCGCTGCGGGCGGCCAAGCGGCGCGCGGCCAGGTCAGGCGGCCGGCCCGCTGTCCGCCTCCTCGTCGCGCTCGGCGTCCTGGGCCTGGGCACCGTCCCCGGGCGAGGTCTCGTGGCCGCCGGTCGGGTCGAGGGGGCCGTTGTGGGCGAGGCGGCGCTGCAGGCGCGCGGCCTGGTCGCGGTTGAGCTCGCGCTCGCTGCGCAGGAAGTCGCGGATGACCCGCAGCTGCTCCTTGGTGGCGCGACGCAGGGTCGTGGCGCCCGCGGCCGCGATCTCGGCCCGCACGTCGCCCACGGTGCGCGCCGCGGTCTCGGTGGGGACCACCAGCACGCGCCGTCGGTCGGCGCGGTCGCGCTGCCGCTCGGCGTAGCCCGCGCTCTGGAGGCGGTCGACCACGCTGGTGATCGCGCCGGTGGACAGCCCCGTGGCCTCGGCCAGCGCCCCCGCGGTCATCGGCCCGTGCAGCAGCAGCATGTCCAGGGCCCGCGCATCGCTGCGGTTCAGGTCGATGAGCTCGGCGATGGTCGCCTCGACCTGATCCGCTGCCACGTGCAGCGCCCGTACCTCGTCGCGCACGGACGCCACGAGATCCTCGCGGGTCTCCCTGGCCATCGTGCTCTTTCGATGTTCGAGAAGTAAAGGTTGGACATCGGAAGGTTATCACCCGCGGACCGCCTCGGGGTGCCGTCCCCTTGGCCGCGCCCCTCGTCCGCGCGCGACGGGCCGCGCCGACCATCCCGCGGGCGACCGCGACGATCCTGGCGCGTTCGCTCCGCGTTCACCTTCGCGGGCTAGGGTCGGCACGACGCGACGAGGAGCACGGCGCGTGACCACCGTGGAGCTGCTCCGCCACGCCAAGGCGGGATCGCGCAAGGACTGGCACGAGGGCCCCGACGCCCAGCGCCCCCTCACCGAGGAGGGCTGGGCCCAGGCGCGCGTGCTCGCCGACGAGCTGCTGGCGCTCGGCGAGCCCGACCTGCTGCTCAGCAGCCCGCTGACCCGCTGCTGGCAGACCATGGAGCCGCTCGCGCGGCGCATCCAGCGCCCGATCGTGGGCGCCGATCCCCTCGCCGAGTCGCCAGGGGTGCCGGTGGTGGACGCGGGCAGCCTGTGGGTCGGCGCGGCCTGGCTCGGTGGGCGCGCGGTCGGGCTGATCGACGAGCTGGTGACCGGTCGCCCCGGCCAGCGGCTGGTGCTGTGCAGCCACGGCGACATCATCCCGGCCACGCTGTCGGTGCTGGCCGGTCGCGATGGGCTGGACCTCGACGATGTGCACCTCAAGAAGGGCGGCCGCGCCACCCTCGCCTTCGAGCACGGCCGCTGCGCGGCGGTGACGCTGCACCCCGCACCGTCGGTGCGGGTGGGGTAGGGGCGCGCCGGCGGCGCGGCATGGCCCTGGCGCGCCTGGTCACCCCGGTGCCCGGCCGCTGGCGAAGTCGCGGCTGCGGCGCCCCAGCAGCGCGCCGCCCACGCCCACGAGAGTGAGCAGGCCGCCGCCGAGGTGGGTGGCCGTGACCGTCTCGGCCAGCAGCGCCCAGGCGAGCAGCCCCGACAGCACCGGCTGGGCCAGCTTGGCCAGCGCGGGGACGTTGGCGGGGACGAAGCGCAGCGCCCAGGTCATCCCGAAGTGGCCGAGGAAGCCTGGGCCCGCGGCGACGGCGGCGGCCAGCGCGACGTCACGGCCGGTCACCGCGGCCACCGGCTCGCCGAGCGCCAGCGCCCCGAGGCTCACGATCACCGTGGCCACGACCATCACCGCCAGCAGGTAGGAGACGGTGTCGACGTCGCTGCGCGCGCCCTTGGTGGCCACGAAGAACAGCCCGAGGAACACCACATTGGCCAGGGCCATGGCGACCCCGACCGGGTCGCCCTGCGGGCCCTGGGCGCCGGCGAGGGCCACGAGCGCCGCGCCGGCCATGGCCACCGCGCCCCAGCCGACGAACCCTCGGGTGGGCCGCTCGTCGAACAGGCGGATCGCCAGCAGGCCGACCACGACGGGCCCGAGCGTGCCGATGAGCGCCACCGTGGCCACGCTCGTGGCCTTCACCGCGGAGAAGAACAGCAGCTGGTGGACCCCGAAGGCGGCGCCGCCGCCCAGCACCCAGGCCCAGCTGCGCCCGCGCGGCAGCCGCGCGCCCCCGCGGGCGCGCAGCAGCGCGGCCGCGGCGCCGAGCACGGCCACGCCGAGCCACAGGCGCCAGAAGGCGAACACGGTGCCGCTGACCGCGGTGGCCTGCGCCAGCACCGGCCCGGTGCTGTAGAGCACGGTGGCCACGAGGACCACCGCGAGCGGCAGCCGCCGGGCCGAGGCGAGGGCGCGGTGCGCCGCAGCCGCGGACGACGTGGCGACGGTCACGGCTGCGCGCGCTCCTCAAGGCGGGCCAGCTCGTCGTCGACCACTGCCGGGTCCAGCTTGGTGAACAGCGGCGAGGGGGCCGACAGCGGCTGCCCGACCGGCAGGTCCTGCGAGGCCCAGCGCCCCCACGTGGCGCCCTCGGGCAGGCGCAGCACGCGGTGCTCGTGCCCGTGCTGGTCGGTGCTGGTGGTCACCACCGGCTGCGGGGCGATGACGTCGTCGTGGCCGAGCAGCTCGTGGAGGCGCTGGCTGGAGAACGGCAGGAACGGCGCGAACAGCCGCGCGAGGTCGCGCACGCACTGCAGGGCGGTCCAGATCACGGTGCGCGCCCGGGCCTCGTCGGTCTTGCGCAGCCTCCAGGGCTCCTGGGCGCTGATGTAGCGGTTGGTCTCGCCGGCCAGGCGCATCGCCTCCTGCAGCGCCGCCTTGAAGTGCGCCGACTCGATCAGCTCGCCGACGCTGTCGAACCCGCTCGCGACGGCCTGGCGCACCTCGCGATCCTCGGGGGCGAGCGCGTCCGGCTCGGGGACGGTCCCGCCGAGCTGCTGGGCCAGGCGCAGCACGCGGTTGCTGACGTTGCCCCAGGTGGCCACGAGCTCCTCGTTGGTGCGGCGCACGAACTCCGACCAGGTGAAGTCGGTGTCCTGCTGCTCGGGGCCCGCGATGGTCAGGTAGTAGCGCAGCGCGTCGGCCTGGTAGCGGTCCAGCACGTCGCGGACGTAGATGACCACGCCCCGGCTCGAGGAGAACTTGCGGCCCTCCATGGTCAGGAACTCGCTGGAGACCACGTTGTCGGGCAGCCGCAGCGGGCGCCCGTCGGCGTAGCCGCCGTCGGCGCCGTAGCCCAGGAGCAGGCTCGGCCAGATCGTGGTGTGGAAGACGATGTTGTCCTTGCCCATGAAGTACAGGTGCTTGGCCTGCTCGTCCTGCCACCAGTCGCGCCAGCGCTCGGGCTCCCCGATCGCGTGGGCCCACTCGATCGCGGCCGACAGGTAGCCGATCACCGCGTCGAACCACACGTAGATGCGCTTGTCGTCCCGGTCGGCGTACTCGGGCAGGGGGATCGGCACGCCCCACTCGATGTCGCGGGTGATCGGGCGCGGCTTGAGCTCGTCGATGTAGTTGAGCGTGAACTTCTTGATGTTGGGGCGCCAGTCGGTGCGCGGCTCGATCCACTCGCGCAGGGCGTCGGCGAAGGCGGGCAGGTCCAGGTAGAAGTGATGGGAGTCGCGGAACTGCGGCGGCTGCCCGTCGGAGACGCTGCGCGGGTCGATCAGGTCGGTGGGGTCCAGCTGCTTGCCGCAGTCGTCGCACTGGTCGCCGCGCGCGCTGTCGGACCCGCAGTGGGGGCAGGTCCCCTCGACGTAGCGGTCGGGCAGCGCGCGCCCGGTGGTGGCGCTGAACGCGCCGAGCTCGGTGCGCTCGATCAGGTAGCCCTTGCGGTGCAGGGTGGCGAAGACGTCCTGGACCACCGCGTAGTGGTTGGCCGTGGTGGTGCGGGTGAACAGGTCGTAGGCCAGCCCCAGGTCGGCGAGGTCCTGGGTGATCACCGCGTTGTAGCGGTCGGCGAGCGCGGACGGGCTCACCCCCTCCTCGTCGGCCGCCACCGTGATCGGCGTGCCGTGCTCGTCGGTGCCGCTGACCATCAGGACCGCGTCGCCCTTCATGCGGTGGTAGCGCGCGAGGACGTCGCTGGGCACCCCGAAGCCGGCGACGTGCCCGATGTGGCGTGGCCCGTTGGCGTAGGGCCAGGCGACGGCCACGAAGACGCGGTCGGCCATGGCAGGGCTCCTCGAGGGTCGGGGGACAGTGCGGACGCGGTCACATCCTAGCCCCCGCCAGCGTGCCCCCGTCCGCGCCGCGCGACGCCGCCGCGGGCTTGCCAAGATCTGCTAGTCATGGCATGTTTAGACTTGAGCCTGCAAGGCTAAGATTGGGACGGCATCGACGAGACGGAGTGATCACACGGCGCACCGCAGCCGTTGCGACGAGGAGGTGGTGGTATGGCGCTTCGGACCTGGGACCCCTTCGGCGACCTTGCGGCCCTGCAGCGCGACATGGGAGAGCTGGTGAACCGCACGCTCGGCCCGACCGGGGTGCGCGAGGGCACCGCGAGCCTGGTGCCGCCGATCGACGCCTACCGGACCGAGGACGCGGTGGTGATCCACATGGAGCTGCCCGGCTTCACCACCGATGACGTCGAGATCGAGGTCCAGGACGGCGTGCTCACCGTCAGTGGCCAGCGCGCCCGCACCGCCGATGTGGACGAGGAGGCCTGGCTGCGCCGCGAGCGCGCGGTGGGCGAGTTCACCCGCAGCTTCACGCTCCCCGAGGGCGTGGACCCCGAGCAGATCCGGGCGGACTTCGCGCACGGGCTGCTGGAGCTGCGCATCCCACACCCCGAGGAGCGCAAGCCGCACCGCATCTCCATCCAGCCGGGCAGCGAGCAGACCGCGGTCGGCGCGGGCAGCTGACGCCCCGCCACCGCAAGGCAGCCCCGCTCGCGCACCCGCTCACCCTGCGCGAGCCTCGCTGCACCACGAGGGCCGGCCGCCATCGGCGGCCGGCCCTCGCGCGTGCGGTCACGCCGCCGTGCGGCTCGACCGGGGAGCGTCGCCGGTGAGGCGATCGCCAACCACGCCGAGGGCCACCAGGCCAGCCACGAGCGGGGCGAGCCCGGGAAGCGGCAGGCCGAGCGGCATCGCCGGCTCGGTGAGGCCGGCGACCACCAGCCAGGCCACGCCGCCGGCACACAGCGTCACCCCGAGCCCGGCCACGGCCGCCGCTGGGCGCGGTCGCAGGGATGCGGGGCGCGGGGGTGGTGGCGCCTCGAACCGGCCGACGACGGCGACGAGCGCGCCGAGCGCCGCCGCGCACAGCGCCAGCCACAGGGGTCGGGTCGCCCACCACGACCCGTCGACCTCCCCGGCGACCGGCCACAGGCCGGGGAGGACCGTCGCGTTGGCCACGGCCAGCATCGCCGTCTGGTGCCACAGGTAGATCGTCATGAGCCGGCCGCCCGGCAGCGCCACCGCCGCCCACGGCGTCGGTCGCTGGAGCCAGGTGGTGACCCGATCGCGAGCCAGCAGCACCACCGCCAGCTGGCACAGCCCGAGCGCCACCAGCGCCGCGCTCGGCGGGTTGAGGTTGTTGGGCAGCTCGGTGCCGGCGACCGGCACCATGGTGAGCGGGTAGGGCCCGAGCCCGATCATCGCCACGAGCGCGCCCGCGCCGACGAGGCCGAGCTGGACCTGGTGCCACGCTCGCCGCGGCAGCCGCTCGTCGGCCCAGAGGTAGCCGAGCTGGTGCAGCACCACCCAGACGGGCAGGTAGTTGACCGCGCCGATGGCGGGCTGCCCCTCGATCGTCAGCCCGTCGGCCTGCGGGCCGAAGCGCAGCAGGTCCACGCCGACGGCGACGACCACGCAGAGCGCGATGAGCCAGAGCCCGCCCGCCCACTCGTGCAGCCGCACCGTCACCGGGGTGAGGGCGGTGACGACGAGGTAGGCGGCGAGGAACCAGACGGGGGCGATCGCGGCGTCGGGGTCGAGGACCATCGCCTCGGCGCCGACGGTCGCCTCGAGCGCCAGGGCGATCCCGATCCACAGCGCCAGCAGCGGCACGAGGGGGCGCAGCAGCCGTCGGCTGCGGCGGCGCAGCCAGTCGGCGGCGCGCTCGCCCTGCGCGCGGGCGCGGCGCCAGCTCCCCGCGTTGAGCGCCCCGCCGACGAGGAAGAAGATCGGCATGACGTTGACCAGTAGCGTCGCCCACTGCGTCGCGGGCACCGACTCCAGGATGTAGACGTCGCCGACCGCGCCGTCCTCCTCGATCAGCACGCGAGCCAGCCAGTGGCCGAGGACGACCACGAGGATGCTCGCCACGCGGAGGGCGTCGAGGTACCGGTCGCGGGTCGCCGGGGTCTGCTCGTGGATCCGCTGCGCGAGGCTCATGAGGTCCCTGCAGCCGAGGTCAGGGCGCCGCGTCGTTCACTGCGGCGTGCGGCCTGGGCGCGCCCCTCAGCGTGCCCGCAGGCCGGGGCGGGTCATGTGGCGCCGGCTCGGTCAGCGCACCGCGCGGATGCGGATCGGCCCGCGCGCCCGGTCAGGGTCGACGACCTGGCCCCGCTGGGTGAGCTCGACCTCGCCGGCCGCCACGAGCCGCCGCGCCGCCTGACGAGCGGGCTCCATCAGCACCCTCCAGTCCTCCTCGCCGCGCTGCTCGGCGACGCGCCGCGCGGCCTCGGAGGGGCAGATGGTCTTGCCCGCGCCGCGGCGCGCCAGCAGGTCGCGGATCGCGGTCTCGAGCGCGGCGGCGGTCGGGTCGCCGCGAGCGCGACGGCAGCGTTGCGAGCAGTAGCGCACCGAGGGCCAGTCGTCGGCCCACTTGCGGCGCCAGGTGATGGTCCGCCCGCACACCGCGCAGGGCTTGGTCGGCAGGGGCGCGCGGCTCACCGGCGCCTCCCGCGCCCGCGCGAGCCGCCGCCCCCGCGCGAGCTGCCCTTGCCCCGCGAGCCGCCCCCGCGCGAGCCGCCCTCGGCGTGCTTGCGCCAGGCGGTGAACGACTGCAGCGGGCCCTCGTGGGGTCGGCGCAGCCAGGGCCAGGGGTGCAGCGCGGCGACGTCGAGCCGCGCCGACCGGGCGCGCCAGCCCGGCACCGGCGCGAAGGTCGTGGCCAGCGAGGTCCCGGCCAGCGCCGCGACCGGGTCGCCGCGCCACAGGTGCACCGTGCGGGTGGTCGCCAGCTCGGCCAGGGTCTCGGCGAGGAACACCAGCCGCTTGCCCGACAGCGCCAGGCGCGCCAGCAGCGGCGCGTCGAACACGAAGACCGCGGGCACGTCGGGGTGGGCCAGCAGCGCTGGGTCGTCCTCGCCCAGCGACTCGGCGGTGAGCCAGACGAGCTCGGGGGCACCGGCGACCTGCGCGGTGCGTGGCCCGCCGGTGGCCTCGGGATCGGGGTCGCGCCGCAGCAGGGGGTCGGCCTCGCGGCGGTCGAGCTCGACCTCGGGCGGCGCCTCGACCGGGCAGCGGTCCGACAGCGGGCACGTCTGGCACAGGCCGGGAGCGCGCCGCTCGACCTGGCGGCGGCTGAACCCGTAGGGCCGCCCGGTGCCGGTGCCGGCCGCCCACTGCCAGCCGGTGCCGTTGGCGGCCCGCGAGCCGTCGAGCAGGTGGGCGAAGAACCGCTGCTCGCCCTCGCGCCAGTCGAGGCCGTGGCGCACCGCCCACTGACCGGCCAGCCACAGGCGCGCCTGGTTGGGGACCCAGCCCTCGTCCTCGAGCTCGCCGACGGTCAGGTCCATGCACGCCATCCGCCGGTCCCAGGCCTGCTCGGGGCTGGCGTCGCCGGCGGTCGGCGGGTCGGCGCGCAGCGGGGCCCGCAGCCGCGAGCCCAGACGGGCGTAGAGGTGGCGGCTGTACTCCTGCCACAGCAGCTCGTCGCGCAGCTTGTCCACGTCGGCCGACGGGCCGCCCTCGACGGCCTCCCAGACGCGCGGCAGGGTCAGCAGCCCGTGACGGATCCAGGGCGAGAGGCCAGTGGCGCCGCGGCGCTCGCGCGGCCACACCTCGTTGCGCCAGCGCGCGTAGCCGCGCACGTCCAGCGCTGCCAGCGCCGCGTCGGCGGCGCGCTGGCCACCGCGGAACGCCGGGGAGGGCGCGGGGTCGTCGCTGCACAGGTCGCCGAGATGGTCAGCGACCCAGCGCGCGACGCCGTGCGGGTCGTCGGCGGGCGGGAGTGGCAGCGCGATCGTGGACACGACGTGGCTGTACCCGCTCGCGGCGATGCGAACGCCGATGCGAGCGCCCGCGACGCGGCAGGCATGAGGCACGGGGAGAGATGGCATGCTGTGGCCCGTGTCTACTGTCTTGGTTCCTGCCGAGCGGGCCGCGGGCGAGACCCGCGTGGCCGCGACCCCCGACAGCGTCGGGCGCCTGCTGCGCCTGGGCCACCACGTGCTGGTCGAGCCTGGCGCGGGCGCGGCGTCGGGCCATGCCGACGAGGCCTACGTCGCCGCCGGCGCCGAGATCGTCGCCGACGCCGACGCGGCCTGGTCGGACGCCGAGGTCGTGCTCGTGGTCGGCCCGCCCGACCCCACGCGCGCGGCGCTGCTGCCGGCCGGCGCCACGCTGATCGGCCTGCTGTCGCCGGCGCGCAACCTCGAGACCGTGCGCACCCTCGCCGAGCGGCAGGTGCGCGCGCTCGCCCTCGAGCTGGTCCCGCGCATCAGCCGCGCCCAGGCCATGGACGCGCTGACCTCGCAGGCCAACCTGGCCGGCTACCGCGCCGCGATCGTCGCCGCGGCGGCCAGCCCCCGCTCGTTCCCGCTGTTCATGACCGCCGCCGGGACGCTGCGGCCGGCCACCGTCGTGGTCCTCGGGGCCGGCGTGGCGGGCCTGCAGGCCATCGCCACCGCCCGGCGCCTGGGCGCCCTGGTGCGCGCGAACGACATCCGACCCGCGGCCGCCGAGGAGGTCCGCTCGCTCGGGGCCGAGTTCATCGACACCACCGACGAGGCCGGCCAGGCCGAGGGCGGCTACGCCCGCGCGGCCTCCGCGTCGCAGCTGTCGGCCCAGCAGGAGGTCCTCGCCGAGCACCTCGCCGCCGCCGACGCCGTCATCTGCACCGCGGTGGTGCCCGGCAAGCCGGCGCCCACGCTCGTGCCGGCCGAGATGGTCGAGCGCATGGCGCCCGGCGCGGTGATCGTGGACCTCGCCGCCGCCGAGGGCGGCAACTGCGCCCTGACCGACCCCAGCGGCGAGGTCACCCATCACGGCGTGCGCCTGATCCCCGCCGCCGACCTCGCCCGCTCGCTGCCCGGCGAGGCCAGCGACCTCTACGCCCGCAACACCCAGGCCGTGGTGGAGCTGCTCACCGACGACGACGGCGTGGTCGCGCCCGACACCGACGACGCGATCGTCGACGCGGCGCTGCTGACCGCCGACGGGGTGGTGCGCCACGGCCCGACCGCCGAGCTGCTCGGCGACCACCAGCGGGCCTGACCCGCCGACCCCGACACCGCTGGCGTCGAGGAGGAGGAGCACCGTGGACGGGACGCTGCTGGTCAGCCTGTACGTGTTCGTGCTCGCGGCCTTCCTGGGCTTCGAGCTGATCACGAAGGTGCCACCGACCCTGCACACGCCGCTGATGTCGGGCGCCAACGCGCTGAGCGGCGTCACCGTGCTGGGCGCGCTGTCGCTGCTCGGCGTGGCCACCGCCACCGCCTCCACGGTGCTCGCCGTCGTCGCGCTCGCGCTGGCGGCCGTCAACGTGGTCGGCGGCTTCCTGGTCACCGACCGCATGCTCGGCACCTTCGGCTCCAAGCGCTGACGCGTGGCGCGCTGACCGCGCCCCCGCGCTGACGCCCGATCCCCCTGACGATCCCCTCGCCGCGAAGGGAGACCCCGTGAACGCCACTGCGCTGGACGGCGGCCTGGGCGACCTGGTCGCCCTGGTGTCGATCGTGCTGTTCGCGATCGGCCTCAAGCGCCTCGCCCGCGTGCGCACCGCGCGCAGCGGCAACGCCCTGCTGGCCACCGGCATGCTGCTCGCCGTGGTGCTGACGATCGCCCAGACCGGGGTGGTCGGCTGGCCGTGGATCCTCGGCGGCCTCGGCGTCGGTGCCCTCGGCGGCGTGGTGATCGTGCTGACCGCCCGTGCCACCCGCATGCCCGAGATCGTCGCGCGCTTCAACGGCTTCGGCGGGGCCGCCAGCGCGCTCGTGGCGCTCGCGCTGTTCTGGCGCGAGGTCGTCGAGCCCGGCGAGGCCACCGCCGCGGCCGCGCTCGGCCTGGTGCCGGCCGGCACCCTGGCGCTGTCGGTGGTCATCGGCGGGGCCACCTTCTCGGGCAGCCTCCTGGCCGAGCTCAAGCTTCGCGGGCTGCTGCGCGACGCCGGCGGGGTGCCGGCCCGCACGGTGGTGATGATCGTGCTCGGCCTGGGCGCGCTCGCGCTGGCCGGGGCCTCGCTGTACGTGCTCGAGGACCCGACGTGGGCGGTGGCCACGGTGCTCGGCCTCGCGGCGGTCAGCGCGCTCGTCGGGCTGCTGCTCGTGGCCCCGATCGGCGGCGCGGACATGCCGGTGGTGATCTCGCTGCTGAACTCCCTGTCGGGCCTGGCGGCCGCCGCCGCGGGCTTCGCGCTGGGCCAGGTGCTGCTGATCATCGCCGGGACGATGGTCGGCGCCGCCGGGCTCATCCTGACGCGGATCATGTGCCGATCGATGAACCGGTCGCTGCTGGCGGTGCTGGCCGGTGGCTACGGCGCGGTGCCCGCCGAGGACGCCCGCGACTACCAGCACGTCACCTCCTCGGACCCCGAGGAGGCCGCCATGGTCCTGGAGGCCGCCCGCTCGGTGGTCATCGTGCCCGGCTACGGGCTGGCGGCGGGACGCGCCCAGCACGCCGCGGCCGAGCTCGCCGGGGTGCTGTCGGCCCGCGGCGCGTCGGTGCGCTACGCCATCCACCCGGTGGCCGGCCGCATGCCCGGGCACATGAACGTGGTCCTCGCCGAGGCCGACGTGCCCTACGAGCAGCTGGTCGAGATGGACCAGATCAACCCGGAGTTCAAGACCACCGACGTGGCGATCGTGGTCGGGGCCAACGACGTGGTCAACCCTGCCGCCAAGGAGCAGCCGGGCAGCCCGATCGCAGGCATGCCGATCCTCGAGGTCGAGCAGGCCCAACGGGTGCTGGTGATCAAGCGCAGCCTCTCGCCGGGCTACGCCGGCATCAAGAACGAGCTGTTCGAGCGCGACAACACGGTGATGCTCTACGGTGACGCCAAGGGCGTGCTCGACCAGCTCACCAGCGAGCTCGAGGGCGCCCCCGTGTGAGTGCCGACGGGCTCGCCAGCGCCAGCGCGTGAGCGGGCAGGCCCGGGAGAGGAGCCAGGGTGGCCCAGCTGACCGACCGCCTGTGGATGCAGCGGGCGCTGGAGGAGGCGCGGCTGGCGCCCGACCACGACGACGTCCCCGTGGCGGCCGTGGTGGTCCGCGAGGGCCAGGAGATCGCCCGGGGACGCAACCGGCGCGAGGGCGACGCCGACCCCACCGCGCACGCCGAGGTCGTGGCCCTGCGCGCGGCCGCTGAGCGGCTGGGCACCTGGCGCCTGGAGGGCTGCACCCTGTACGTGACCCTGGAGCCGTGCGCGATGTGCGCGGGCGCGCTGGTGCTGGCCCGCCTGGATCGGCTCGTCGTCGCTGCCACCGATCCCAAGGCCGGTGCGGTCGGCTCGCTCTACGACATCCCGCGCGACGAGCGGCTCAACCATCAGGTCGAGGTCGCCTCGGGGGTGCTGGCGCAGGAGGCCGGTGAGCTGCTGCGGACCTTCTTCCGGGCGCGACGACGCTCCGCCGAGGCGCCCGAGGACACCGCTGACGAGCGCGACGCTGCTGCTACCCTGCCCCGCGGTGGAGTCGCATAGCCTGGCCTAGTGCGCCGCACTCGAAATGCGGTAGGGGCCTTCGCCCCTCGTGGGTTCGAATCCCACCTCCACCGCCACGACGAGCCCCCGCGACCGCGGGGGCTCGTGGCGTCTCGGGCCCGCGTCAGGACACAGCGGCTCAGAGTGCCGCGTCAGGACAGCGGCTCAGAGTGCCGCGTCAGGACACAGCGGCTCAGAGTGCCGCGTCAGGACAGCGGCTCAGAGTGCCGCGTCACGAGAGCGGCCAGGTGGCGACCGTGTCGTAGGTCGCGCCGCTCGGGCCACGCACCGAGCGCATGAGGTTGAGCTGCTCGACGCGCCAGCTCGAGGTGGGACCGGCGAAGTCGCGCTCGGCGGCGTCGGGGATCGCGCCGTCGCGGGGGGCGCGCGCGAGGGTGAGGTGCGCCGAGAACGCCTTGTCGTCGACGAACCCCAGGGGGGCGAGCGCCTCGCGGACCGCCGCGGCGAGCGCGTCGAGCTCCGCGTCGGGCTCCAGGCGGGCCCACAGCACCCGGCGGCCGAAGCGCCCGGCCGAGCCCTCGAGGCGGATCCGGGGGGCCTGCACCTGCGCGACCGAGCCGGCCAGCGCGCCGGCCACGCGCGGGACGGTGGCCGGCGCGACGTCGCCGAGGAACAGCAGGGTGAGGTGCCAGGACTCTGGCGCGACCCAGCGCAGCCGCGGGTGCTGGGCGCGCAGCGGCGCCACGGCCTCCTCGAGGGCCTCCCGGACCCAGGCGGGCACCGGGACGGCCACGAACATGCGGTGCGCCTCGCTCACGTGCGCTCCTCGGGGGCCTTGGGTCGCGGGACGCGAGGCATCGGCCGTGCGGTCCGCGGGGCGCGGCGTGCCCTCAGCCGCGCTTGGCGATCAGGCCAAGGGCCACCGAGGCGGCGCCCAGCGCGACCGAGGCGATCGCGGAGCCGGCGGGGATCTGCTTGCGGAACCCGGCGATGGCCATGGTCGCGGTGTCGGCGGCGTTGAGCGCCACGCCCACCTCGAGGGCGCGCTCGCGCTCCTTCTTGTCGTCGCTGGCGAGCGCGGCGAGCATCGCCAGCTCGCGCGAGGCGTACAGGCGGCCGGCCCACGGCAGGGCCTCGTTGCGCGTCGGGTCGATGCGGAAGATCCTCATCCACACCTTCGGGAACAGCGCGCCGCTGCCGAGCGCGCCGCGGATGGCCATGACGCCGGTGCGGGCCTGGTCGGCGGTGAGCATGGGCTGCCTCCTGTGCGTTGCCGGCGGTCGGTTCGCTCATCGGAGCGTCGGTGCAGACCATACGCGATGCGACCCGCCCCGAAACCTCGGCCCGAGCCCGTCCGAGGGCGGCCGAGCCCGTCCGAGGGCGGCGCGTCGGTGGGCTGCGCCCAGGACGCTCGTGCGCCTAGCATGGGCCGCCCGGTGGGGTCGCATAGTCTGGCCTAGTGCGCCCGCTTGGAGTGCGGGTAGAGGTGAACAGCCTCTCGCGGGTTCGAATCCCGCCCCCACCGCCAGCCCCGTCGTCGCCCGCCCGCCCGCATGGGCCGGGCGCGCGGCGGCGCTCGCGCCACGGTGACCCGATCGTGTCCCTCCTGTGACCCTCGAGCCGCGATGACCGCAGAGCCCCGCGCGCCGCGCGCCTATCCCAGGGCGCGCACGGTCTTCCGCGCCCGAGGGGTGCCGGTCCGCCTGGACTGGAGCGTGCTGCTGATCGCCGCGCTCGTGGGCTGGGTGCTGGCTGGCCTGCTGGCCGACAGCCCGAGCCTGCAGGGCGCCTCCACGGCGGTGATCGGCGTGGCCGCGGCGGTGGGGACGGTGCTGTTCTTCGCGAGCGTGCTGGTCCATGAGCTCGGCCATGCCTGGACCAGCCAGGAGCGCGGCCTGCCGGTCGCCGGGATCACCCTGTTCCTGCTCGGCGGGCTCACCGAGGCGACCGCCGAGGCCAAGCGCGCCCGTGACGACTTCATGATCGTGGCGGCCGGCCCGTTCATGAGCCTCACCCTGGCGGCGGCCTTCGGCCTGGCGCACGAGGGGCTGCGCGCCACCGACCTCGCCGCCCTGGTTCCCGCGGCGGTGCTCGCCGCCTACCTGGGCTGGGCGAACCTCGCCCTCGCGGTGCTGAACCTCGTGCCCGCGTTCCCCCTCGACGGCGGCCGGCTGCTGCGGTCGGTGCTGTGGGCGCTGGGCGCGGGCACGCATCGCTCGACGCGCCTGGCCGCGCGCGTCGGCCAGGCCTTCGCCCTCGGGCTGGGCGGCGTCGGCATCTGGGCGCTGACCCGCGACACCGGGCCCGGGCTCGGCGGGATCTGGGAGCTGATCATCGCCCTGTTCCTGTTCAAGGGCGCCGCGGACGCGGCACGCTCGGCGCGCCTGCGCGAGCGGCTCGCCGGGCGGCGCGTCGGCGAGGTGATGGGCGCCGCGCCACCGCCGCTGTCGGCCGACCTGCCGCTGCACGACGCCGCCGTCGCGCTGCGCCAGCATCCCGCGCTGCTGTGGCCGGTCGACGACCCGCCGAGCGCCGCGGTGCGCCTGGCCGACCTCGAGGCGCTCGATCGGCGGCGCTGGTCCACCACGGCGCTCGCCGAGGTCGCCTCCGACCTCGCCGGGCAGACGGCCTCGGCCGAGGAGGACCTCGATGACGCCGTCGCTCGGATGGTCGACGCGCCCGCGGGGATGCTGCTGGTCCTCGACGAGCGCGGCGCCGCGCGCGGCCTGCTGACCCCGAGCCTCGTCGCCGATGTCACCGAGCGCGCGCGACGATGAGCGTCGCGGACGACCGGGAGGCCAGCCAGGGCCGCGAGCGCGGGCTCCTGGCCCTGCTCGGGCGCCTGCCACGGGGCACGGTCCTCGCGCTGTGCCTGGTGATCCTCGTGGCCGCGGCGACCACGGTGCGGCTGCCGGTGCTGGTCGAGCGCCCCGGCGACCCGGTGCCCACCAGCGGCGCGCTGACCGTCGACGGCCGGCCGGGCGACGCCGTGGACGGCGAGTTCGCCATCAGCACGGTCCGGCGTGGCGAGGCCACGCCGTGGACGGCGCTGCTCGGCGCCGTGGATCCCGGGCGCACCCTGCGGCCCACCGGGGAGATCGTGCCGCCCGATGAGGACTTCGAGGGCTATCGCGAGCGCCAGCGGCTGGTCTTCGAGGGGTCGGTGCGCACCGCCGCCGCGGTGGCCCTCGCCGAGGCGGGCCTTGCCGTCGAGCAGCACCTGGAGGTCGTGCAGGTGCTGGAGGGCGCCCCGGCCGAGGCGCACCTCGAGCCGCAGGACCGGGTGCTCGCGGTCGATGGCCAGGCCCTGGAGACCCAGGCCGAGCTGTCGCAGCGCCTGGAGGCGGGCGAGCCGACCGCGCTGACCATCGAGCGCGACGGCGAGCAGCGGGAGGTGCGCCTGACCCCCGCGCGGTTCTCCCATGCCGGCGAGGAGCACGAGGGCCTCGGGGTGCTGCTCCAGCAGCAGCCCGACCTGCCGGTGCCGGTGGACGCCGACCTCGACCGCATCAGCGGTCCCAGCGCCGGGCTCCTGCTGGCCCTGACCGTGTACGACGTGATCGACGAGGACGTCGACCTCGCCCGCGGGCGGCTCGTGGCCGGCAGCGGCACCCTGAACCTGGACGGGCAGGTCGGGCCCGTCGGCTCCATCGAGGCGAAGGTCGCTGGCGCCATCGCCGCCGACGTCGACGTCTTCCTGGTGCCCGAGGTCAACGCCGACGCCGCGCGCGAGGCCGCCGACGGCGCGCTCGACGTGGTCGGCGTGGCCACCTTCGGCGAGTCGGTGGAGGCGCTGACCGAGCCCGACGGCGACGAGGTGGCCGGACCCTGGTGCCCCCGCGGGCGGGGTGGCTGCTAGCCTTGGGCGTCCGGCGCGGTCAGCGCCGGGCGGGTGCCGGCGAGGTCCCGTGCGACGCCGCACCGTGAACCTGGTCAGGGCCGGAAGGCAGCAGCCATAAGCGGCTCGCGGCGGGTGCCACGGTCACGCCGCGTCGGCGCCCGTCCGGCGGTGGCCGCGCCGACGCGATGCCGGCCCACCGGCGCGCGGTCGCCGGCGAGCCCTGCCAGGCCCCGGGATGGCCCACGCGCTGGTCGGGCCCGTCCGTGCAGGGCCGTCCTCGGCGCGTGAGGTTCCCGGTGGACCATCGATCGCTGTACCGCACCTACCGGCCGCAGGGCTTCGACGAGGTCGTCGGGCAGCGCCACATCACCCAGACGCTGGCCCGCGCGGTGGCCGAGGGGCGCGTGGCGCACGCCTACCTGTTCACCGGGCCCAGGGGGACCGGCAAGACCTCGACCGCGCGCATCCTGGCCAAGGCGCTCAACTGTGCCGAAGGGCCCACCGCGACCCCCTGCGAGGCCTGCCAGTCCTGCCGTGACATCACCGCGGGCTCCCACGTCGACGTGATCGAGATCGACGCGGCCAGCCACGGCGGCGTCGACGACGTCCGCGACCTGCGCGACCGGGTCGCCTTCGCGCCGGCGGTGGCCCGCACCAAGGTCTACATCGTCGACGAGTGCCACATGCTGTCGACGGCGGGCTGGAACGCCTTCCTCAAGACCGTCGAGGAGCCGCCGGGGCACGTGCAGTTCGTGTTCGCCACGACCGAGCCGCACAAGGTGCTCGACACGATCCACTCGCGCACCCAGCGGATGGACTTCCGCCGCGTCTCGGCCGCCGACCTGGACGCGCACGTCCAGGTGCTCGCCGACCGCGAGGGCCTGGAGCTCGAGCCCGGCGCGCGCGACCTCATCGTCCGCGCCGGCGACGGCAGCGTCCGCGACACGCTGAGCGTGCTCGACCAGGTCCGGGCGTTCACCGGCGACACCATCGCCGCGGCGGACGCGGCCGAGGTCCTCGGCGCCGTCGACGCCGACACCCTGACCGCGCTGGTCACGGCCCTCGCCGGGCGCGACGCCGGGGGCGTGTGCACCCTCGTGGGACGGCTGGCCGACGAGGGCGTCGACCTGCGCCAGTTCGCCAAGGACGCCGTGGAGCACCTGCGCCAGCTGCTCCTGCTGCAGGCCGCGCCGGAGGCAGGGCTCGTCGAGGCGACCGCCGAGCGCCTCGCCGAGCTGCACCGCCAGGCCCAGCAGCTGCCCCGCGCGCAGCTCCTGCGCACCCTCGAGCTCCTGTCGGAGGCCCAGCCGCGCATGCGCCGTGGCAGCACGCGCCTGCCCCTGGAGCTCGCGCTGCTCAAGGCGGCCCTGCCCGAGACCGACGAGGACACCGCCGCGCTCGCGGGGCGACTCGAGCGCCTCGAGCGCGGGATGGGCCACGAGCAGCGCTCCGCGGCCGCGGCCCCGCAATCCGCGCCAGCGCCGGAGGCACCGGCGCCACCGCCGCAGCCTGCATCGGCCTCGGAGCCACAGCCCGCGTCGGCCTCGGAGCCAGAGCCTGCGCCCGCCTCGGAGCCCGAGCCGGAGCCGGCTCCCGGGCCCGAGCCGGAGCCCGAGCCCGCGCCCGCGCCGGCCCCGGAGCCTGAGCCTGCGCCCGCGCCGGCTCCCGAGCCCGAGCCCGAGCCCACGCCCGCGGCCTCCGGTGGCCAGCCGTCCGGCGGGGGAGCGGTGGACCTCGCGCGGGCGCAGGCCGACTGGCCGGCGGTGCTCGAGGCCATCAAGCGGCGCAAGAAGCCCCGGGTGCACGCGTTCGTGTGCGAGGGCGCGCCGGCCGCGGTCGACGGGTCGGTCCTGACCGTGCGCTTCCCGCCCGAGAAGTCCTTCCATGCCGAGCAGCTCAAGGACGACGGCGTCCAGCAGGTCGCCGCGGACGCCGTGGAGGAGGTGCTCGGGCGGCGGCTGCGGCTGCACCCGATCGTCGACCAGGACGCGCCACCGCCAGCGGCCGGCGGCAGCGGCGGCGCCACGCCCGCGCCGGCACCCGCGCCCGCGCCCGCAGCAGCGCCCGCCCCGACGCCGACCGCTGAGCCGGAGCCAAGGGGTGGCGCCGAGGCGCCGGAGGACCCTGTGGCTGGCGACGCCGGCGCGGCCCCAGCCGCGGACGCGCCAGCGCCGCCCGCCTCCGCGACGCCCGCCTCCGCGCCGCCCGCGCCGGCTCCGCCGCCGCGCCCCGCCACGCCGGCCAGCGATCCCGAGGAGGCCGCGGCCGAGCGCGAGCGCGCCGAGGCGCAGGGCGAGGAGCTGCCCTCGCTGTCCCACCAGGAGGCCGTCGAGGCGGTCCAGCGCGAGCTCGGCGCCCGGCTGGTCGACCCCGACGCCGACCCCGGTCGCGGCTAGCGCGAGGGCGACCCGCCCGGGACGGCGACGCCACGGCGCGCGGCAGTAGGCTGGGCGCCCCGGCCCCGACGGTGAGGCCCCACCATGAACCAGATGATGCGTCAGGCCCAGGCGCTTCAGCGCAAGATGGCCAAGGCCCAGGAGGAGCTCGCCGCCGAGGAGGTCACCGGAGCCGCGGGCGGTGGCACGGTCACCGCCACCGCCTCGGGCAACGGGGAGCTCAAGCGGGTCGAGATCGCGCCCGACGTGGTCGACCCCGACGACGTCGAGATGCTCCAGGACCTCGTCACCGCGGCGGTCAACGAGGCGATGCGGGCCGCCAAGGACCTCGAGGAGGAGCGCATGGGCGACCTCGCCGGCGGCCTCGGCCTGCCCCCGGGGATGCTCTAGCCCCCGCGCCCACGACCGCCCGCGCCCCCGCTCGACAGGACCGCGCCTCCGATGGACTACGAGGGTCCGATCCAGGACCTCATCACCGAGCTGGGCCGCCTGCCCGGCATCGGGCCCAAGAGCGCCCAGCGCCTGGCGTTCCACCTGCTGACGGTGGACGCCACCGACGCGCGGCGCCTCGCCGACGCGATCACCAGCGTGAAGGAGCGCGTGCGCTTCTGCGAGGTGTGCTTCAACGTCTCCGAGGGGCCGCGCTGCCGGGTGTGCCGCGACGAGCGCCGCTCCGACGAGGTGCTGTGCGTGGTCGAGGAGCCCCGCGACGTGGTGGCCATCGAGCGCACCGGCGAGTTCCGGGGCCGCTACCACGTGCTCGGCGGCGCGATCAGCCCGCTGGACGGCATCGGCCCCGCCCAGCTGCGGGTCAAGGAGCTGCTGGCGCGCCTGTCGGACGGCGCGGTGACCGAGGTGGTCATCGCCACCAACACCTCCATCGAGGGCGAGGCCACCGCCAGCTACCTCTCGCGCCAGCTCCAGCCGCTGGGCGTGCGCCTGACGCGGCTCGCGGCCGGCCTGCCGGTGGGCGGCGACCTCGAGTACGCCGACGAGGTCACCCTCGGCCGCGCCTTCGCCGGACGGACACAGCTGTAGGCCCCGCCGGCGGCACCGGGCCCGCTACCATGCGTCGCGGTCCGACCTCGTCTCGGGGAGCAGCCGGTGATCGTCGTTCAGAAGTACGGCGGGTCCTCCGTCGCCGACACCGACCGCGTCAAGGCCGTCGCGGCGCGCGCCGCGAAGTCGCGGCGCGAGGGCAACGACGTGGTCGTGGTGGTCTCGGCGATGGGCAAGTCCACCGACCAGCTCATCGACCAGGCCCACGACATCGCCCCCGAGCCGCCCGGCCGCGAGCTCGACATGCTCCTGACCGCCGGGGAGCGCATCTCGATGGCGCTGCTCGCCATGGCCATCCACGAGGAGGGCCTGACCGCGCGCAGCCTCACCGGCAGCCAGGCCGGCATCATCACCGATGCGGTCCACGGCAAGGCGCGGATCATCGACATCACCCCCGGGCGCATCCAGGAGGCGCTCGGCGGCGGGCACATCGTCATCGTCGCGGGCTTCCAGGGCGTGTCCCGCGACTCCAAGGACGTCACCACGCTGGGGCGCGGCGGGTCCGACACCACCGCGGTGGCCCTCGCCGCCGCGCTGGAGGCCGACGTCTGCGAGATCTACACCGACGTCGACGGCGTCTACACCGCCGACCCGCGCATCTGCCCGCCGGCGCGCAAGCAGGACAGGGTCAGCCACGAGGAGATGCTCGAGCTGGCCGCCTCCGGCGCGAAGGTCCTGCAGGTCCGCAGCGTCGAGTACGCCCGCAACCACCGGGTGCCGGTCCACGTGCGCAGCTCGTTCTCGTGGGCCGAGGGCACCCTCGTCGTGCCCGAGGAGGATCACATGGAGCAGGCGATCGTCTCCGGCGTCGCCCACGACACCGGCGAGGCCAAGGTGGTGGTGCGCGGCGTCGCCGACCAGCCCGGCGTGGCGTCCCGCATCTTCACCGACCTCGCCGACGAGGCCATCAACGTCGACATGATCGTGCAGAACGTGTCGGCCGACGGCACGACCGACATCTCCTTCACCGTGCCCAAGGCCGACGGCAGCGCCGCCATGCGCCGCATCCAGGCCCTTGCCACCGAGCTGGACTTCGGCGAGGTGGTCATGGACGACGAGATCGGCAAGGTCAGCCTCGTCGGCGCCGGCATGAAGACCCACCCCGGCGTGGCCTCGGGCATGTTCGAGGCCCTGGCCGAGGCGGGGGTCAACATCGAGATGATCTCCACCTCCACGATCCGCATCTCGGTCGTGGTGCGCGAGGCCGACGTGCCCGCCGCCGTCCAGGCCGTCCACGAGCGCTTCGGCCTGGACGCGACCGACACCACCGACGCGCGCGAGGTGACCCCATGAGCCACCACCACGAGGGCCGCACGCTGGCGATCGTCGGCGCGACCGGCGCGGTCGGGCGCGTGATGCGCCAGCTCGTCGCCGAGCGGGACCTGCCCTTCGACGAGGTCCGCCTCGTGGCGTCGTCGCGCTCGGCCGGCTCCACGCTCGAGGTCCGCGGCGAGCCGGTCGTGGTCCGTGACGTGGCCGAGGACGACGTGTTCGACGGGGTGGACGTCGCCCTGTTCTCCGCCGGCGGCAGCGTGTCCAAGGAGCACGCGCCGCGGGCGGTCGCCGCCGGCGCGAAGGTCGTCGACAACTCCTCGGCCTTCCGGCTGGCCGACGACGTCCCGCTGGTGGTCACCGAGGTGAACCCCGAGGCGCTCGAGTCGCTGCGCGACGGTGGGGGCATCGTCGCCAACCCCAACTGCACGACGATGACCGCGATGCTGCCGCTGAAGGCGCTGCACGACGCCTTCGGGCTGGTCGGCTACACCGCCACCAGCTACCAGGCCGCCGGCGGCGCCGGGCAGCCGGGCATCGACGAGCTGATGGCGCAGACCGAGGCGCTGGCCTCCGACCCCGAGGGCCTGCGCGACGACGGTGGCGCGCTGCGCGCCAAGGCGCCGCGCCCGGAGGTCCACACCGACGTGCTCGCCTTCAACGCCGTCCCGCTGCTCGGGCCCAGCGACGCCGAGGGCTACACCGAGGAGGAGCGCAAGCTCGTCAACGAGTCGCGCAAGATCCTCGGCCTGCCCCAGCTCGCGGTCGCGCCGACGTGCGTGCGCGTGCCCGTGGTCGTGGGCCACGCCATCGCGCTGCGCGCCGTGCTGGTCGACCCGGTCCACGACGTGGCCAAGGCCGTCGAGGCGATCGAGGGCTTCCCCGGCACGGTGGTCGAGGAGTCGCCGACGCCGCTGGCCTACGCCGGGCGCGACGAGGTCGCCGTGGGGCGCATCCGCCTCGACCTCGTCGACGACCACGCGGTCAACCTCTGGGTCGTGGGCGACAACCTCCGCAAGGGCGCGGCGCTCAACACCGTGCAGATCGCCGAGGAGCTCGTCCGCCGCGGCCTCGCCTGACGGCGCGGCTGGCTGGCCGCCTAGAAGAAGTCCGCCAGCGTGGGCTGCGGGCCCGCGAACGCGGCGGTCAGGGCGGCCAGCGCGCCGGCATCACCCGACGCTCGACCCGCCAGCGCCAGCTGCTCGGCGGTGCGGTGCCCGGTCAGCAGCGGCCCCACCGCGGTGGCATCCAGGCGCGCGGTCGCGAGGACGTCGTCGTCGTTGGCGAGCGGCTCGAGGGACCCGTGGCCATCGGCGACCGACAGCCGCCAGGGGCCGCGAGCGTCGGGCAGCTCGGGGTCGTCGATGCGCAGCGCCACGCTGGCGCGCACCGCCGCGGGGAACCCGCGCGCGGCGATCGCGGTCGGCAGGTCCAGGCCACGCGCCATCCAGTGGAAGTGCCCGGTCAGCGCGAGGTCCTGCTCGGGCAGCACCAGTGACCAGGGGTGGGGGATCGGGCCGCGCAGCACCGCGTCAGCGGCCGTGGTCCCATGGCCGCCCACGAACGCGACCAGGGCCCGCAGCCCCTCCGGCGACGTCGCGGCCCAGTCGCGGATGCGCAGCCGGTAGCGCCAGTCGCCCGTGATGCTCTCGTGGTCGACCAGCGCGTAGGCGTCGAGCCCGTCGTCGCCATCGTGGCCCCAGGCGAAGCGGGCGTCCTCCAGCCGTGACCAGGCGCTCTCCTCGCGAGCCTCCAGGCACGGCTGGCCGGCGGCGAAGCGCGCGTGGCAGGCGCGCACCGCCGCGCGGTCGGCGGGCTCGCGCAGGTCGAGACGCCGCACCCTGGGCCCGCGCCCCGCCACGCGGGCGGAGCGGCACTCCAGGCGCCACCACGCGAACGCCCCGGCCTGCTCCCAGCCCAGCGCCCGGTACATCCCGTCCAGCGCGGGGAACAGCAGCGACAGGCCGAGCCCCTCGCGGGCGCCCTCGGCGATCACGTGGCGCATCAGCGCGCTGCCGGCGCCGCGACCCCGATCCTCGGGGGCCACCGCGACGCTGGCCACGTGCTGGCAGGGCACCCGCTGCCCGCCGATCCAGTGGTCGGCGGGCCACACGGCGCCGTGGGCCAGGACGCGGCCGTCGGACTCCACCCCGACCAGGGCGCCGTGGTCGACCCGCTCGCGCAGGCGCTCGTTCAGCGTGTCCTCGCCGCGCGGGGTGCCGAAGGCGGCGACGGCCCGCTCGACGGCGTCGGGCAGGTCCGCGCCGGTCAGCCGCCGGTAGGTCAGGGTCATGCTCGGGCTCCCGCGTCGGTGGTGTGCCCGCCGGGGCTGGCGCTCATCGGTCCTGGGCGCACGCGCACGGCAGCGACCCGCAGCGGGGGCAGCCCTCGGCGTAGCGCGCCGCCGCGGCGGCGAGGTCCACGTCGGCCTGCTCGGCGAGGGAGGCCAGCCAGGCGAGCACGTCGGCCATCTCGCGCTCGCGGTCCTCGTGGTCGCCGCGGAACAGCGCGCGGCTGAGCTCGCCGCACTCCTCGACGAACCAGGCGAACGTGCGCGCCTGCCCGCGGGCGGCATCGCGCTCGCCGTACAGGTCGGCCATCTGACGCTGGAAGTCTCGCAGGTGCATGAGCGCGCAGTCTGACGTGCGAGGGCCCCGCCGGCACCGGCGGGGCCCATCGAGGAGTCGGGATGCCCGGATTTGAACCGGGGACCTCCACGTCCCGAACGTGGCGCGCTAACCAAGCTGCGCTACATCCCGATCGCATCGCGCCGTGGCGATGCTGGCGTGAGTGTAGGTGCGCGGGCACCGCCCCTCAATGCGCGGCCGGGACCACCTCGAGCAGCGTGGCCTCGGGGCGGCAGGCGAAGCGCATCGGCCCCGACGCCGACACCCCCAGGCCCGCCGACACGTGCAGCCACGGCCCCTCGGGCGAGGCGCGGGACAGGCCGCGCGCCTGTCGTCGGGGGAGGTCGCAGTTGGTGGTCAGCGCGCCCACGCCCGGCACCCGCACCTGCCCGCCGTGGGTGTGCCCAGCCAGGATCAGCTCCGCGCCGTCGGCGGCCAGCGCCGCCAGCGCGCGCTGGTAGGGGGCGTGGACGAGCCCCAGTCGCAGCACCGGCGCCGGGACGCCGGGCTCGGGGGCGCTCGGGCGCGGTCCCAGCCGCATGGGACGGTCGCGGCCGATGTGGGGGTCGCCCAGCGCGGCCACCGCCACGGGCCCAGCGGCGGTCGTCACCGTGGTGCGCGCGTTCTCGAGGACCTGCCAGCCGCGCTCGGTGAGGGCTCGCACCAGCCGGTCGGTGTCCAGCGGCGGCCCGAGGACGCGCTCGCGCCGGGTGCGCAGGTAGCGCAGCGGGTTGCTCGGGGTGGGCCCGTAGGCGTCGTTGGAGCCGAGCACCACCAGGCCCGGGACGCCGCGTCGCTCACCGAGCGCCCGGGCGACCGCCGGGATCCCGGCGGCGCCGCCGAGGAGGTCGCCGGTGGCCACGACCAGGTCGGGCTCTGCGTCCAGGGCGCGGGCCAGGAAGGCCTCCACCCGTGGGGAGGGCGTGGCGAGGTGCAGGTCCGAGACGTGCAGCACCCGCAGGGCGGGCCTCGTCGAGGATCGATCCGCTGGGGGCAGGGGGACGGTGACGCGGCGCAGGACCGGCCACCGGGGCTCCACGCCGATCGCCCATCCGGCGGCCAGCCCTCCGAGGGCCAGCGCGCCCACCGCGAGCGATGCCGCGGATCGGGCGGCCGGCGGCCGCCTCACGAGTCGTCCTGCTCCTCGCCGTCCTCGCCGTCCTCGCCGTCGCCGTTGCCGCCGTTGGCCCCGTTCACGCCGTCGTCGCCGTCGCCGTTGCCGCCGTTGCCGTCGCCCTCGTCGTCGCCGTCGGCGTCCTCGTCGTCCGGCTCGCCCTCGTCCTCGGGAGGCTCGTCGTCCTCCTCGGCGTCGTCCTCGTCGTCGCCGAACAGCTCGTCGAACAGGTCCTCGAGGCCCTCCGGCGGGTCGTCGCCGAAGGCGTCGCGCAGGGTGCTCTCGTCGAACTCCTCGGGGGGAGCGCCGATGTCGAGGGTCACGGCATCGCCGTCCTCCACGACCGTGCCGGCCGAGGGCGACTGCCCCGTCACCGTGCCGACCTCGTCGTCGGAGGCCGCGGGGACCTCGCTGGTCGAGACCGACAGGTCCACGCCGACGTCGTCGGCGAACCCTTGGAGGGCGTCGAGGGCCTCGTCCTCGGTCAGGCCGAGCAGGTCGGGCAGCCCGGGCTCGGTGCCGGTGCCGTCGGACACCTCCAGGCTGACCAGCGAGCCCTCCTCGAGGGTCGTCCCGCCCTCGGGGCTCTGGTCGACGACCTCGCCCTCGGGGCGCCAGTCCTCCACGGTCTCGGTGCTCGCGGCGAAGTCGGCGTCCTCGAGGATCTCGACGGCGTCGTCCTCCTGCTCGCCGACCACGCCGGGGACCTCGGTCTCGGGCAGCGCCGGCGGGTCGGGGAAGTCCTCGGGCTCGAGGTCGAGCAGGTCGACGGCGTCGCTCATGAACGACGACCACACCGTGGTCGGCACGCACCCGCCCGTCACGCGGCCATTGCAGGCTGGGTGGGTCAGCGTGTCCTCTCGGCTGGTATTGCCCATCCACATCGCGGCCGACAGCTGGGGCACGTAGCCCACGAACCAGGCATCGCCGTACTCCTGCGAGGTCCCGGTCTTGCCGGCCGCCGGTCGCCCGATCTGCGCGGTCGGGGCGGCGGTGCCCTCCTCGATCGGGCCGCGCAGCAGCTCGGTGACCTGGTTGGCGACGTCGGGCTCGAGGGCCTGCCCGCAGTCCTGGTCGGTGTTGTCGATGATCGCGTCGCCGTTGCGGTCGCGGACCTCGGCGATCACGTGGGGCTCGCAGCGCTCCCCCTCCTGGGCGAAGGCGCCGAACGCGGCGGCCATCTCGGCCACGCCCTGGTCCTCGGTGCCCAGGATCTGGGCGCAGCCGGCATCCTGTCGCTGCCGCAGGCCTAGGCGCTCGCTGACGTCGCGCACGGGGTCCATGCCGACATGCTGGTCGAGGAGCTCGGCGAAGTAGGTGTTGCTCGAGATCGTGGTGGCCTCGAACATGTCGAGCTCGCCACCAGTGGCGTGAGCGAAGTTGGTGGCCGACCACTCCTGGCCAGGCTCGTCGCACAGGTCCTCGGGCTCGTACTCCGTGGCCGTGTCCATGGCCAGCGACGGGGGCAGCCCCTCCTCCAGGGCGGCGGCCAGCCCGACCGCCTTGAACGACGACCCGGTCTCGCGCCCCTCGTTGACCAGCTCCTGCGCGGTCAGGGGGCTCCCGAAGTCGTCGCGGAAGTCCTCGTAGTCGTGGGGGCCGTGCGCGGCGGCGTAGACCTCGCCGGTGCGAGGGTCGACCGCGGACAGCGCGCCGTGGGGCGTGTCGTCGGCGAGCAGGTGCTCGGCGATGGCGTCCTCGGCCAGCTCCTGGACGTCCTGGTCGATGGTCAGGCGGACCTCGAGGCCGCCGGTGGCCAGGGTGTTGAACCGCTCCTCGGGGGTGTTGCCGAGCGCGCCCTCGCCCTCGAGGACCTCGATCGCGAGGTCGACGAGGAGGTCGCCGCTGCCGTCGGCCGCGTCGCGCTCGCGGACGTCGAGGTCGAGGTCGTCGTCGGCGAGCGCGCGCGCCTCGCCCTCGTCGAGGTAGCCCTGATCGGCCATCTGCGCCAGGACCACCGCGCGTCGCTGCAGCGCGGCGTCCTCGTTGGTCAGCGGGTTGTTGCGCTCCGGGGCGCGCAGCATCCCGGCGAGCAGGGCGCCCTGCTCGGGCTCGAGCTCGCTGACGTCGGCGTCCCAGTAGAACTCGGCGGCGGTGCCCACCCCGTAGACGCCGTTGCCGAAGTACGCCGTGTTCAGGTACTGCTCGAGGATGTCGTCCTTGGACATCCGCTCCTCGAGCTGCACGGCGTAGGCGGCCTCCTGGATCTTGCGGCGCAGCGTCTGCTCGGCCTGCTCGCCGCGCTCGGTCAGCACGGTGTTCTTGACCAGCTGCTGGGTGATGGTCGACGCGCCCGCCGTGATCCCCCCGGCCCGGACGTTGTCCCAGCCCGCACGAGCGATGGCGCCCCAGCTGACCCCGTCGTGCTCGTAGAACTCGCGGTCCTCGGTGGCCACGACCGCGTGCTGGACCTCCTCGGGCACGTCCTCGAGCTCGACCAGGATGCGGTTCTCGTCGCGGACGAGCGCCAGCGTCTCGCCGTCGCGGTCGGTGATGCGGCTGCGCACGGCGAGGTCGCGCAGGTCGTCGGGCAGGGGCTCGAAGCCCATGAGATGCTCCGACACCGCGCGCACCCCCCAGTTCGCGAGCGCCGCGGTGGGGGCGAACGTCGCCGCGAGCAGCAGTGCTGCCGCCGTCGCCAGCAGCGGGATGCCCAGCAGGATCAGGAGGCGACGCCCACGGCGCCGCCGCGGGCGGGGACGATCGGCTGCGGAGGACACGATGACTCGACTCGTCAGGGTGACGTCGGCTCGGGGTGCTCAGGGTAGCCGCCCCTGCACCCCCGGTCGGGTCGGGTCCCTCCGACGAAAGGGCGGGGTGGCGCCACGGCGACCGCCAGGAGCCCGTCGCCGTGGCCGCTGGTGTGGTGGGCCGCTGGTGTGGCGCTATGCCCTCGCGTCGGGCGGGTCGTCGCCGTGCAGGCGCGCGCCGACCTCGCCGAGCGCCTCGAGGTCGTGGACCTCCGGGCGCAGCCGCGGGACCTCCACGAGCCGCCCGGGCGTGGTCCCCTGGAGGGCGGCGGCGACGTCGCGTCGCTCGCGGGCGGCGAGCTCCCACCGGTCGGCGTGCAGCTCGAGGAGGGCCGCCACCGCGCGGTCCTCGGCGTCGCCGGTCGTCAGCCTCCCGGCCGCGGCGCGCGCCGCCTCCGGCGTCAGGTCCGCGAGCGCCGGGTCGGGCGGCGGCGTCAGCCGGTTGATCACCAGGCCCGCGGTGGGCATCCCGTCCTGCTCGAGGCGGTGGAGGAAGTAGCGCGCCTCGCGCAGCGCCGGCGGCTCAGGGCTGGCGACCACCACGAAGGCCGACCCCTGGCTCGCGAGCAGCCGGTACACCTCCCCGGCGCGCTCCTTGAAGCCCTCGTACATGCCCTCGAAGGACTGGAAGAAGTCCCCGAGGTCCTCGAGCACCCCGGCGCCGGTGATGCGGCTGGCCGCCCGCATGAACAGCCCCGAGCCCCAGCCCACGGCGCGGCCCACCTGCTTGCCGGCGCGCATGCCCGGGGCGAGGAACATCCGCAGGAACCGCCCCTCGAGGAAGTCGGTCAGGCGCCGCGGCGCGTCCAGGAAGTCCAGCGCGCTGCGCGTGGGCGGGGTGTCGATCACGATGCAGTCGTAGCGGCCGTGCTCGTGCAGCTCGTAGAGCTTCTCCATGGCCATGTACTCCTGGGTCCCGGCCAGGGAGCTCGCGAGCTGCTGGTAGAAGCGGTTGGCCTTGATGCGCTCGGCGCGCTCGGGATCGGGGGCGTGGCGGTCGATGAGCCCGTCGAAGGTCCGCCGCATGTCGAGCATCATCGCGTCCAGGCCGGTCGCGCCCGGCACGGCGCGGGCCTCCTCGGACATCGCATCCAGCCCCAGCGACTGGGCCAGGCGCCGGGCCGGGTCGATGGTGAGCACCACCGTCTTGCGCCCTCGCGCCGCCGCGCCCAGCGCCAGGGACGCGGCCATCGTGGTCTTGCCGACCCCGCCAGCGCCGGTGCACACGATGATCGAGGCCTGCGCGACCACCTCGGACAGGTCCCCGTCGTGCCACCGCGCCAGCGGGTCGCTGGCGCCGGGCGCGCTGCCGCGCGCCGCCTCGCTGCCGCGCGCCGCCTCGCTGCCGCGCGCCGCCGGCGGGCTCATGCCACGCGCTCCTCGATCGCGCGCGCGAGCGTGTCGAGCTCCTGGGGGCCGAAGCGGGTGCCGTAGCGCTCGGGCAGCTCCAGCAGCGGGACGTCCAGGTGCTCGTGCAAGCGCTCGCGCAGCTCGGCCTGCAGCGCCAGGCGCGCCCGATCGGCCTCGGCCTGTGCCAGCAGCAGCCGCGCGCCGTCGGGCTCCAGCGCCGCGCCGGCGCGCTGGGCGCGGTCGGCGACCGCCTGGGGCGACAGGCCCTCGACCAGGGCCGCGCGCGCCTCCGCATCGACGCGCTCGGGCAGCACCCGGTTGACCACGACCGGCCCGAGGGCCACGCCCAGCGCGCGGAGCGCCGCGGCGCCCTCCAGGGTCTCGGTGACCGGCAGGTCCTCGAGGACGGTCACCGGCACCGCGCAGGTGCGCTCGTGGTCGGTGACCATGTCGACGACGCTGCGGGCCTGCTGGCGGATCGGCCCCATGGTGACCAGCTCCAGGGTGGCCTCGGGGGCGCGCAGGAACGCCACGACGCGCCCGGTGGGCGGCGCGTCGAGCACGATCAGGTCGTAGGTGAAGCGCCCGTCGGGCTCGCGGCGACGCTCCATCTCCTTGACCTTGCCGATCAGCAGCACGTCCTTGATGCCCGGCGCCGCGGTCGTGGCGAACTCCACCGCCGTGGACCCCACCACGAAGCGCGACAGCCGCTTGGCGCCATAGAACAGCTCCAGGTACTCCTGCAGGCTGTCCTCGGCATCGACCGACACGCCGAACAGCCCCGGGCGCACCTCCCGCTCCTCGAAGTCCCAGGGAGGGGTGTCGAACAGCGACGCGAAGGCCTGCCGGCCCTCCACCTCGACCAGCGCGGTGCGTCGTCCCCCGCGCGCGCTGGCCAGCGCCAGCGCGGCGGCGGTCGTGGACTTGCCCACGCCGCCCTTGCCGGTCACGACCAGCAGGCGGTGGGAGAGCAGCGTGTCCAGGGTCACCGGCGCGGTCCTCGTGAGCGGGGGCTCGTGGCGCGGACGCGGGGCGTCGGGCCCCGCTTCGGACGCGGGGCGTCGGGCCCCGCTTCGGACGCGGGGCGTGGGGCCCCGCCTAGACTGTCGACCATGCTGCCCACTGCCCGGCCCCTCGACCCCCGCTCCGGCTGGTCTGTGGCCCTCGTCCGGCTGATCGGGCTCGCGCTGGTGGCGGTCGGCGCCGCGCTGCTGACCGTCGGGCCGGCCCTGGGAGCGGTCGCCTC
>PUKE01000025.1 GCA_003550425.1 Nitriliruptoria bacterium
CCATGCCCTGCCGATCGTGGCGATCACCGCCGATGGCTCCGACCAGAACGTGCGCGCCTGCGCGCATGCCGGCATGGACGAGGTCCTCGTCAAGCCGGTGCGCCGCGAGGACGTGCTGGCAGCGCTGTGGCTCGCCGAGGACCCCGGCGACGACGGCGACGCCGCGCACCGCGAGGGCTGGTGGTCGGCCTCGCACGAGGCAGGCGCTGGCTCGGAGCTCCCCGTCCTCGAGTCCGCGCCGCTGGAGGCGCTACGAGGACGGCGCAGCGCCGAGGTGCCGCTGGCGGTGCGCCTCACCGACCTCTTCGTGGAGCATGCGCCGTCCTACGTCGCCCAGCTGCACGCCGCCGTCCGGGAGAGCGACGCTGGCGCCTTCCGCATCGCCGCGCACACCCTGAAGTCCAACGCCGCGACCCTGGGGCTGCGACGGCTGCAGGACCTCGCGCGCGAGGCCGAGGCCGAGGCCAAGCGGGGCGAGGCCTCGCCAGTCCGCCTCGCGGGGCTGGCCGGCGCGCTCGAGCGCGAGGTGGACCGCGGCGTGCAGGCCCTCGACCGTGCGCGGCGGGATGGCTGGCTCGAGGCGGTCTCGTGACCCCTGGGAACGCGGGCGGCGTGCTGCCCGGCGACGGGGCCGCGCGTCGCGCGCGGATCCTGGTCGTCGACGACGACCCGATGGCGCGCGAGCTGGTGCGCGATGCGCTGGTCGCGGCGGGCCACGAGGTCGTGGAGGCCGAGCACGCGCAGCGGGCGCGGGCGCTGCTGAGCAGCCAGCACGTCGACCTCGCCGTCGTCGACGTGCTCCTGCCCGCGGAGTCCGGCCTCGAGCTGTGCGCCTGGGTGCGCCGCCATCACGACGCCGTGCTGCCCCTGCTCGTGCTGACCGGTCTTGACGACGAGGAGACCCTCGACGAGGCGCTCGAGGCCGGGGCGAGCGATGTGCTCACCAAGCCGGTCGAGCCAGGGCTGCTCCGTCAGCGCGTGGCCGTCGCGCTCGCTGCGGGTCGAACGCTGCGCGCGCTGGCGGCGAGCGAGCGGTCGCTGGCCGAGGCCGAGCGCATCGCCGAGCACGGGTCCTTCGAGCTCGATCCGGTGCAGGGGCGCCTCGCCCTGTCCGCGTCGCTGCGCGAGGCCCTCGGGCTCGACCCCAAGTCCCGGGTGCTGCGCTGGGACGAGGCGCTGCAGCACGTGCACGAGGAGGACCGCGCTCTGCTGCGCCGGGCCCACGAGCCGCTGGCGCACGGCACAGCAGCCTCGGTGCTCGACCTGCGGTTCCGGCTGGCGGCAGCGGGCGATGGGCTGCGGTGGGTGGAGGAGCGCGCGCACGTGGTGCGCGACGCACCGGGCGCCCCCAGGGTTCGCGGAGTGCTGCGCGACGTCACCGCCCAGCACCGACAGGACAGTCGCGGGGCGTTCCTCGCCAGCCACGATGCCGTCACCGGGCTGCTGAACCGCAGCGGGCTCCTAAGCCGCCTCGAGCCGCTCCTGTCGGACCCGGCGCAGCAGTCGGTGGCCGTGGTCGTGGTCGCGCTGCAGCAGCTGGACGACCTGGAGTCCAGGCTCGGGGCCGAGCGGCTCGACCAGCTGCTGCGCGAGGTCGCGCGGACGCTGCGCCAGCGGCGCTGGTTCGCCGGCACCAGCTGCCGACCGACGCTGGTGGCGCGCGTCGCGCCGGCCAGCTTCGCGGTGGTCCACAGCGGGGACCTGTGCGCCGAGCAGGCCATGGTCTGCACGCGGGGCCTGGTCGGCGTCCTCGGCGCTCCGCTGTCGGTCGGCAGCCACGAGGTCCGCGTGCAGTTGCGCGCCGGGCTGGCCATCCATCCCGAGGACGGGAGCGCCCCCGGCGCCCTGCTGCGCGCTGCCGAGACCGCGGCGCACAAGGCCGAGGCGGCCTCGGGGCACGCGCGCCGCTACGCCCCGAGCCTGGCCAGCGAGGAGGCGCAGCGACTCGCCCTGGAGCGCGACCTGCGCGGCGCGCTGAGCGATGACGAGCTGCAGGTGCACTTCGAGCCGCAGGTCGACGCGCGGGGCGTCGTCGTCGCCGTCGAGGGCCTGGCCCGCTGGCCCCATCCGAGCCACGGATGGATCCCACCGCTGCGCTTCGTCGCGGCGGCCGAGGACGCCGGCCTCATCGCCGAGCTCGGGCGACGCGTGCTCGCGCTGGGGATCGCCCAGATCGCCGCCTGGCGCAGCGAGGGGCTGGACCTGCGCCTGGCCGTCAACGTCTCGCCGCATGAGCTCCAGGAGCCCCGCTTCGTCGGCTCGGTCGCCCAGGAGCTCCGACGGCACGACCTCGACGGGTCCGCGCTGGAGATCGAGCTGACCGAGGGCGCGATCCTCGAGGAGGGATGGCTCGTCGCGGCCAACCTCAGGGGCCTGGCGGAGCTCGGCGTCACCCTGGCGCTGGACGACTTCGGCACCGGCTACTCCTCGCTCAGCCGGCTCGCTGCGCTCCCGTTCAGCACGCTGAAGATCGATCGCTCGTTCGTGGCCGGGCTCGATCGGCCGGAGCTGCGGGCGGTGGTGCGCTCGAGCGTCGCGCTGGCGCGGGTGCTCGGCCTGCGCAGCGTCGCCGAGGGCGTCGAGACCCGCGACCAGGCACGGCTGCTGCTCGACGAGGGCTGCGACCTCCTCCAGGGCTACCTGATCAGGCCGGCATCGCCCGCGAGCGAGCTCGCCCCGCGACTGCGCGAGCGCCAGCCCCTGCCGTGAGGCGGCACGGGCAGCGAGGAGCGCCGGCTTGACGCTATAGGCGCCATGTGACACTATGTGCTCCCGAGTGGCCGCGGTGATGGGAGCACTCATGTCGAGCCAGTCGCTCGCCTATAGCTTCGTCGAGCTGTTGGAGATTGGGGAGTCCCTGCTCGACCTCCACGGTCCCGCGGCGCAGGCCGTGATCGTCCTCGACGATGGGATGCCGGCCGCCGACGACGTCATCCCGACCGGCTATCGCGAGGGCGATGCGCCGTGGCTGGGCTGGGCCCTGCGCGCGCGCCTGCTCCTGCGGTCCCGCACCAGCGCGTCGGGCGCCGAGCAGCGAGTCCCCGCCGAGGGTGGGCGCGAGCTGGTGGCGATGACGCTGCGCGTGGCCGACATCCACCTCGGCGCCCTCGTGGCCGAGGTGCCACCGGGCGCGCCGACCCCGTGGTCGCCGATGACCGCGGGGCGCATCGCCTTCGGGCTTGCACGCTCGCTGGCGCCGCGCCTCCATGCGGCCTGGGCGGCGCAGCTGTCGGCCCAGCAGCGGACCTCGCTGTTCCAGCTGGCGCTGGAGCGCCTCGGGGGTGGCACCAGCGACGTGGCGCTGGTGCGCGCCACCGACGAGGGCGCGTCACCGGCCTTCCGGGGCGCGGTGCGCCTGCCGGGGTCGGAGCGGTCGGCGTCGTACTTCGGGCGCGTGGGTGGGAGCCCGTGTCCCTCCTCGTTGGCCACGCTGGTCGCGAGTTGCGTGCGCCGGTGGCTCACCGAGCTGCCCGAGCCCGACCCGGCCACGATCGTCGACGCCGTCCACACCGACAACGCCGCCCTGCTCGAGCACTTCGACGCCTGGGTCGACCTCGCGGTGCTGGTGCCTCGCTCTGGCACGGTCATGGCCATCGCGACCACGGGGCCGCCGCTGGTCGCGCTCGACCATGAGGGCAGCGCACGAGGTGGTGCGCAGCACACCGGACCGCCGCTGCGCGGGGGTGTCCTATCGGCGCGGGACAGCGAGCGGCTCACGCTCCCGCGGGGAGGCTACGTGCTCGGAGCCGACGGCGTCGCGCTGCGCGACTTGGTGCGATTCACGCGTGAACGGGGGCTGGGACCGCGCGCCGTCACCAGCGTTGCCACCTCTGCGAGGGACCTGATCGTGGCACACACGGGGGAGCAGCCCGCGACCGTGCTCGCTCATGAGCTACGATGATCCCCTAGCGCGCAGGGTGACGCTATGGACGCGACGACGACGCTGCGGCCACGCGAGCGGGAAGGAAGAGGGCGGACCATGAGCGAGCAGCCACGGTCGGTGTCCGAGCTCGTCGCGCAGATCCGCGAGGATCTCCGCTTGACCCAGGAGGGCCTCGCGCGGGAGCTTGGGGTCTCCTTCTCCACCGTGAACGCGTGGGAGTCGGGACGCAGCCAGCCCAAGCCCCGGCACCGGCATCGCCTCGAGGCCCTGGCAGCCGGAGAGGCTGCCGGGCATGCCCCTCGGCCAGGGCGCGACAGCGTGCTGTGCGTCGACGACTCCCCGGTCGACCTCGAGCTGCTCGCCAGCCACGTGCGCGACGCCGCCTCGGTGCTGGGCAAGGAGCTCGAGGTCGTCACCGAGACCGACGCCATGCGCGCCTTGCTCGTCCTGGGGCGCATCGAGCCGACCGTCGCGTTCGTGGACGTGGTCATGCCTGGCCTCGACGGGTTCGACCTCGCCGATCGCATCGCCGAGATGCCCGAGATCCGTGTGGGCCAGCTCGTCCTCGTCACCGCCCAGCGTGACGAGGAGGTCGACGCGAAGGCCGCCGCGCGCGATCTCGTGGTGCTCGACAAGCCGGTCACGCTCGCCGAGGTGGGAACCGCGTTGCGCCGCGCCCAGCCCTCCGCCGCGGCCTGAGGGCCGGCCGGCCTGGCCGGCGCCGCGAGGGTGGCCCGCGGGCGGTCGCGCGCCAAGAGGGTGGCCCGCAGGTGGCCCCACGCCGCGTCAGCGGATCGGCTCGCCGTCCTGGGGTGAGGAGGCCAGGACCGCAGCCCACACCGTGAGCGCCGTGAACGCGACCGGGCCCGCTGCCACCAGGACGGGCATCGCCAGCAACGCGCCAAGGATCGTGGTCAGCACCGCCACCGGCACCCCGAGGATGGCCAAGCGCTGCCCTGCTCGCCGCTCGCGTCGCCGCAGCAGGACCAGCGCCACCACGTAGGCCAGCGGAGCGGTCAGGATGTGGGCGATCAGCAGCGTGATGCGCACCCAGTCGGCCAAGGGGAGCTCACCGAGGCCGAAGCCCAGCCGAGGGTCCTCCACGAGCAGCGGCAACCAGAACGCCACGGTGACCGCGCCGGCCAGCGACAGCACCAGCGCATCGCCGGCGTTGCCGCCGGCGGCGGGCGTGGGCGGACGAGCGGGACCGTGCATCGGCCAGCAGCGTAGTGCCCTCGTGCGCGGCCGGTGGCGCGGGTCGGACAGCCCTGCGGCTCGCCGATGTCACAGCGGCGTGCGCATGTCACACCTCGCCGCGCACACTCCCTTGGCGTCAGGCGACGCCCCCGGCCACGGCAGGCGACGCCCCGGCCCCGTCGGGCGCATCTCCGTGGTGGGCGGGCCGCAGCGACGAGCGGAAGGACTGACCATGAGCGCACCGACCCAGGACCGCCAGGACGGCAAGCTGACCGCGGCGATGGTGCTGGCCATCGTGGGAGGGGTGCTCGGCCTGTTCGCCGGGCTGTTCGCCATCTTCGTGGGCGGGGTCGGCACCGCACTCGAGGTCGACGATGCCGGGCTCACGGGTGGGCTCGGCGTGGGCGCGTTCGCGCTGGCCGTGGCCGGCATCGTCGGCGGCGCGCTGGCCCGCTCGCGGCCGGTGGCCAGCACGGTGCTGACCGGGGTCGCCGGCGTCCTCGGCTTCGTCGCCGTCTCGGCGTTCTGGCTGCTGTCGGGGCCGCTGCTGATCCTGGCCGCGATCCTCACCTGGGTCGGGCGGCCGCGGGAGGCGTGAGGGCTCAGGCGCGCTCGCCTGCCGATCCCCGGCGCGACCGCAGCCACGACCGCAGCCGCTGGCCGCCGCCGAGCACCGCAGCGATGCCGGCCAGCGCGAGCGAGGCGCCAAGCACGTTCCACTTCAGGAAGGTGAACACGCCCGCGAGGTCAGCGACCACCGGCGTCGCCTCCGGGAACCGCGCCATCACCAGCGAGGCGCTGGAGTTCTCGAGCAAGTCGAGCACCACCGCGAGCGTGGGCAGCGCCAGCATGATCGACGGCACCCGCCGCAGCGGCCCGCGCGCCGACGCGAGCAGCAGGGTCGCCTGCAGGAACGACCCGTAGACCAGTGGCCAGGCCACGTCGAAGGTGAAGCGCGAGCGGATGTAGTGCGCGCGGCCCTCGGCGCCGTAGGCCTCGGCCATGCGGTACAGCTCGCTCGCGCTGTACCAGTAGGACTGGTCGGGGCTCACGCTCGTCCCGGTGATCGCCTGGGTGGTGGCCGCCTGCTCGGGCAGGACGAGGGCCAAGAAGAGCGCGAACGCCGCGACGGCGAGCAGCCAGATCCGCCAGCCGACGACGGCCTCCAGACGCTGTCGCACCTCGCCTCCTCCCGTGCGCGCGGGTGCCGAGGCCGGACCCTACCGCGGCGGGATGGGCGCGTTGGCGCCGGGGCGCACGCCCCGGCGCCAACGCGCCCATGTGATCAGCAGTCGGTGCTGGCCAGGCCCTGCTCCTGGATGTCGTCGAGGAGGGCCTCGCCGATCCCGTCGATCTCGGTGAGCTCGTCGACGCTGCCCCAGGGACGACCGTCCACGATCTGCTGCGCGCGCTCCTCGCCGATGTGCACGATGTCGGTCAGGTGGTCGGTGCTCGCGGCGTTCAGGTCGACGCAGTCGGCCGCGTCGGCCGCGTCGTCGTCCTCGGCCGCGTCGTCCTCGGGCTCGCCTGGCCGCGGCGTGCCCTCGGACTCGGTGGCGAGGTCCCACGCGGCGCCGTCCCACTGCGCGGTGACGGTGCCATGCACGTCGGTGCCGTAGACCTCGACGCCCGCGTCCTCAAGGCGGTCCAGCACGCTCTCGTGCGGATGCCCATAGGTGTTGCCCTCGCCGGCCGAGTAGACCGCCACCTCGGGATCGACGGCCTGCAGGAGCCCCTCGGTGGTGCTGGTGTCCGAGCCGTGGTGGCCCACCTGGTAGAGGTCGGCCTCGAGCAGCTCGGGCACCGCCTCGACATAGCGGGCCTCGGCTGGAGCCTCCGCGTCGCCAGTGAGCAGCACCGAGGCCTCCTGGTCGGCCGTGGACACCCGCACGCTCACGTTCGCGTCGTGCACGTCGTCGGTGTCGGCGTCCTCACCGGGGCCGACCACATCGACGACGAGGTCCTCCACCACCTCCCGGTCGCCCTTGCGGGGCTCGGCGACGTCGGCGTCGCTGGCCTCGATCGCCGCGCGCGCGTCCTCGTCGGTCGCCGAGTCGTAGCCCTCCACGGGCTGGACCCACACCTCGTCCACCGCGACGGCGTCGAGCACCTCGGGAACCTGACCGATGTGGTCGGCATGCCAGTGCGTGAGCACCAGGACGTCCAGGGCGTCCACGCCCGCGTCCTCGAGGTGGTCGGTGACGTCGTCGCGCTGCCAGTGGCCGGCGTCGACGAGGATGGTGGCGTCCTCGCTGTCGAGCAGCGTCGCATCGGCCTGGCCCACGTCGAGGAACGACACGGTCAGCGCCTCGGTCCCCGGCAGATCCAGCGTGGCGCGGACCTCCTGGGCGACGGCGTCGTCGATGGCGGCGGTGCCGCCAGCCAGCGTGACCTCCTCCACCTCGGCGCGCTCGAGCTCGGTGATGGTGGGATCGGGCAGACCCTCCGGCTCGGTGAGCAGCAGCGCGTCGTCGGCCGCGGTCGCCGCGGGTGCCGCGGCCAGCGCGTCGGGGAAGGCGTCGCCGGCTGCCAGGTAGGCACCGTCGAGGTCGGTGACGCCGCGGTGCTCTGCGACCGCGGCGGCGGTGTCATAGCGGTCCTCGCCCGCCACGCGCTCCACCGCGGCGACGCCCGCGGCGTCGGCGAGGTCCTCGGCGACGTCCTCGCCGATCGCCGCGGTGCCGCCGACGACCACGACCTCGCTCGGTGCGAGCTCGTCCAGCGCATCGAGCGTCGCGTCTGGGGCGGTGGTCTCGGCGGCCAGCAGGACCGGGGCCTCGCGCTCGGCTGCGGCGACGGCCGCGGTCAGCGCGTCGGCGAACGCCTCGCCGGTGGCGACGTAGGCCGCCTCGGTGGTCTGGACCGCCTGGTCGCGCGCGATCGCCGCGGCGGTCTCGTATCGGTCGTCGCCCGCGCGACGCGCGACGTCGTCGACGTCGGCGGCCTCGGCCACCTCCTCGGCGGCCGCCTCGTCGACCACGGCCTCGCCGCCGGCGACGCGCACGCGCTCGACGTCGAGGTCGCTCGCGGCCTCACGCGTGGCCTCGGGCACGTGATCGTCGGCCACGAGCAGGATCGGGTTGTCGCCGGTCGCGGCGGCTGCCAGCGCATCGGGGAACGCCTCGCCGGTGGCGACCCACAGGGTGTCCCCGTCGGCGCGCGCGGCGAGCTCGGCGGCGGTCTCGTAGCGGTCCTCGCCGGCCACGCGGTCGACGGGCTCGGCGTCGGGGTCGGGGTCGGCGTGGGCGCCCGTGCCGATCGCGGTGCTGGACGCCAGCAGTGCCGCGGGGCTCACCAGCAGCAGCGCGAGCAGCACCGCGAGCAGGCGCGAGGGTCGGGCGGCTGCGCGTCGGCGACGCGCGGTCGTCGACGGCTCGTGCGCCATGGCCTGATCCCCCCTTCCGGGTCGTGACGGACACGCTCTCTGGGTCCACTGGAACTCGATCCGGACCTACCCGGCCGAGCGTGACATCTCACGTCGATGACTCACCAGGGCAGCGAGGCGGCGTTCGGGCCAGGCGAGCCAGGCGCAGGCCCGCTCGCGGGGCGGCGCCACGGCGCCTACGGTGCGTCGCAGGCGGTCGCGCGAGGGTCCAGGAGGCAGCGAGGAGCGGCAGGGATGGAGTCACGCGGCGCGGCCTCGTCGGCAGGCTCGTCGTCGTCGGCAGGCTCGGCGGCGCAGGCACCGGCGGCGGCAGGCTCGCAGGGCGGCGCGCAGCCCCACCGGCTGCGGGCCGTCCGACTGACCGCGAGCGCCATCGGCGCGACGATGGCCGCGGCGATGCCGCTGTTCCTGCTCGGCGCGCTCGCGGTGCAGGTCGGCGGCGAGCTCGGCTTCGACGCCACCGGGCTGGGACTGGCCATCACGGTGTTCTTCGTCGCCTCGGTGGCGGCCGGACCGCTGGTGTTCCGCGTCATCGAGCGCATCGGACCGCGCGCCGGGGTGGCGGTGACCAGCGCCCTCTGTGGTGGCGCGCTGCTCGTCGTGGCGCTGGTCGCGGAGACCTACGCGGGGCTGCTGGTCGGCATGGCGCTCGGTGGCCTCGGGCAGGCGTTCGGACAGCCCTCGGCCAACGGGCTGCTCTCCCGGGGACTGGCCAGCGGACGCCAGGGCCTCGCGTTCGGGCTGAAGCAATCGGCGGTGCCGGCGACGTCGCTGCTCGCCGGGGCCGCGGTGCCGCTCGTCGCCCTCACCGTCGGCTGGCGGTGGGCCTACGTCGGCGGCGCGGTGCTGCTGGCGCTCGTACCGCTGCTGGTGCCGCGCGCCACGGCGGGTCGCCGGGGCGCAGCGGAGGCTGGCCGGGAGGTGGCGCGACCATCGGAGCCGCGGGGACGCCCACGGACCGGCGGTGATGCGCAGGGTCCGGGCCTGACGCCGGCGCTCGCGCTGTTGGCGCTCGCTGGCGCCCTGGCGGCGGCGCCCACGATGACGCTGAGCTCGTTCACCGTGGACAGCGCCGTGGCAGGCGGGATGTCCGAGGGCGCTGCGGGGGCGCTGCTGGCCTATGGCAGCGCCGTGTCGATCACCGCTCGCCTCACCGGCGGGATGCTCGCTGATCGCCTGGGGCTCGACCCGCGCCGGGGCATGGCGCTGCTCATGGTGGTCGGGGCGCCTGCCGTCGCCCTGCTCGGGAGCGCGTCGTCGCCGGTGTCCCTGGTGGTGATCGTCACCGTGGCGTTCGGCGCCGGGTGGGGCTGGAACGGGCTCATGGACCTCACTGTGGTGCGGCTGAACCGGGCCGCACCAGCGGCGGCGACCAGCGCCATGCTGACCGGGTTCTTCTCGGGTGCCGCGCTCG